>JAFTWG010000008.1 GCA_017465405.1 Alphaproteobacteria bacterium
CTTCACGTTTGGCTAGTAGCAGCTTTGCATTGGATGGTCATTATAATTTGAACAAAACCGATGTAATCGGCTTCCAAATTTCTTCACCGTTGCGTATTTATGACGGTCATGCTGATTTTAATATAGCAACCGGCAGAGATAACTATTCGGATAAGATATATCGAGAAAATGTTCGAGCAGATTTGAAACCATCCGCAAGAGAATATAAATTTGCGATGTATCACAACCGAGAAATAAAAGAAGATGTTTTGTTTAAGGGTGAAATAGCAGTTCGCTTAAATCCGGAACATCAACAAGACGCAGAAACTGATTATCGTGCAATGTTCGGCTTGTCTTGGGCATTTTAATCGATAATCAAATCAAAGAAAAATACTCGCAGAAAACTGCGAGTATTTTTTTGTTACGTTTTTTGAGTAATGTCAAAATATGACAATAATGAAAAATGTCAACTTGTAAGACAGAAATAATATGTGTAAACTTGATATATGATATGTAAAAAAAATTAGAAATTTTTGTGCTTGGTTTAGAAATAGGGGAGATGATATGTATGATTATATTTTAATTGGTTTTTGTATTTTTGTCTCTGTTGGTTTTATCTGTTCCTTATTCTCTGCCTCTAACGGACAAGATGATAAATGGGATGGTAAATATTGAATATTTGTCGAGAAAATAAAAGACCACTAGCAACTTATCTGCTAATGGTAATTTATAAGAGCTTGCAAACGGTAGGAATATTTCCTTCGTTATTATAACTAACAGCGAAACTATATAATATTATGATATTGTAATCGACCGTCATAACTTATGCTCCTAGAAAAGCATTGTCGGGTGCTACATTTGGAGCATCTGATTGGGCATTGCGTAAGCTTGGTGTTACCGATGACGATTATCTTGCAAGACGAGAAGCAGAGGGGCCGTGTAGTTGGTAGCTCTTTAGGTTATGAAGTAGGAAATCTTTTGGGTAATAATATTACAGAAATGAAAAGATTTATGTTTACCTCCAGCGAAGATATCAAACTTCTTTCGTAGTTGAATGAAGTTTTTAGCAAACAGGATGAATAGCGGATTTACAGAAGAAACCGACTAGAGAGATGTTCGACATCTACTTCAGTATTACGGGGGAAACTTGTAGATTTCAACTTATTAAAATTAAAGCAAATATCTTTGTTGTTGCATTTTTTGTTTAATGAGTATATTTTTTTATAAAATCTGTGAATTATAGGAGATAAATATGTTAAGAGAAGATATTCAAAATGCTATTAAAGAAGCAATGAAAAATCACGAAACCGTAAAATTGAGTACAGCTCGTATGATTTTGGCCGGAATTAAGGAAAAAGATGTTGATGCCCGTGGTAAAGGAAAAGAATGTGCTGCCGAAGCAGATTTAATGTCTATGATGCAAACAATGATTAAACAACGTCAAGAGTCTGCTAAAATGTATCGTGAAGCAAATCGTCCGGAATTGGCCGAAAAAGAAGAAGGTGAAATAGTAATTATTCAAGGATTTTTACCTAAACAAATGAGCGAAGCAGAAGTAGATACCGCAATCAATAATATTATTGCCGAGCTCAATGCTACATCTATGAAAGATATGGGAGCAGTTATGGCAAAATTGCGTGAAACTTACGCCGGACAAATGGATTTTGGTGCTGCAAGCGGAAAAATTAAAGCTGCATTAAACAAGTAAGAAATAATGGAAAACACAGACTTTTATCGTTTTTTAGATGAAGTTCGCTCTAAAGTATCTATTGTTGATGTTGTTGGAGCGAAGGTTAAACTCGTTCGCAAAAATCGAGAATATACCGGTCTGTGTCCTTTCCATAATGAAAAAACGCCATCTTTTACGGTTAATGAGGCAAAAGGGTTTTACCACTGTTTCGGATGCGGAGCACATGGTGATATAATCAAATTTGAAATGGAAGCAAACGGACTTCCGTTTATGGATGCCGTAACCAAGTTAGCAAATAAAGCCGGATTAAAAGTTCCCAAATTTAATAAAGAAAATGAAGAAGAGGCAAAGCATCGCAGTTCTTGGTTTGAGATTATGGAACTGGCTGTCGGTTTTTTTGAAAAAAATCTGTTTTTGCCCGATGGGGCAGAAGCTCTCAATTATCTCACATCTCGAGGCTTTGATGAAGATATAATTAAAAAGTTTAGACTGGGATATGCTCCGGACAATAACGGTCTTCGTGCTTATTTGTCTTCTAAAAATGTTTCGGAAAGTGATATGATAGAACTTGGTCTAGCTGTTCTTTCCGAGAAAAATTCAAAAGTTTATGATTTTTTCCGCAATCGCGTAATGATACCGATTATTGATAAACGTAATCGAACAATCGGTTTTGGGGGAAGAGTGATGGGTAAAGAAGAGCCTAAATATCTCAATTCTCCGGAAACTCCCATATTTAATAAACGCAAAATTTTATATAATTTGAATTATGCTCGTGACAAGGCTTATGAACACAAAAGAATTATTGTGTGTGAAGGTTATATGGATGTTATTGCACAATCAAAATTCGGTTTTGACTATGCGGTTGCTCCGTTAGGAACAGCTTTGACCGAAGACCAAATACAAGAGGCATGGAAAATTTGCCCTGAACCGACATTGTGTTTTGACGGAGATAGTGCAGGTATAAGAGCTGCTGTTCGTTCCGTGGATAGGGTTTTACCGATATTAAAGCCCGGATATTCTTTGAAATATGTATTTTTACCCGACAAAATGGATCCTGATGAGTTTTTGAAATCAAAAGGGGCTGAAGAATATGAAAAAGCCATAACTTCAACAATGCCTTTAGCTGACTTATTGTGGAAAAAGAGCTTGCAAGCACAACCTATTGATACTCCGGAACAAAAAGCTAAATTTGAAAAAAATATTTATGAAGAAATAGCAAAGATTACTGATGAAAAAGTTCGCGGATATTATCTTCAAGATATTAAAAATCGTATATATACGGAATTGCGAGGTGGTGTATCTTCAAAGCCGTATGAGAATAAAAAAACTGCACCAAACTCCCGTCAACCGAAAAAGAAAGAAAATTTGGTTGTAAAATACGGATTAGATGAAAAAGTTGCTCGTTTTATTCTTTCTGCGTTTGTCTGTCATCCGGAGCTAATCAGCGAATTTGAAGAAAAAGTGAGTATGTTCGAAATTCCTGATATGGAGCTCAATGTTTTTTGGAATAAAATCACCGATATTTGCCAAGAAAATGAAAATTTGAATGCGGATATCTTTTGGCAAAAATTGGTTGATGAAAATATGGATAAATTTGCTTCTTCGCTTTGGGAAGTAAAAATGATAAAACAGCAAAAACCGTTTATCAGCAAATTGCGCGAAGAAATAAGTAATAAGATTATAGAAATACAGCTCGGACAAATTGAAAAAGACATAAAAGAATGTTTACGAATTATGGAAAACTCCGAGTCGTTTCCCGAAGATGTATTTGAACGATACGAAATGTTGAAAAAAGACCGAATATCACTACTCAGTGAAAAAAATATTTAATTTTATTAATACTCTAATCCATTGTTTTTGCAAGATTTATTTGAGTGTTGAAAGATTGTGTTTCAAACCATTTATTGACAACGATGTAAATAATAAGTAAAAGGAACACGCTAGCAATTTATTTGTCCTTATAACAGGACATCAAAAATCGATTTTTTGGGAAAAAGAATGTCAGAAACAGATAATCAAGATTTTTACGAATCCGGTGCAGGAGATGCGCCGTTGATTGACAGCCTCGGCAGTGCGGTTAAACGTATTGTTGAAAAGGGAAAAACCCGCGGTTATATTACCGTAGAAGAACTGAACAAAGCTCTTCCTTCCGATAAAGAATCATCTGAACATATCGAAGATATTATGGCCGAAATTTCAGATCTCGGTATAAGTATCATTTCTGAGTCAGATGCCGACAGTTTTGAGCAAGAGGAAGCAGAAGACAGTTCTGATGATTATGATGAATCCGGTAATTTTGACGAAAAAGATATGGGACGGTATGATGATCCCGTTCGTATGTATCTTAAAGAAATGGGAAGTGTTGAATTGCTTTCTCGTGAAGGCGAAATCGCAATAGCAAAACGTATCGAAGCCGGCAAAACCGTTATGATTGACGGATTGTGCGAAAGTCCGATGACTATTAAAGCAATCGCAACTTGGAGAGATGATTTAGTCAGCGGAAAAATGCAACTCCGTGATGTTGTTGATTTGGAAATGATGTATGGCGACGATCCGGAAGCTATGGATTTTGATGAAGAAGAGACCGCAGTTGTCGATTTAGATAAGGTTACGGCTGAAATTGCCGATAAAGAGAATAATCTCGATGATTTAGATGAAGATTTAGATCAAGATATTGATTTGGAAGATACCGTTGACTCTAATTCGGATGATGTAGATGACATCGATGATAAAGACGAAACAGATGAAGACGGTGATGATGTATCAGATGTTGATGGCGGAGATGATGAAGAGGTCGGAAGCCATACTTCTGCATCCATTACTTCTATGGAAGAAGCTCTTTGGGAACCTGTTCTTGAAATTTTAAACAAAATATCAAGCTACTATGACGATTTGAAAAAAATCCAAAATCAAAGAGTTCAGGCTATAATTTCGGGTCAAACAATTAAGCCGACTTTGGAGAAAAAATATTCTCAAATCAAAAAAGAACTGGTTGAGTTAATGAGTTCAATTCATCTAAACAGCAGTAGAATTGAACAGCTCGTTGAACAACTTAATGAATTAAATAAGCGTTTAATGGGACTTGAGGGTAAATTGTTACGTTATGCCTTGGCATGCAAAATTAAACGTGAAGACTTTTTGGCCGAATATCAACAATCCGAATTGTCACCAAATTGGTTGGAAAATGTATCTCGCAAAAAAGATAAACATTGGCAAGAGTTTGTAACCAAATATGGTGTTGAAATTGTTGAATTACGTGACAGTGTAGCACAAATGGCTCAAGAATGCGGTTTGCCGATTAATGAATATCGCCGTATGGTTGATACGATTAAAAAAGGCGAAAGAGAAGCAGACAGAGCTAAAAAAGAAATGATTGAAGCAAACTTGCGTTTGGTTATCTCAATCGCTAAAAAATATACAAACAGAGGTTTACAATTCCTTGATCTTATTCAAGAAGGAAATATCGGCTTGATGAAAGCGGTTGATAAATTTGAATATCGTCGCGGATACAAGTTTTCAACTTATGCCACTTGGTGGATAAGACAAGCAATAACACGTTCAATCGCAGATCAGGCTCGTACAATTCGTATTCCTGTTCATATGATTGAAACAATCAATAAGCTTGTTCGTACATCTCGTCAAATGTTGGCAGAAATGGGACGTGAGCCTGTTCCCGAGGAATTGGCTGCTCGTTTGTCTATGCCGCTTGAAAAAGTTCGCAAAGTTATGAAAATTGCCAAAGAACCGGTAAGTTTGGAATCTCCGGTAGGTGATGAAGATGATTCATCTCTCGGCGATTTTATTCCGGACGAGAGTGCATTACAGCCGCTTGATTCCGCAATTCATTCAAATTTGAAAGAAACTTGCACTCGCATTCTTTCTTCTTTGACCGCTAGAGAAGAGCGTGTATTAAGAATGCGTTTCGGTATCGGTATGAATACTGATCATACCTTAGAAGAAGTAGGGCAACAATTTAATGTTACTCGTGAACGTATTCGTCAAATTGAAGCTAAGGCTTTGAGAAAATTGAAGCATCCGAGCCGTTCACGCAAACTGCGTTCTTTCTTGGATCAATAAATATTTTATCTCCCCGATTTTTTCGGGGAGATATTTTTATAAGGCAGAAAAAGGTAAAAATATGATACAATACAATCAAGCAGATATTGAAACAATGATAATCAGCGCTCAAGCAAGGGATAAATCCCGTTTACAAGAATTGATACGTTTTGCCCATCTTTCGGGATATAAGAAAATAGGCATAGCAAATTGTGCGGGAGTGCAAAAGTATGCGGAAAATCTGATGAGAATTTTGGTATCAGAGGGGTTTGAAGTATTTAGTATCAATTGTAAACAAAGCGGATTAAAAGGCGAAGAATTATCAACGGAACTTAACGGTCCCAGCTGCGACCCTGTTTCACAGGCTGAATATCTAAGTCAATGTAAAACGGATATAAACATAGAAGTAGGTTTGTGTTTAGGACATGGCTTGTTGTTCAGCAAACATTCTCAAGCACCGGTAACCACTTTTCTTGTAAAAGACTTCTCCACCGAACACAAAACAGTCGAATGTTTAGGATAATATGTTTGACAAAAATAAACAAAAGTGTTATTATATGAACTATATTTTTTATAGGAGTTTGCAATCATGGGGTTACGTACTTGGTTTCTTACGACGGCTGCTGTAATAGGTTTAGGCGGTAATGTTCAGGCTGGAGAATTAAGCGAAAAACAAGATGCTCCGGAAGGGCACAAAATAGAGCTGTCCGTACAAGAAACACCTAAGCAAACTAATGCTGTTGATGAGCTGATAACCGGAGAATATAAAGGTATAAATTTTGAGGTTGTTCACTCAACTTATCAAGTTAATCCCGTTAGCAAAAAGGACAGCATTTTGTATCACAAAATGATAGAAAATACGGCCGAACGTAACAGTTGGCCGGTTGAAGTAGCTGAAAATGTATCTTCTCGAGCTGTTGCTTTCAATATGATATACAAATATTCTCGAGATGACATGAAAGCAGTTTTTTTCGAACAAGATAGAAAATTTACCAATAAATTGTCTGATGATTTAGAATATATAGATAAAAGTGGTGCTGAAGCCTATATGAACAATATTCTCAAACCGGAGGCTAAAAAGACGATTGATTTTGACAATGTCAGAGCACAAACACAACAAAAATATACAACTCCGAGCGGTATAACATATTCTTTCGATAAAGAGGGACGCATTGCCATGCAAGGTAATGTCGGAGGAGGTTATATTAACAGACTGTTGCCGAAATATGAAAGCGAAAAATCCTCTAAAACTTCTCCTACCGGCTTTTATATAGCATATATCAATGACAAGGGATATTATCAATGCGGAGGAAGTATAGCTCAAACCGCAAATGCTGCCAGAATGACAGAGACACGTAAACTTCAACAAATTTATATGTATGACGAAATTTGCAAAGATTTACAAAACAGAATGAATAACGGCGATGAGTTGTCTTCTTTTGAAAAAGCATTTATGGAAAGACATCAGCAACAGCTGAAAAAACGCGGAATTGTGCATGATGAAAAAGGAAATATGACTTTAAGTCAACAGGCTCCGATGAAGAATAAATTTCGTGGCAGAAGTTAATTATCCGGCCAGATAGGTTTTTACGGCATCATCTTTTTCAAACAAATAGAGTAATGTTCTCAGTGCTTCTCCCCGTGGGGATTTTAAATCTATATCTTGTTCAATAATCATCTTGGCATCTTTATTTGCTGTAATGAGTAGTTTTTGATGAACTGACATATCTGCTATTTTAAAGTTAGAAAAACCTGACTGTTTGGTTCCTAAAATTTCTCCGCTTCCTCGTAATTTCAAATCTTCTTCCGCAATTAAAAATCCATCTTCGGTATCTTTCATAATTTTAAGTCTGGCACGGGCTGTGTCACTCAAAGGAAAACCGTATAACAACAAACAACTGGCGGCAGAGTTTCCTCTTTTAACACGCCCGCGTAACTGGTGTAATTGTGCTAATCCGAAACGTTCAGCATGTTCGATTATTATAATAGTAGCTTCGGGAACATTAACCCCAACTTCAATTACGGTAGTTGCAACCAACAGATTTATCTTACCGCTTTTGAATTGTTCCATTATTTCATCTTTTTGTTTTTCTTTCATTTTGCCGTGAATAATTCCGACCTTGTCGCCAAAAATATCTTGCAGATATTTAAAACGTTTTTCTGCAGCTGCAAGATCAATTTTTTCGGACTCCTCTACCAAAGGGCAAACCCAATAAGCTCTGGTCCCATTATCTAATTTTGATTTTAATGCTGCAATAATGTCATCAGCTTTATTAAGAGGCATAACTCTTGTGTCAACCGGTTTACGTCCTTCAGGAAGTTGAGTTATTTTTGAATATTCCATATCTCCGAAGGCGGTTAAAATTAAACTTCTAGGTATAGGAGTTGCAGTCATAACCAAAATATCAGCTTTGTTTCCTTTGTTTGCCAAATTAAGCCGTTGATGAACTCCGAAACGATGTTGCTCATCAATAATTACGCAAGCTAAATCCTTAAAAGTAACATCTTCGACAAATAAGGCATGTGTACCGATTAAGATATCAATTTTTCCATCCGCCAAATCTTGTATAATTGCTGCTCTTGTTTTGCCTTTGGTTTTTCCGATTAAAAGTTCTGCTCTTATTCCTATTGTTTCACAAATGGGAGCAATGCTTTCAAAATGTTGTTTGGCTAAAATTTCGGTGGGAGCCATGATTGTAGCTTGATATCCGCATTCTACGGCATTTAGCATTGTTAGTAGTGCAACAATGGTCTTCCCGCTCCCCACATCTCCCTGTAACAAACGTAACATTCTGCTGTCAGATGATTGATCTGCAAAGATTTCTTTCAATACCGTTTCTTGTGCATCAGTTAGTCTGAAGGGAAGGGCATCTATTACTTTTTTACGCAAAAGCCCGTTTCCTGCAATTTTACGCCCTTTTTGTTTTTTTACTTTTTGGCGAACAATAGCCAAGGCTAATTGATTGGCAAGCAGTTCGTCATAAGCAAGACGTGTTCTTGATAGAGATGTTGGCAATAAATCGTTCATATTTTTAGGATTATGAACATCAATAATGGCCTGATTAAAAGATGGAAACTTATTTTGTTTCAAAAAAACAGGTTCTTGCCATTCTGCCAGTATCGGTACACGTTGCAATGCTTGATTTGTAAGTTTATTTATAAACTTGTTGCTAATTCCGGCTGTTAAACCGTAAACAGGTTCATATTGCGGTATTTCATTGAGATTTTTAGTAATATAATCGGGATGGCTCATTTGTAAGATATTATTAAATTTTTCAACTTTTCCGCTGATATAACGCTTTTCTCCTACAGGAAGATTTTTTTCAATAGATGTTTCATAAACTTTGAAAAAACATAAGGAAATCTGTTCTCCTGCTTCATCTTCCGCCCATACACGGTAAGGTTGGCTTTTTCTTTGCGGAGCAATATGTTCAATGATTTTAACACAAAATGTGTTTACTTCTCCGATAGTCGCATTTTTAAGTGAATTTTTAAGTTTTCTTTTGATGAAAGAATGCGGAAAATGCCAAATAGCATCTCCTATTTTGTTTATTCCGAGATTTGCAAGCAATTTTGCCGTTTTATCCCCTACACCGGAAATGTTAGTAATATTAGAAAATAAAGGAAACAAAAAAGACGGACGCATTGCACAAAACCTTAAAATTTGTTGCTATTAATAACTAATTGTATATATTTTCAGAATAGATGTAAATAACAAGATGAAAAAATATGTTTAGCCGGTTAAAAAAAATTAGTTCTAAAATTAAATCGCTGTCTTCCATTGTTGACGGGAGCGAAGCTTTTGTCATAAAACAACTATATGAAAACAGCTCATCGGATATCCTTTATATTGCTTCAGACGGCAGCACTATGGAGCAAATTGTATCAGTATTACGGTATATACTTCCCGATGTAAATGTTTTAGCTTTTCCGGCTTGGGATACCGTCCCGTATGACAGAATATCTCCAAATGTCAATATAGTAGCAGAACGAGTTAATGTTTTAGCTTATTTAGCACATAATCCTACAAGTAAAAAAAATCGCATAATTTTAACCAGTGTAGGTTCTGCAATACAAAAGTTGCCACCGAAAAAAGTCTTTCTAAATTCCGTAAAGCATATAAAAGTAGGAGGGGAGTTAAGCTTTGCCGCTTTTTTACACTACGTTTCGGTTAACGGATATACCAGAGTTGAACAAGTTATGGAACCCGGAGAATATGCCGTAAGAGGAGATATTTTAGATATTTTTCCTGTCGGTACGGACAATCCTTTACGTATTGACTTGTTCGGTGATGAAGTTGAAAAAATAAGAACATTCGATGTTTTATCTCAACGAACAACCGGTGAAAAAGAATACTATACATTTCAAGCGGCAGGTGAAGTTGTATTAGACGAAAATACGGTTAAAAACTTTCGTTCAAACTATCGTGAAAGCTTTGGTGTTGCTACCAAAAATGATGAAATTTATGAAGCAATTTCCAATTCTAAAAAATATATGGGAATGGAAAACTGGTTGCCATTTTTTTATGAAGAAAAATTGCCGTCAATATTTGACTATGTTCCTCAAGCTGCAATAGTTTTCGGACGAAATTTTGAAACAGCATTAAAGTCAAAAAATGACAGTATTATCGACCATTATCAGGCAAGATTAGAAGCTTTAAGTATAAAAAACAACAATAAAGAGGTTGATAATTATCGACCGGTTTCTCCCGAATTGATGTTTATGCGTATTGAAGAAATTATGCCTAAAGCAAACATTATGTTCAATAGTTTGAATATGCCGGACAGCGATAACAATATTGATATAAAAACTGTTCCGGTACGGGATTTTTCATCAGCTAAAAATATAAATCCGTCACAAGTTTATACAGAATTATCAAATACATTAATTGAGTATGGAAAGTTAAAGCGTATAATTTGCTGCTATTCAGCCGGTTCTCGAGAACGTATCTTTACACTATTAAATGAAAATTGCGGAGAAAAAATAAATTTGTCTTTCGCCGAAAACTGGAAAGAAGCAGAGTTAAAATCACAAACAAGTGTAGTGCTTGCTATTATTAATATTCCTCATGGTTTTAGAACAGACAGTTATTATTTTGTTTCTGAACAAGATATTTTAGGGCCTAAACAAAATCGTCGCAATTACAAAAAAGTAACGTCAAAAGACTTTATTGCAGATGTTTCATCATTAAATATCGGAGAACTTGTAGTTCATTTAGAGCACGGAATAGGGCGTTTTATGGGGTTGGAAAATATTTCTGCCGGCGGTGCGGATCATGATTGCTTAAAAATTATATATGCCAATGATGATAAACTGTTTGTTCCGGTTGAAAATATCGAAATGGTATCTCGTTACGGAGCTGATGATGAAAACATTCAACTTGATACTTTAGGCGGTGTCGCATGGGAAGCTAAAAAGGCTAAAGTTAAAAAACGTATAAAAGAATTGGCTGAAAAACTTATTGCCATTGCCGCCAGAAGACAATTAAAGAAAGCTGAGTGTTTTATTGCATCAGACGGAATATACGATGAATTTTGTTCAAATTTTCCGTATAATGAAACTGATGATCAACTTAATGCAATTGCCG
Organism: Alphaproteobacteria bacterium; assembly: GCA_017465405.1. Taxonomy (GTDB): domain Bacteria; phylum Pseudomonadota; class Alphaproteobacteria; order RF32; family CAG-239; genus JAFUYI01. Next base: position 11,313 of record JAFTWG010000008.1, read on the forward strand.
ATGTTCTAGGCGATTTAGGAGCCGGTATTCCTATGGATAGGCTGGTTTGCGGAGATGTAGGATTTGGAAAAACCGAGGTAGCATTACGAGCTGCATTTACGGTAGCAATGTCCGGAGGGCAAGTTGCATTAATTGTTCCTACTACTATTTTGGCCCGTCAGCACTATCTGAATTTCAAGCAAAGAATGGGCGGTTTCCCTCTGCGTGTAGGAATGTTATCTCGTTTAACCACAGTAACCGAAGCCAGAAAAATAAAAGCAGGAATGAAAGATGGTTCTGTTGATATCGTAATCGGTACTCATGCTTTATTGGCAGATAATGTGGAATTTAATAATTTAGGACTTTTAATAATAGATGAGGAACAACATTTTGGAGTAGCACACAAAGAAAAATTGAAATCCTTAAAAGATGATGTTCATGTTCTTACATTGACGGCAACTCCAATCCCCAGAACATTACAACTATCATTAACCGGTGTAAAACAGTTGAGTATAATTGCCACACCTCCTGTTGACAGATTAGCGGCTCGAACTTTTGTTATGCCCTTTGACAGAGTAATGATAAAAGAGGCAATATATCGAGAAAAATATAGAGGAGGACAAACATTTTTCGTATGTCCCAGAGTTTCGGATATACCAGAGATTCAAAAAACATTACAAGAGATAGCTCCTGATGCCAAAGTTTTGGTTGCTCATGGGCAAATGCCGGTAAAACAGTTGGAAGATGTTATAAATGATTTTGTAGATAAAAAAGCCGATATTTTGCTATCAACTACAATTATTGAATCCGGTATTGATATGCCGAGTGTAAATACAATGATAGTGCATCGCTCAGATATGTTCGGATTGGCTCAACTTTATCAATTACGAGGCCGTATCGGTCGTTCAAAAGTGAGAGGATATTGTTATTTCACCATTCCGCAACAAAAGATGCTCAAACCGATTGCCGAACGCCGCTTAAATATATTGCAAGCATTAGACAGTCTGGGGGCAGGGTTTTCTTTAGCCAGTCATGATATGGACATTCGCGGTTCCGGTAATGTTTTAGGAGAAGAACAATCCGGACATATAAAAGATGTAGGTATAGCTCTTTATCACCATATGCTTGAAGAGGAAATTGCTCGTATTAAAAACGGCGAAGCTATGGAAGAAAAAGCATCACAAGAATGGAGCCCGCAAATTATAACCGGTGTTCCGATTATGATATCCGAAAAATATGTTCGTGATTTAGGGGTGCGTTTAGGATTATATAAACGTATAGGTTCATTGGAAAATACAGATGCTTTGTTAGATATGCGAGAAGAGCTTGTTGACAGGTTTGGTCCTATCCCTCAAGAAGTTGAAAACTTGCTTAAAACAGTAGAAATAAAACAACTGTGTCGACAGGCAAATATTGAAAGGATTGATGCCGGAGCCAAAGGTTTTGTTATCGGTTTTTATGAAAACAAATTCAAATATCCGGAAAAACTTGTTAATATGATTGCTTATTCAGGAGGAGCCATAAAAGTCAGACCTGACCAAAAAATATTTATATCCAGAGATTTAGAAAACTATGCCAAACGTTTGGAGACAATAAAAGATTTTGTAATAAAGTTACTGAATTTGTAAAGGAGAATAAGAAATATGCGAAATAATGAATCAATAATAGCAAGCATTATTATTCCCATTTATAATGCAGAAAAATATTTGGACGAATGTTTACATAGCATCGTTAATCAAACAATAAATAATATTGAAATTATTTGTATCAATGACGGGTCTACGGATAACAGTATAGAAATAATAAAAAAATATTCCATTCAAGATGATAGAATTAAGGTTATAGATAAGAAAAATGAAGGAACGGAAGTTGCTCGTAATGTAGGTTTAGATACAGCTATAGGAAAGTATATAGCTTTTCTTGATGCAGATGATTATGTCAAAAATACTTATATCGAAAAAATGGTTGAAGCTATTGAAACCAATTATGCGGATTCTGTTCAATGTAATTATAAAACATTCGGATATCATCAAAAAAGAAAACACCGTCTTCTGTCGATAAAAGAAAATGGGTTGTATGAGGTCAATAAAGTTTATAACGATTTGATAACTGCAGCACTTTTTAAAAAGGAAATAATTGAAAACAATAAAATTCGCATTCCCTGTGTACGTTATAGAGGAGATATGTATTTCAAAATGTGCTATCTAATGTCATCGAATAACACATATCTGTTATCTGATGTTTTATATTTTTATCGTTTCCACGAAAATTCCTTGGTAAGTATATATTTGGAATCCAATAATAAAGCTCGTTATACTTATGAGGTTGAGTATGTAAAGTTACTAAAAATATTGCTGAAATTCATGAAGAAAAGCAACAAAACGATAATATGGAAAGATAGAATAATTTTACATATAACATCTTCACTTAAACGATGTACTGTCAGATATGGCAAAAAATATGTCAGAAAAATATTTAATAATATCACACGAGTGTTTTTAGCTTCTGTAAACAGAGAATTATTTGAAAAAAATAAGAATATTTACACCATTAAAAATGACATATTTGAATTAAAAATATTTAAATTATTTTTTGTTACTTTGTATAGTACAAGTCAATATTTGAAAAGAAAAACATATTATTTATTTAACGTTATTCCCATATTCAGAAAGAAAATAAAATGAGAACTATATCTGTGATAACACCTTGTTTTAATGGCGAAAATTTTTTATTCAGATATCTTGATTCTTTAGTGGAACAAGACTACAAAGATGTTGAATTTATTTTTGTTAATGACGGATCAACAGATAAAACAGAAGACATATTTTTAACTTATAAACCCAAACTGGAAAAAAAAGGTTGGAAGGTTGTGTACATAAAACAACCTCACAAAAATCAAGCCGCAGCTCTTAATAAAGGTTTGAAAATATTTAGAGGCGAATATCTTATGTGGCCTGATAGCGATGACATATTATATCCGAACCATATTTCTAAAAAAGTAGAACTTATGGAAAATAATCTTGATTGCGGTATAGGATTTAATGTTGTTGATACTGTTGACGAAAGCGATACCAATAAAATTATCGGACAACTACGACGAATTCATGAAGAAAATGATACCTTATATGAAGACTGTTTATTTGGACATTCTAAAATGTTATGGGGAGGAATAGGAAATATTGTTCGAAGCTCTGCTTTTTTAGATGTCGTACCTGACAGAGATATTTATGAAGGAGAATGTGGGCAAAATTTTCAAATGATATTTCCTATAGCTGGAAAGTATAAGGCTTGTTATACAGAAGAAAGCCTGGCTAAACGTGTTGTTAGAAAAGGTTCTCACAGTAATTTACAAGTTTGGAACTCTCCACAAAGAATATTTGATCATGAAGACACTTTTTTACACTCAATAATGAGAACACAAATCTCGGATAATCAAAAGACACGAGATATTGTAGCAATGATAAATTGTTTTGAAAATTATAAAAATAGAGAGAAACAACAGATTGAAATTAAAAAAAAGGTTGAAAAAGAGGTCAAGAGAATAAGGCAAAATATTGAAAAACAACAAACTAAAAACAAAAAAATAACATTTTTAGGTTTTACGTTGTTTAAAATTATACATAAACCTAAAACTACAAAAATAAAACTTTTCGGAATTATTCCTATTTTAAAAATAAAAGAGGCTAAATAATGTTGATTATTGATGATATGAAACAATGTTGCGGATGTGCTGCATGCCTCAATGCGTGTCCTCAAAAAGCAATAAATATGAAGATTGATGAAGAAGGTTTTTTATATCCTGATATAGATAATGATTTATGTATTCAATGCAAAAAATGTATTAATGTATGTCCTATCAACAATCCTAAATACATAAATTGTGATAATCCTAAATGTTATGCTGTTCGTGCTGATGATACAACACGATATGTTTCTTCATCGGGAGGTGCTTTTAGTATATTTGCAGAATATATTTTAAAAAATGACGGAGTGGTATGCGGTGCTGCATATACTTCTGATTGGAGTGTAGAACATATCATTATCAATAATTATACTGATTTGGCAAAATTGCGAGGATCAAAATATGTTCAAAGCGAAATTAAAGATTGTTACAGTAAAATAAAACAATATTTAGATTCTTCAAAATTAGTTTTATTTAGCGGAACTCCTTGTCAAAATGCCGGACTAAAATCATTCTTAAATAAAAATTATAATAATTTATATTGTTTGGATTTAATTTGTCATGGAACTCCATCAGCAAAAGTGCTGCAAAAATCTTTGAAAGAATATACTAATGGCGATGCTGTTAACAGCCTAAACCTACGTGATAAATATAATGGCTGGGGAAATGGTTATTGGGTGGATATCAACGGAAAACACATAAAAGGTACAGATTTATCCTTTATAAAAGCTTTTGCTACAGATTTGTGCTTAAGAAAAAGTTGCGGTAATTGCGTATTTAATAAAATTCCTCGACAAGGCGATATAACTATTGGAGATTATTGGGGAATTGATAAAAGTAAGGATGATAAAAAAGGAACAAGCATCATCATTATTAATAATGAGCAAGGAAATGATTTATTTCAAAAAGTCGAAGATGACTTTATTTTATGTGAACATATACAGTTAAATGATGCAACCGAACATAATTATAATATCATAAGATCAACACGACATAATTCGTACAGAGATAAATTTTTTCAAAATTTTGCTAAAATGTCAGTTGAAGATAATTATATGTTTTGTAAAAATAAAAAAATAGATGCCGCAATTTTGAACTTTTGGAGTTATAGTAATTATGGCGCCATGATTACAGGCTTTGCTTTACAAAAAGCATTACAGACTATCGGTTTCACTAACAAGTTAATTTTGTATATGAATCAGGCAACACCAAGACACAAAATGGAATTTTTTAAGTCTTCACATTTTAAAAAATTTGCTGATAAATATCTTGATTATACACAAGAATATAAATATTCGGAACTACCGCAATTAAATAATATTACGGACACGTTCATTGTTGGCTCTGATCAAGTATGGCGACCTATATTTTTAGGAAAGCATAAAGATGCCTTCTACCTAAGTTTTGCTGATAACAATGCAAAAAAAATTGCTTGTTCCGCCAGCATGGGGCTGGAATTTTATCAAGGAACCGAAAGTGATAAATCAGAAGCAGCTTTTTACATAGAAAAATTTGATGCAATATCTGTTCGTGAAAAATCAGGACAAAAAATATTGAAAGATTGGGGAATAGATTCAGTAGTTAATACAGATCCGGTATTTTGGATTGACCGAGAATATTATGATAAAATTGCGGACAGTATTGACATTAAATGCCCACAGGATTTTATTGTTTCATACTTTTTAGGTCCTAAAGAACCTGATAATTATTTGATCCAAGAATATGAGAAAAGAATGGGGATTCCGGTTATTAAAATAGATATGAATAAAACATCAATGGAAGAGTGGTTATATTACACTAAAAATGCCAAATTAGTTTTAACTAATTCATTTCATGGTGTTTGTATGTCTCTTATATTTAATAAGGAATTCATTTGCTCTGCAGAAAAAACGCAAGTATATTCACGTTTCGATACGTTATTTCATAAATTCAGTATAAAACACAGATTTATGGCTTCTTCAGAAATTATTCGCAATAGTTGTTATGAATTTGCGGCAATAGACTATGATAAGATAAATTCCGAAATTGTTTATGAACGTCAAAATGCTTTAAAATGGTTAAAAGAAGCCATGAATAGCGAACATAAGCCTATGTCTGAATATGAAAACCAATTACGATTAAAAACTTTGTATGTTAATTCATTGGCAGATGAACTAAATAAACAGAAAAACTTGTTTAACAATCATATTTCATCACAAGAGTATATATTGAAAGAAATAATCAATTATAGCAAATACAAAGATAAGTATAGAAAATATAAATTAAAAAAAATATTCAGTTTTGGTAAAAGACGCAAAAAATATAAAATGAAAATGAAAGAACTGAAACAAAAGATAAAAAAGATACAATCATTGCTAAAATTGTAACTAATCTAAACAAAAACAGGGGGATTATCCCCCCTGTTTTTTATATGATAAAAAATTAATCCAAAATTACCGGTTTGTTTTCAACAATTTCTTCAGAAGTATTGTTTTCTGTAACAGGTGTTTCGGCTGATGTGTCGTCGTTTACATCATCTGTCTTATTTTCTTCTTCAGTAGCAACCTCTTCAGTAACAAGCTCTTCAACTGCTACTTCTTCGCTTTCTTCTTCGGCAACCGGAGTTTCTGTTTTTGTCACGTCGGCAGGTGTAATTTCTTCTTTGAACCATTCGTGTTTAACCATATCGCCAATCTTAATACCATATTTTTTCACATCTCCGGCATTAACTTCTAAAACAGAATATGCAGGATATGGAGGTACAATTAATTTTTCAGATTCCGGTTCTGCATTTTCATAAATCCAAAATATCATACCTTCATTGTCAATGAATAACATATCAAGAGATATTTTGGTATCTTTCATCCACATTGCAGAACGAGTATTAGGTGCCAAACTACCGAGAGCAAAAAGCATACCGGAGTTTTCATCCAACTTTTCTCTGTTCATAAGTCCGACTGACATTTCTTCTTTAGTCTGTGCTAATTCAACTTTATAAACTGCTTTTTCTCCATTTATATCTGTGATGGTCAATTCATAGCGCTTATCAAATTTAGAACAAGCAACAACTGCTAACAACATCATCGCAACCTTAAATATTTTCGGCATATTTTTTACTCCTTCTATTCGTAACTGAGAATATAGTATAACAATGTTTACATTATTACAAATATTTTTTAAAAGTTTTTAATTTTATTATTTTTATTCTTGTCAATATTTTATAATTACGATATGAATTAATAAGTTCAAGAGAAAAGAGGAATTTAATATGTCAAACAGACTCAAATTTGTAGGTATGGTTACTTTATGTGCAGTATTGTCTGCTTGTGCAACAGCAGAAGTTGTGTCGGAAACAAAAACAGAAAAAGAAGCTCATTACCAACCTTTACACAAAATTTCTTCAAGCAAAACTATTGCTTCAGATACTAAAAACATAAATTATGATGAAAAAACAACAACTACAGTAGCAAAAGTTCCGGTAATGCCTGAACTGAAAGATGAAACAATAGAAAAAGCGCCGGTAAAAAAAGTTGTAAAAATAGCAGAAGTCAAAAAAGAAACGAACGAAAAAGCAAAAGTAAAAAAAACAATTCCCATAATTCGTAAATCTGTGGCTAAAAAAACTCCAACTATAAATTATCAAATTGCGAATATTTTATTTGCTAACGGAAGTTCTTCTGTAGATGCTTCATATAATGCAGAAATTAAGAAGATTGCAACCCTGGCAAAAAAACACGATGCAACAATACGAATTTATGGTTATGCTTCAAGCAGAACGAAAGATACAGATATTGTTTCTCATAAATTAGCCAACTTCAAAGTATCATTGAAAAGAGCTGAAAGTGTTGCCGCAGCCTTGCGTAAAGCAGGAGTAAAACAAGAAAATATAACAATAGAAGCTCTTTCTGACAGTCGTCCATTATATAGCGAAGCTATGCCGGAAGGAGAACGTTTAAATCGTCGAGCCGAAGTATACATCAGCTATTAACTTTTAAGGAATAAATTGGTGGAGATTGATTTTTCGACAACGAAGTCTCTAAACGGTAATCTGTGGCGTTTTTCAAAAACAGATGAGCGTTTAGTGGAAATGATTGCTCAAAAGTACAATCTCCCTTTTTTTATTGCTAAAATCCTTGCTGACAGACAAATCCCCATTGATGAAATTCCTCATTTTCTCAATCCTAAAATACAAAATTTAATGCCCGATCCATACTGTATGAAAGATATGGAAAAGGCGACCGCTAAAATTGCCCAAGCCATAGTTGATAAACAAAAAATTGCTATCATCGGAGATTATGATGTAGATGGTGCTACATCATCATCTTTATTACGCCTGTTTTTAGAAAATGTAGGCAATAATCCGATGATACATATTCCGGACAGAGAAGAGGGATACGGACCAAGCAAAAAAGCAATAGATGATTTTTTATCACAAGGTGCCGAATTGCTGATTACTACCGATTGCGGAACAACAGCTTTTGATGTATTTGATTATGCAAAAGAAAAAAACTTATCGGTAATTGTTTTAGACCACCACGAAGCGGAAGCAAAACTTCCAGATGTATACGCTTTGGTCAATCCTAAAAGATTGGATGAAAGTGACGAAAATCCATATTTGAAATATATGGCGGCAGTCGGGGTTGTTTTTATGACTGTGGTTGCGGTTAACAGAGCTTTACGAAATATGGGTTTTTATACAAAAGAAATCAAAGAACCTGATTTGAGAAACTTACTTGATATAGTAGCATTAGGAACTATTTGCGATGTAGTTCCTTTGTTAGGATTGAATAGGGCTTTTGTTCGTTCCGGATTAGATATATTTGCAAAAAAACAAAATGTTGGCATCAATGCATTGATAGAAAAATCTTCTATTAAAGATGAAATTACATCATATCATTTGGGATATGTTCTCGGACCTCGTATAAATGCCGGCGGACGAGTAGGGGATTCTTCACTGGGCAACAAACTTCTCTGTTGTAAAGATAAAAAACAAGCACAACAGATAGCCGAAGAGTTAGATACATGCAATACTCAACGCAAAGAAATAGAAAATTATGTTTTGTTACAAGCAATGGAAATTTTAGAAGGAACACCACAAGAATATCCGATGGCTTTTGTTTATGGTAATGATTGGCATCAGGGAGTTGTAGGTATAGTTGCAGGAAAGTTGAAAGAACGTTACAACTTACCTTCTTTCGTAATGTCGATAGAAAGTGACGAGGTAAAAGGTTCTGCCCGTTCAATATCCGGTCTTGATATCGGAGCTTTGATTATGTCTGCAAAAGAAAAGGGAATTTTAACCAAAGGTGGCGGACATATAATGGCAGCAGGATTTTCATTGAACGAAGATAAAATTGAAGATTTCAGAAAATTTGCCGGAGAGTATATTTCAAAAAATATCAAAGACGAATCATTAACTCCGATAATCGACATTGACGGCATAATGGATGTTTCTGCCGCAAACGTTGATAGTGCAAGACACATAGAAAGCCTTGAACCATTTGGATCAGGCAACAGCGAACCAAAAATTATGTTAACAAATGCTTTGTTATCAAAAGCAGATATTGTCGGAGCCGGACATATTCGTTGTATATTCACCTCCATAAATGGCGGATATCTCAAGGCTATGGCTTTTAGGGCTGCTGATAATGAAATGGGAAAAGCTTTGTTGAACGGACATGGACAATGTTTTAATTTAGTTGGAGTATTACGGAACAATACTTGGCAAAATGTTACTACTCCGCAATTTATAATTGACGATGCTATGAGGATATAACATGAATAAAGAACGTTCTGAAGAAGTTTATAAAAGAGCAGAAAGAATGAAACAAGCTGTTCAAAATGTGCAGGAAAAACATGGTTTTATGCAGTTGGGAGCAAAATTAAGAGCATATTTCTTTACCGGAATATTGGTAACAGCACCGATTGCCGTAACATTTTATGTTGCATATAAAATTATTGAGTGGGTTGACGGAGGAGTAAATAATCTTTTACCTCCGCAAATAAAAGAATATTATGACAATTTACCATATACAATTCCGGGATTGGGTATCATAATTTTAGCATTATTTATGACCCTAATCGGTATGTTTGCAGCTGGTTTTGTCGGTGATTTTTTTGTTCGACTTGGAGAATGGGTAGTTAGAAAAATTCCATTAATATCAAGTATCTATTCACTATTAAAAAAAGTTTTTGAAACTTTTTTATCTAACAAAAGTTCTGCTTTCAAAAAAGTTGTATTGTTGGAATATCCGCGCAAAGGTATCTGGATTTTGGGTTTGGTAAGCACAGATACCGAAGGAGAGGTGAAAGATATATTGAAAACAGATATGCTTAATGTCTTTATCCCCACAACTCCTAACCCTACGTCAGGTTTTTTAATTTTTGTTCCGGTAAAAGATGTAATATTCTTGGATATGTCGGTTGAGGAAGCATTAAAATTTATTATTTCAGGCGGAATTGTATCTCCGGAGAAAATGAAAAAAATAAAAAAATAATGCTTGCATTTTGTTATAAAATATAATACATTGCAACCACTTCTGGGAATGAGGATACTTTTGTATCCCTTTTCTCTTTGAACAAAAGAGAAAATACCGGGACAATAATGTAAATAACAAATTTAAGGAAAATTAAATGAAAAGTATTGTAAATGCAAAGAAAAAGATTGCACGCAGTCTTCATGCAAACCTCTGGGGTGATCCGAAAAGCCCGTTATTAAAACGTGAATATGGTCCGGGTCAACATGGCGCAAGAAAGAAAAAATTGACCGACTATGGTACACAATTACAAGCAAAACAAAGATTGAAGAACTACTACGGTAACGTTTCTGAAAAGCAATTCTTCAAATATTATGAAGAAGCTATTCGTCGTCGTGGTGACGCAGCTGAAAACTTGGTTGGTATTTTAGAATCTCGTTTGGACAACTTGGTATATAAATCAAAATTTGTTCCAACAATTTTCGCTGCTCGTCAATTTGTAAACCATGGTCATATCTTGGTAAACGGCAAAAGAGTTAACATTCCTTCTTATATGGTTAAGGTTGGTGATGTTATTTCCGTAAGAGAAAAATCTAAACAAATCAATATGGTTGTTTCTGCATTAGAATCAAGCATTCATGAAACACCTGCTTATTTGGAAGTTGATACCAAGAAAATGGAAGCTAAATATACATTTGTTCCTAAATTTGAAGACATTCCTTATGCTTCTATGATGGAACCAAACTTGGTTATCGAATTTTACTCAAGATAATAGTTTTATTGTCATTGAAACAAAAACCTCAAGATTGTGCAATCTTGAGGTTTTTTGCTTTAAATATATAATATATTTGTTTATATTGAAAAAAACAATTTATGATTAAGGTAAGACCATGAACGATTTTGAACGCAAAGAACCCAGTTTTGACAAAGTTGTAATGGAGTCAACAAAGTCTCCGCAACCTAATGCTCAACCACCTGCTCAAAGATATCGCCGTCGTAAAATTAAAAAACATCCGTTTTTATACTATTGGCTCAATTTGATATTCTTTAGTGTGACAGGAATATCTTTGCTCGCAACCAATTTTATTTTGTTTGCCTCTGCCGGCGCCGGAAATATATTCAGTGCATTTCCGATGATGCGTCCGGAGGTTCTGACTTCGTTGATTATAATTGCGGCTGTTACCTTTTTTATCTATTTCTGTTTTTCCGGTTTTGTTATGATGATGAGTCTTGTATCTGCCGGAATAATGTATATGTTCAGTTCGGCAATGTTTGCCCATTTTGCAAATTTCAGTTCAGCCGCTGAAACCACCGGTCACTCGGAAACCTATATATCATTAGCATTAGCTTTTATTACATTTGTTGTCTTGTTTTTCAGCAATAAAAAAATTCGCTTTTTTATCGCTTGTTCGGCCGCCTTTTTGTTTGGGGCAGTAATGATGCACCAAAATTATGATAAACCGGAATTTAAGATTGAAGAAAAAACGGCAATGAATGGCGATTCCGAAAAAGGACAAAAGGTAATTAATATTATGATGCCTAATCTTCCGGCTTACGGATACATTGCCAGCTTAGAAGATAAAGAAGCAGGAAAAGCTTATCGAGACCAATTAAAAGAAGTTATGTTGGGATTTTATGCTAAATATGGCTTTAAACTTTATCCCAATTCCTATGTATCCGGTAGCAATCCTTATATTAATGCCGCAGACAGCTTGAATTATAAAGTTCCTGAAAATCTTTTGGACAATTTGCAAACACAAGTTATGAAGGATAGCTATTGGCAATTTAAAAACCGCAATGCTTTTGAAGCATATCTAAAAAACAGCAAGATGATAGACGATTATCAGGCCAAAGATTATAAGATAAGTGCTTATCAATCTCACGGGATAAATTTATGCCGCAAAAATAACAAAGATAATGTATATCGTTGCGTTACCAAAATTACCAGTCCAGCCACATTAGATACACCTATATATTCAGTATTTGACAGAGCTTATGTGCTTATGGCTCAATGGATAGAAGAAAGCGGATGGTTAAAACATGGTCCTGAAACTTTATATAAAGGACTAAAATCTATTTATGATCCGTCCGAAACCCCGATAGTCGGTATGTCATATAATGGTTTGTATATTGTAGATTCATTGCAACAGCTTGATATTGCTATGGAAAATATTGCAGAAGACAGGGGAAATAATGCCTATTTTATATATTTAGATATGCCATCCGAAATGTTTATATATGACGATATGTGTAAACTTAAGAGTATAGGTGAATGGCTACCTAAAAATAATAAAGAATGGGTAGGGCGTCGTAAAGTTGTTGAAAAACGTAATGCGTATTTCAGACAAACGATGTGTGCATATGGTAAACTGGGGCAGTTTATGCAAAACCTCCAAAAAGCAGGAGAACTTGATAATACAACCGTTATTATACAAGGATTAAGCGGTATGGATGATTTGTTAGGCGAAAAAGATGCAACATTAGTTCAGAATTTTATGAATGGAAAAATGGCTTCGGTAGCAATATATTCTTCTGAAAGCAAAAAATTCACCATTAACAGAATGATATGTTCAATTCCGGATATATTAAATCAACAATTTAATGGTGAAAATTGTGAAGAATTTAAGGGGGTTAGCTCTTCTAAAACTACAAAACAAGCGATTAGGGATAAACTAAATTCTGTACCTTATAACAACAATGTGGCTCAAAAATCTTTCCAAAGATATAATGATTGGTCAAGAATGTGGAATCAAAACAACTTCCAAAGCTTGGCTAAACTTCCCACAAAGGCTACAGGACTATTACCGGAAGAGGTTGTTATTAATAAACAGCCGGAAATGCTACCTTTAGAAGAAAAAACAATTGAAGGTCAAAAGATTATGGAAGGGCAAGTAAATGTTGCTCCTGAAGCAAAGGTTGAATCTTTGTCAGAAATGAGTAAAGAACCGATACCTTTAGAGGAAACAAAAGAAGTTGTCGCACAATAATACCATAAAACATTTTAAGCAAAACAAAAGAGCTTATTACTCAGCTCTTTTGTTTGCTGTTATTATGGTTATAAGCTTTTTTTCCGAATTCATTGCAAACGATAATCCCTTGATTGTATCATATAAAAATAAACTTTATTTTCCGATATTTCAAACCTATACCGATGCGGATTTCGGTGGCGATTTTCCGACACCGGCAGACTATAAAGACGAATTTATAATCAATAATATAGAAAATAACGGTTGGATGATAATGCCGATTATTCCGTTTTCTTTCAATACGGTTGATTTTTTAATGAAAACTCCGACACCGGCTCCTCCCAGTAAACAACATTGGTTGGGAACAGACGATGAGGGGCGTGATATATTGGCCAGAATACTTTACGGCATCCGTTTGTCAGTATCATTTGCGTTTGTTTTAACTATTGTTTCTTCAATAATTGGTATTATTGCCGGTGCTGTTCAAGGATATTTCGGCGGAAAAACAGATATTATAATGCAAAGATTTATTGAAATTTGGGAATCTTTACCGCAACTGTTCATACTTATCATTGTCGCCAGTATGTTTATTCCTACTTTTTGGAGCTTATTAATTATTCTTCTGTTTTTCTCTTGGACATCTCTAACCGGTATGGTTCGAGCAGAATTTATGCGTACTCGTAATTTTGAATTTGTAAAAGCAGCCAAAGTATTGGGAGTAAGCAACTGGAGAATTATATATCGCCATATTTTGCCTAATGCAGTGGTTGCGACAATAACTTTTGTGCCTTTTCTTATCTCCGAAGCCATTGTTGCTCTAACAGCGCTCGATTTTCTCGGTTTAGGCTTATCTCATGAATATCCGTCTCTCGGCGATTTAGTCAGACAAGGAAAAGATAATTTACAAGCTCCGTGGATAGGCATTTCTATATTTGTTGTTCTTTCTACTCTGTTGACTTTGTTGATTTTTATAGGTGAGGGGGTGCGAGATGCACTTGATACCAGAAAGGAACAACGATGAATATATTAGAAGTAAAAAATCTTAATATTGCTGTTTCCGATGGACGAAAAGTAGTAGACGATGTTAGTTTTGAGCTAAAAAAAGGAGAAATACTTGGAATAGTAGGGGAGTCCGGTTCCGGAAAATCATTAACTTCGCTATCTGTTTTAGGACTTTTTCCACATCTTGACGGTGCTTCAATTAAAATATCCGATAAAGAAATGGCTCACAATAGCGAAGAAGACTGGAGAGCAGTCAGAGGAAATAAAATAGGTTTTATTTTTCAAGAACCGATGTCTTCACTAAATCCGTTGCATACTATCGGAAAACAAATCACCGAAACCATTATATTACATCAAAATATTTCCCTACAAGAAGCAAAAACAAAAGCTCTGGAATTGTTGAAATTGGTCGGTGTAGAAAATCGGCTTAACGCATATCCTTTTGAACTGTCAGGAGGACAACGACAAAGAGTAATGATTGCAATGGCTGTCGCAAACAATCCCGAAATTTTGATTGCAGATGAGCCTACAACGGCACTTGATGTAACCGTTCAAGAGCAAATAATCGCACTATTACTGGATTTGCGAAAAAAACTTGATATGTCTGTAATTTTCATTAGTCACGATTTATCAGTTATACGTAAAATAGCAGATAGAGTTTTGGTAATGAAAGACGGAAAAATCATAGAAAGAGGTATAACGGAAAAGATATTTAATCATCCTGAAAATGATTATACCAAAACTTTAATTAACTCCGTTAACATTTTGAAAAATATAAATAAAACAAGTGATGAGAATATATTGGATGTTAAAAACATAAAAGTATCTTTTCCGATTAAAAAGAATTTTTTCGGTAAAGTAACCGAAATGCTAAATGCCGTAAATGATGTATCTTTTAGTCTTAATAAGGGGCAAACATTAGGTATAGTAGGGGAATCTGGTTCCGGAAAAAGTACATTGGGACTATCGTTGGTCGGACTTAATAAATATAGCGGAGATTTTATTTATTGCAATAAAACGATAACTTCGTATAAGAGCAGGGAGCTTTGCAAAGAAATACAGATTGTTTTTCAAGATCCATATAATTCTTTAAATCCTCGTATGAACGTAGAAGACATAATTAGCGAAGGATTGATGGTAAATTACCCTGATATGAGGAAAGAAGAACGAAAAAACAAAGTATTGTCAGTATTAAGAGAAGTCGGTTTATCTTCCAAAGATATGCAGAAATATCCTCATCAATTTTCCGGCGGACAGCGACAAAGGATAGCTATTGCCAGAGCACTTATTTTAGAGCCTAAATTATTGATTTTAGATGAACCTACATCTGCGCTTGATGTGACAATTCAGGCTCAAGTGCTAAAGTTATTGCAAGATATTCAAAATAAAAGAAATATAAGCTACATATTTATATCTCACGATATGAAAGCGGTTAGAGCTATGTCTGACAAGGTTATTGTTATGAAAAACGGACAGATTGTCGAACAAGGAACGACCGAAGATATATTTAACAATCCGCAACAAAACTACACAAAGCAGCTGATATCCGCCGCTTTGTAAGTGATATACGTGTCAGATTTGCAATTAAAATAATGGCATCTGAAACAGAATAGCCGCAGAAAAGATGTTTTATAACTTTTCTTACTATCATCGGATTTGGATTTCATTTTTCAATTCTGTAACGGTTTCTTCAATTTTGTCATCTTATTATTAAATATTATCATTTTATATCAATCCGTTATAAAAATAAATTAAACTATACATAAGATAGATTATGCGATAAATATGTGTAATATTTTAGGGGAGTCTTCTCTATCATAAAGCACTGAAAATTATTTGATTTTATACAATCTGAATTTGTTGACTTTGTAAACTAATTGTCACCATTTATTATATTTGCAATTTGTACAATCTCTGACGGATTTATAATATGCGGCAAATCGTCAATTCTAAATGCTTTTACGTTTATATTGTGTTTTTTGAGCCAGTCTAATGAGAAATTTAAAGTTTTGTATTGAACAGTGACATCATCTTTTCCATGAAACATATAAACATTTGGATATGAATACAATTCTTTTTCTAAACAATCTTTTCCGGCAACAATTCCTGATAAAGCTATACAGCCCCCTACTTTTTGTTTTCTGCTCAAAGAAGTATATATTGCCATCATCGCCCCTTGAGAAAAACCGATAATGTAGGTATTTTCATCATTTATGCCATATAATGCCTGTATCTCATCAATAAATGTATTCATTTCGGAAGCGTGCACCGAAAGCTGTTCTCCGGCTGCATTATATATTGCAACAACTTCGTCTATCGGAGTATTAGGATTGCGTCTTTTGTGCTCTTTATCATGTTCCGAGACATTGTACCACTCTCTTACATTATTGTTTTTTCTTATTTTATTTGATTGTGGTGTAACTATAACCGCATTTTTTATCAATGCAGATAAAATGGTTGCTTCGGCCAGAACTCCATTCATCGAACTTCGATATCCATGAATAAAAATGACCAGTTTATCAGGATTATGAACATTTCCATAACTCTTAAACTGATAAACCGGCATTTTAATATATTCCTTTATCTAGTTGAAAAACTTGTTGTTTTTTGGAAAACCGAAAGGCACAAGTTTTCCTATTTGTCCCCTGTGTCCTAACCATGTCAAAAGATTGGTTTCATTTCCGATACCACCGGATCGATTAAAGCTAAATCCATCAGCTTCATTGAAGAACTGAATATCGGATAATCCGCCATCCTTATATTTTT
This sequence comes from Alphaproteobacteria bacterium, assembly GCA_017465405.1. Lineage (GTDB taxonomy): Bacteria > Pseudomonadota > Alphaproteobacteria > RF32 > CAG-239 > JAFUYI01. Next base: position 28,163 of record JAFTWG010000008.1, read on the forward strand.
GCAAAATAACTCCGTGGCCACGAGCCATTGTCGGAATTTCTTCAGTCTTGAAAACTAACAATTTTCTGTTTTCTCCGACCACGGCAACCATATCACCATTAACTTTTACACAAAATGTTGCTTTTTCCTTGTCAGCTACATTCATAATTTTGCGTCCGTTTTTGGTTTGGGCAATAATATGGTTTTCGTCGACAATAAAACCTCTTCCGATATTCGAAGCTAATAAATATGATGCTTTGGGCTCAAATACAAACATTGTAACCACGTTATCGTTATTAGCTATATCAACCATCAAACGCAACGGTTGACCAAAACCACGTCCGGTAGGAACATCATTTGCAGAAATATTGAAGAATTTTCCTGAACTGTCTAAAATTACTATTTTATCAGTTGTTTGAGCATGTATTGCAATCGCTAATTCGTCATCATCCTTAAATTTGAAGTCACCTTTTAAGTCCGAGTGTCCTTTTAATCCTCTAATCCAACCTTTTTGTGACAAGATAATTGTTATAGGTTCTTTTTCGATTAAGGCTTCAATAGGAACTTCTACCATTTCGGCAACTTCGGAAAATTCTGTTCTACGACGACCTAATGCAGTTTTTTTGCCAAATTTTTCTTTAGTATTTTTGACCTCTTCCGCAATCGCAATCCATTGTTTTTCTTCACTTGCCAACAGACTTTCTAATCCGTTTTTCTCATTGGTTAAGTCGTCAAACTCTTCACGAATTTGACTTTCTTCCAATCTGCGCAATGAACGAAGTTTCATATTCAAAATCGCTTCTGCCTGATTTTCGGTCAGAGAAAACTCTTTCATCATAACGGTTTTAGGTTCATCTTCGTTACGAATAATTTCAATAATTCTATCTAAATTTAAGAAAGCGATTAAATATCCCGATAAAATTTCTAATCTGTAATTAATTTTATCTAAACGGAAATTTGTTCTTCTAATCAAAACATTATGGCGATGATTGAGATATTCGCGTAAAACTTCTTTAATGCTCATAACTCTTGGAACACCATCAGAATCAAGCACGTTCATATTCATATTAAAACGGCTTTCTAAATCTGTTTGTTTGAATAAATGTTCCATCAATAAATTTGCATCAACAGTCCTGCTTTTCGGTTCTAAAACAATACGAACATCTTGTGCCGATTCATCTCTGATATCGTTTAATAGAGGAATTTTTTTATTTATCAGAAGTTCCGCAATTTTCTCAACTAATTTTGCTTTTTGAACCATATACGGAATCTCTGTTACAACAATTTGATATTGTCCGTGTCCGAGATCTTCTTTTTCCCACTTGGCTCTGATTCTGAAAGTTCCCTTCCCTGTTGTATAAGAAGTTAAAATTGTTGAAAATTTATCAACAATAACCCCTCCGGTAGGAAAATCAGGACCTTTAATTCTTTTGACTAAAGGTTCAATTTCACATTGAGGATTTTCGATTAAATACAACAACGCATCACAAATTTCGCTCAAATTATGAGGAGGAATATTAGTTGCCATACCAACAGCAATACCTGACGTTCCGTTACATAGCAAATTTGGAACTGCCGCAGGCATAACTAACGGCTCACTTTCTTCTCCATCGTATGTATCCATAAAATCAACAGCATTATCGTTTAAGCCTTCCATCAATGCCATTGCAAAGTCGGTTAACCTTGCTTCGGTATAACGCATGGCCGCAGGGCCATCGCCATCAATATTACCAAAGTTTCCCTGCCCGTCAACCAACGGATATCTTACTGAAAAATCTTGAGCTAAACGAGCCATAGCCCCATAAACGGCACTATCTCCATGGGGGTGATATTTACCGATAACATCACCGACAACACGAGCACACTTCTTAAAACCGGCTTTAGGATCCAAGTGTAATTGACGCATAGCATACATTAAACGACGATGAACCGGCTTAAGTCCATCCCTAACATCGGGAAGCGAACGAGATACAATAGTCGACATAGCATAAGACAAATATCTTTTGCTCAATTCTTCGGCTAATTGCACATCTTTTATTTTTTGTTCAATTTCAGACATTTTTTCTCTTACAAATCTAGATTTTCCAACAAACTAGCACGGTTTATCGGAAATTTCAAGCTGTGGATTTGAAAAAAGTTTTTATTGAGGAAAAATGCAGTCATCTTTAGCAAATCCGCCACTTTGCAAGTATCGGGATTATAATTTTTATCCACAATAAAGTGAGGATATAAAAACAGTCGCTCTTTATACGGCTCGCCCGATTCTTTACATACGGCTTTTCCGCTCTTAGGTGACACATATTCTAAATCATCTGTTTTTCTGGTGTCGGCACATTCACTTAAATCAAGCCCTATTCCCAAATATTCAAGCAAATAAAACTCAAAAAAAGCATAATGAACAAGCCAGTTTTTTTGGTTTATAAGTTGAAAAAAACTGTCTATGTAATAATAAAATCGTTCTAAATTTTCATTTTCTTGCAAACAAGCAACACATAAAGAACACATTGCTGACAAAACAGACAATTTTTGCGGATTATTCATAAAATTTACGGCAACCGGTTGTATCATTTCAGTTTTGAAGGACAGCATATTTTCTTCAATTCGAGCATAAGCATCAATACGAATAAGATTTCCAAGTTGATAAATGCCTAAATTTTTCTTACTCATTCCGCCTTTTACAAAACCGGTTAAAAGGCCGTGATATTTAGAAACAACAGTAACTATTACGGAGTTTTCTCCGTATTTTCTTAAATTTACTATATATCCTTCATCTACAAACTGCATATAAATATTGTTAATTGGAAAAGTTAATTTTAGCAAGTATTATTTAAAAACAGGAACCCCCTCTCTCATTTAAGAGAAAGGGGGGTAATCTTCTGCAGAAACCGGCGGGATTACTTTTCCCAAGGCTTCTTCTCTGGAGCTTTGTAGTAGAAAGCTTTGTGCTTGCACATACTTGTCTCGCGGAACGTGAATTCCTTCTCGTTGGCACTCAAGGTGATAACTGTTCTCTCCGGATTGATTTTGCGGGAGATAAGAATCTGTTCACCGTCTGGGTACTCGAAGACCGAACCAGGGAATACACCCCAAGCTTCGTCGTTCTTAGCGAGCTCAATCTTGTTGCCGGTGCGAAGGTCGGTGTATGAACCATCCTCTTCCTTAATAGCCGGTACAAACATCGCAAGATACGGGCTGTCAAAGTCTCCGTAATGGAGCTTGCTGCATCCGTAATGTGCTTTCTCACGTACGATAACTACTACACTCTGATTTTTTGCAATTTCTTTCATAAAGCAAATTTTTTATTTGGTTAATATTTATAGAATAATCGATTATCTGATACAGAATATACCTCTTTTTGTTTATTTTGTCAACATCTTTTTGTCAAAAAAAAGAGGATTTTTTTATAAACCCTCTTTTTATTATTATTTTTTAGAAAAATATGTTTATTTCATAGCTTTTCTAATTCTGTCAAACTCCATCAAATTAGCAACTACACTCTTCATATCTTTCAAATACATACTATTCGGACCATCTGACAATGCTTTATCAGGATTGTCATGTGTTTCCATAAATACGGCAGCAACACCTACGGCAACAGCCGCTCTGGCCAAAACCGGAGCTAATTCACGATTACCGCCGGTAGAACCGCCTAAACCACCCGGTTGTTGAACAGAGTGTGTAGCATCAAAAATAACCGGACAACCTGTATCAGCAGCCATTTGCGGGAAAGAACGCATATCGGTAACAAGAGTGTTGTAACCAAAAGATGTTCCTCTTTCTGTTAAACATACGTTGTCATTTCCCGAATCTACTGCTTTCATGACCAAGTGTTTAACATCCCATGGAGCTAAAAATTGTCCTTTTTTGATATTAACAACTTTACCTGTTTTGGCAGCTGCAACAACCAAATCTGTTTGACGACACAAGAAAGCCGGAATTTGCAAAACATCTACATATTCGGCAGCAATTTCACATTGTGCACATTCGTGAACATCTGTTAAAATCGGACAATCATATAACTTTTTAATTTCTTCGAAAGTTCTCATACCTTCTTCGATTCCTACACCACGTGCAGATTTGATAGAAGTACGATTCGCTTTATCAAAAGAAGCTTTGAAAATATAGTTAATACCCAAATCTTTAGTGATTTCTACTAAAGTACCGGCAATATCAATGGCATGTTGACGGCTTTCGATTTGACATGGACCTGAAATGAGAGCTATCGGTAATTCGTTACCGATTTCAAAATCTTTAATTTTAATTTTCTTCTGTTCCATAGTTTTTCCTTTCAAAAATTAAAAAGTATATTTTAACCACATAAATAATACGTTTCCATCATTTTTAACACCCGGTACATAAGCCGCTTGTAATGATGCGTTTTTATAAGTTATACCAGAAACCGGCAACGGAAGAGGAACCGGAATATAACTGTATTCATGGCGTTGAGTTACACCGATTGTATAACCTGCTCCCAATTTCCAATCTCCGCTGTCGGAAATATCCCAGTTATATTGATAAGCATATCCTATCATTGTTTCTAAATAGAAGTTAGAATCTTTGAATGCCATAGCATATAAACCATGCCATTCATTTCCTTTCCAAATTCCCTTACCTAAACCGAATCCCCAAGCTTCTTCATTATACTTATCCAAATGCTTATCATCATAGGTCCAACGATTATGCCACGCATAAAACGGAACATAAGCATCCCAACGACCACAATGCCAAGTATCTGAAATATTAATCTTTAAATCTTCATACCATTCGCTAAAACTCCAAGCTTTTGCATCTGTTGTGAATACAGAAATTAAAATAGCTAATGGTAATATATATTTTGTAAGTCTCATTTTTTCCTCTATATTAATCTACTATTATCAATTGCCGCCTTAACAAACGCAACAAATAGCGGGTGCGGTTCAAACGGTTTGGATTTTAATTCCGGATGGAACTGAACACCAATAAACCACGGATGATCGGAAATTTCAACTATTTCCGGCAACTTACCATCAGGAGATTTTCCGACAATATTCATTCCGGCTTTTTTTAATACAGGTTCATACTTGATATTAACTTCATAGCGGTGGCGATGTCTTTCGCTTATTTCCTTACCGCCGTATATTTGAAAACACTTTGATTTTTCATCTAAAACAGTAGGGTAAGCACCTAAACGCATAGTTCCGCCTAAATCTCCGTCTTTATGACGAATCTGTTTTGCTCCATCTTTATCCCATTCGGTCATCAAACCGACAACTGCTTCACAATCATCAGATAATTCACTGCTGTTGGCATTTTTAATTCCGGCAACATTGCGCATAGTTTCAATTACGGCCATTTGCATACCGAAGCATATACCTAAATAGGGAATATTATGTTCACGAGCATATTTTGCTGCCAAAATTTTTCCTTCTGTTCCCCTATTTCCGAAACCTCCGGGGACTAAAATTGCACTGACATCATTCAAATGATTTTCGGCTCCGTCTCTTTCTAAATCTTCGGCATCTAACCATTTGATTTTAACCTTAAATTGGTTGGCAATGCCGCCGTGAGTTAAAGCTTCGGCAATAGACTTATATGCTTCTTGAAGTTGATACTTTCCAACAATCGCAATCTTAACTTCACCTTCAGGATTTTGTACAATATCAGCTATTTTTTCCCACTTGCTTAAATCTGCTTTTTTTGTTGTATCAAGATGAAAATATTTACAAACTTCAATATCTAATCCCTCTGCCGAGTAAGCCAATGGAACGTGATAAATAGACTTTGCATCCAATGCTGCAATAACACATTCTTCTCTTACATTACAGAATAATGCTATTTTACGCTTTTCGTTTTGCGGAATTTCAATTTGAGAACGACAAAGCAAAATATCCGGTTGAATACCATATTCTTGTAATTGCTTAACCGAGTGTTGAGTCGGTTTGGTTTTTAATTCTCCTGCAGTAGGAATATATGGTAACAATGTGAGATGAACAAACATTGTTCTGTCTCGTCCCAATTCATAGGCTAATTGACGAATTGCCTCCAAATATGGTTGTCCCTCAATATCACCTACTGTTCCGCCGATTTCACACAAAATAAAATCTTCATCGGTAACGTTACCTATAATCACATTTTTAATTTCATTTGTAACATGAGGAATTACCTGTATTGTTGCACCTAAATAATCTCCTCTGCGTTCCTTATCCAAAACACGTTGGTATATTTTACCGCTGGTGACACTGTCATATTTTGTTGCCGGAATACCGGAAAAACGTTCATAGTGTCCTAAATCTAAATCAGCTTCCGTTCCATCGTCAGTAACATATACTTCTCCATGTTGACAAGGATTCATTGTTCCGGGGTCAACATTTAAGTAGGGATCAAGTTTTCTCAATCTTACTTTATATCCTCTTGCTTGCAGTAAAGCAGCTAAAGAAGCAGAAGCCAACCCCTTTCCAAGTGACGATACGACACCGCCGGTTATAAATATAAATTTTGTATTACTATTTGAAATTACAGACATTTTAAAATATACCTACTCTTCTTTTAAAGTGACAAGGACACCTTAGCATTTTCTAAGGTGCCCTGTTATTTTCGTTAAAACGATCATATTTACTTCTCTGCAACCGGAGCTGAAGGAACAGCCGGAACAGATTGTTCAGCCGGAGCTTGTTCTAAAATAGATTTAACTTCACTGTTTGTATTAGCTTTATAATATAAAGACAAAGACATACTTGTAATAAAAAACAATGTAGCTAAAATAGCAGTTGCTTTAGTTAAAAAATTACCGGTACCACGAGCTGTTAAAAAGCTGGAAGCACCATTACCACCGCCTAATCCGTCAAGTGCACCGCCCGAAGAACGTTGCAACAAAATGAAAGCTACCAAAAAAATGGCAATAAGCAAATGTGATACTAATAAAACTGTACTCATTTTTATTTCCTTTTATTAACAAACAGACTTCGCAATAGCCAAGAAATCGTCGGCTTTAAGGCTAGCACCACCAATTAAAGCACCATCAACATCAGGCAAAGACAAAAATTCTTTAGCATTGCTCGGTTTTACCGAACCACCATACAAGATACGCATTCTATTTGCAACACCTTTTCCGAGTTTTTTAGCCAAAACTTTTCTTACTGCTGCATGAACTTCTTCAACATCTTCAGCGGTCGGAGTTTTACCGGTACCGATTGCCCAAACAGGTTCATAAGCAATAACGGTGTTTGAAGCATCGGCATTATCAGGTACGGAACCCATAATTTGTTTTGAACAAACATCAATGGTTTTTCCTTCATCTCTTTGTTGTTCTGTTTCGCCGATACAAATAATGGTCTTCAAACCGTTTTCGTATGCAGCAACAGCCTTCTTTGCAACCAATTCATTGCTTTCCTTATGATCGGCACGACGTTCGGAGTGACCGAGAATCACATAACCGCATCCTAAATCTTTCAACATTGCAGGACTGATATCTCCGGTATGCGCACCTTTAACTGCAAAATGTGCATCTTGCGCCCCGAGAGCAACTTTTGTACCGCGCAAAGCTTTTTTAACCGAATAGAGTAAAGTAAACGGAGGGCAAACAACAAATTCACACGCAGGTTTGCCCAAAGCTTTAACTTGTGAAGCTACTGATTTTGCGAGATTTACACCATCTTCCAACTGTCCGTTCATCTTCCAGTTGCCGGCAATCATAATTTTTCTGGCCATAATTTTATCCTCTAAAGTTAACATATTGCCTTTCTTTTAACATACTAAAAAATTTTTTTCCAGTTAAAAAAACTTTTCAACACTAATATTTTGTAATTGCATAAAATCATAAATCTATTATATTGAGTCGCAGTTATAATTAAAAGGATGGTAATAAATATGATTACTAAATTGAGAAAAGCTCAAGATTCTTGGGCAGCCAAAGCAGTTTTGGCATTAACGGCATTGAGTTTTATGTCATTATTTGGTGTTTCCGGATATTTAAATAGTGCAGCAGAGAATCCTGCTGTTATCAAGGTTAATGATAACGGGTTAAGTCTTGCCGAATTTAATCAACAGGTAGATGAACAAATAAGAATCGCTCGTCGCCTTTTTGGAGATAATATTGAAGTAACCGACGAAATCAGAAATTCTATTGCGTCAGAACTGGTTCAAAAAAACTTGAGCGAAATGATTGTAAAAGAAATTGCCGGAGCAAGGAAAATATATGTAAGTGACGATTTAGTTCGTAACATTATTTTTTCACAACCACAATTTCGTGATGAAAACGGAAAATTCAATCGTGCTGCTTTTCAAAACTTTTTGAGCACCACAAATTGGAGCGAACAAAAATATATAAATATGATTCGCAATGATATTGTAAAAAGCTTTTTGATAACCAATCCTGTTAACAATATCAAAGTTTCCAAAACAATGGCAGATTTGGTAGCTAAAGCCGAAAGTCAACGTAAAATTTTCAAATATATTGAAATTGATTCTGCTGAAATGAAAATTGACAGAGAAATCAGCAATGAGGAAGTCGAACAATATTATGAAGATTTCAGTTCGGAATTTATCAATCCTGAAACCAGAGATATCAGTGTTATCGATTTGACTTTTGAAGATATTGCCAAACAAGTAGAAGTTTCAGAAGAAGAAGTTACCGAGTTTTATAATGCTAATATTGAAAATTTTGAAACTCCGGAAACTCGCGAAGTTTTGCAAATTCTATCAGCCGATAAAGAAACTGCACAAAAAGCTGCCGATTTGGTAAAATCAGGGGCTGATTTCTATGAAACTGCAGAAACCGTTGCAGAACAAAACAAAGAAGATACAGAGTTCGGTTTTGTTTCTAAAGATATGCTTATTGAAGATATTGCCGAAGGTGTATTTAGTGCCCATAAAGGAGATATTGTCGGTCCGATAGAATCCGAACTCGGTTGGCATGTCATTAAAGTAAAAGATATTAAAGCCGGTTCTAAAACTGATGAAAATGTTGCTCGCAAGCAAATTGTTGAGGCTATTAAAACCGAAAAAGCTTATGAAACAGCTTATGACGTTACAAAAGAAATAGAAGACAAATTGGGTGCAGGAGCATCGTTAGAAGATGTTGCCAAAGATTTATCTTTAAGCATCAAGACAATTAAAGGCGTTAAAGATACCGATTCTGCTTCTTATGTAGAAACAGCTTTCTCTTATAATAAAGATGAAATTAGCCAAGCTGTCGAAAATGACAACGGATTTGCTTTTGTACGAGTTGACAATATTGTAGAGGCACATCAACAAGATATCGCTACCGCAACTCCAAAGATTAAGATTTTCTGGGAAGAAAGTGAAAAATCTGCAATAGCACAAGAAGTTATTCAAGACGTTATGAACGACATTGAAAACGGTGATAAAATTGATGATGTTGCAAATCGTTACAAACTTAAGTTGACAACGACAGAAGCTCTTACTCGCAGTCAATCCTTTGCTGATTTATCGCAGTCTCAAATGATAGAATTGTTTAATGACAAACTAAATGTTGCCAAACAATTTACTTTTGGAAATAAAACAGTTATTGCTATGGCTGTGAAAGATGCTAAAGCCAAAGAAATGAGTGATGAAGATATGGATATTATCAATCGTCGTATTAGTATTGATATTAACCAAGAAGCTTCAACACAACTCATCAACAGCTATGGAAATAATTATGATGTTAGAGTAAAATATCGTCAATTAGGATTAGCTGATTAATTTGACTTGTTCAACAAAAAATCCCGAGAAAATTTCTCGGGATTTTTTAATAAAACAAAAATGTATAAACAAACAAAATTAATCCTAGCACATAACCGCAATCTATTAATAAATTAGATGACTGTATATTGAAATTTTTATTACGTATAACAATTAATCCGATTAGTAGCAAACTATACGATAAAATCATCCATATTAATAATGATATCGTATAGTTTTCCATAATAAACAAAGTCCTAATATATTAACTGATAAAATCGGATAACCTAAAACTAATAAAATGTTTTTTGCTTCAAAATCAGAGAGTTTATTAATTGATAGTAATGAACAATATGATATAACCAAAGAAATAATTGTACTTAAAGACGGTAAACAGCTAAATAAAGAGGAAAATCCTCTTGGTCCACGTGTCCACACCAATAATCCAAATGTAGGGGGAACTATAATCCATGATGCTATTCCCAATATTTTGTAATACAAGCTATCTCTAACTTTCATTTTCATACCTAATACTGAATTATATTTATTTTTCCTGATACGTTTACTACCATAAAGAAAATATATTCCTTATATGGATCCATCTTATAACTTAAGAGTATAAATAACTCATTAACACAAAAAAACTCCCAAGAAATTACTTGGGAGTTTTTTTATCATTTTTCGTTATTCTGTTTTAGATTCCAAAGGCAAAGCAATTTCTGCACTTACTTCTTCTACTGTTCTTTCGACTTTATCTTTGGTTTCAGCTATATTATCCTTAACTTCTTCTTGAACTTCGGATATTATTTCTTTTACATCTTCTACGACTTGATCTTGAGTTTCAGCAACATTTTCTTCGGCTTCTGTAACAATACTTTCAACTCCCTCAACAACATCTTCCTGCATTTCAGCTATATTTTCTTTAACGCTATCAGTTGTTTCTTGTATTTCTTCCTCTGTTTCATAAATATTTTCACCTAATACTTCTTTAGCTTTTTCAATAGCTCTAATTTCCATTCTTTTAATATAGTCAGCATCTAAAGGTGTCATCTCCATATCGGTTTCATTTTCTGTTATATTTTCAGCATTTACAGGATCAACTTTAGCAAATGTTTTCCCTCCACTTTCTTCTGCTATTGCATTGTAAGAAATCAAACATCCGGCAGCAATCAATAATGCAAATAATTTCTTCATATCAAATTCTCCTAATTAAAAAATGGAGCGAGTAACGGGAATCGAACCCGCATTTAAAGCTTGGGAAGCTCTCATTCTACCATTGAATTATACTCGCTTTACTGGAGAACAGTTTACTATCAAAAAGATGATAAAATCAATAAAAAAATTAGTTTCGTCCCATAACAAAGTTTGAAATCTGTCAAAAAAAGAGCTTGCTTTTTATATCGTATCGTTTAACTTAAAAAACAAGGCAGGTTGGTGTCTGCCCCGAGGACTGAAAACCTCATCGTTGGTTGCCAATACCATTGGCGTAAAAACTCCTTCTGGTCTGTTGACTGGAAGGAGGCTAATAAGTTTATATACGGGATAAATGTATGTTTATGCCCGTTTTGAATCAATATGCCCGCTATTCCAACGAGTAGTTTTCAGCTTCCAGTCGCCTTTGCACCAAGGCGATTTTTTATTGGGAAGAAAACATGGGTAATGAAAATCTAAGAAACGCAAATTTTATGACCGAAGATGAAGTTAGAGATTTAGCTAAAAGAATATTAAATTTTACCGATGATAAAGATGTTAAAGTTGGTGTGGGGCAATTAACTTCATTTAATCAACTTGGATTTAAGGGAGTTGCAGATAAACCCGATGGTTGGTATCTCCCCAAAAACATTAACGATGTTGCAATCATTCTTGAAACAAAAAATCGTAATGAAGACATATCAAAACAAAAACATATAGATGAACTTCACAAAAATATCAAGATTGCCCTAACAAAATACAAAAAGGTTATTGGAATTTTATATAATGGTGAAGATATTATTGTTTATAAAAATTTTGAGGAAATTAAAACAGTTAGTACTCTGCAAAATAAAGAGTATTATTTAAGTTTATTTAAAGAAAACAAGATTGATAAGCAAAAAATATATAATTTAACCAAAAAGATAAATGATAGTTTACATTTTGATTTTGGTATTAAAAATCTGTATCACAGAATGATTTTTACTGCTTGTGCTTTGGTTGCTGAAAGATATGGAGCAAATTTAAGTAAAATTAAAGGTATGGATTATCCAACATTTCATACAACCATACACTCTACATTATCAAAATCACTTATAGATTCCAAAAAACAAAACCATAAATTAGATATATTGCTTGAAGTTTATAGTGAAATTAAAATGAACTCTACTGAAAATCAAAAAGCAATAGATAATTTTATAGATAATATTGTTGAAATATCTGATTCAATAAATTCTGATTTTTGGAATGGGGAAGATGTTATGGCAATCTTCTTCAATGAATTTAATAGATATAAAGGTAAATCTGAAAGTGGACAGGTTTTTACCCCTGACCATATAACATCATTTATGTATAAACTTATCAAAGTAAATAAAGATGATATAATTTTAGATGCTGCTTGTGGTAGTGGTGCTTTTTTAGTTAAAGCAATGTGTAATATGATAAAAGAAGCAGGAGGTATCTCAACAAACAAAGCATCTAAAATTAAACAAAATCAATTATATGGTATAGAATTTGATAGGCAGATTTATGCCCTTGCTTGCGCTAATATGCTTATCCACAAAGACGGAAAAACTAATATTGAACATTTGGATACAAGAACAGAAACCGCTTGTAATTGGATAAAGAATAAAGCAATAACAAAAGTATTGATGAATCCCCCTTTTGAAAATAAGTATGGATGCATAGATATTGTAAGTAATGTATTAGACAATGTTTCTGTTGGAACAATTTGTGCTTTTATTTTACCTGATAAAAAATTAGAAAAGGTTGGTAAAAAAGGTTCTAATTTATTAAAACATCACACCTTAAAAAAGATAATAAAATTATCTGAAAAAACATTTTTAGAAGGAATAACAACATCAGTATTTGTGTTTGAAGCAGGTAAACCGCAAAACAATGAAGAAATATTTGCTTGTTATATTGAAGAAGACGGACTTGAAACTGTTAAAAATCAAGGAAGACAAGATATAAAAGATAAATGGAATGATATAGAAAACTATTGGATAGATGTTATAAAAAAACAAAGTGGCAATGAAACAATACAATGGATAAAACCATCAGAGCATTTAAGTTATCAAATGCCAAAGCCGGAATTTGAAATTTTTGAAGAAGATTTTATTAAAACAGTTATGGATTATTATATGTTTGAAGAAAACATAGATGTAAAATCTTTCAGTGAGAACTTAACTGATAAAGTTTTATATTCCAGCAATGTAATTGAAGCAAATGATACAATATCCATTCAATTACCTAAAAACAAAAGGGGTAATGATGAATAAAGTGGATTGTAAAGATTTGAAATTATTTAAAATTTCTGATATATTTGAAACAGAATATATAGGTAAACAGTTACAAGTACCAACAGGAGCATATGTATCTAAAAAAAATTTAACAGAAGGTAGTGTCCCAAGAATCACAGTAAGTGGAATGGATAATGGGGTTAGTGGATATTATGATTCTTGTGATAAAAATTATAGAGTTTTTGAAAATTTTATAAGTGTTTCTTTTTTGGGCACAATATTTTACCAAAAATCAAAAGCATCTTTGGATATGAAAGTACATTGTTTAAAACCTAAAAAAGTTATTTTAAATGATGAAATTGCTTTCTTTTTAGCAACAATTATAAAGAAAACAATAACAGACAGTAAATATTCAGACCAAATATCAAGTACTGTTTTGCCTGATATTGATATTTTATTACCTTCAATAAAGAATGAAGATACTTCATATGAACCTGATTGGGAATATATGGAAAAATATATTGATAATATTAAAAATACTGTTGAGCAAAAATTTCATAAAATAAAGCAAATAAAAGAAGATAAAAATATAATCAACACTAAAGAATGGAAAGAATTTAAAATTGGAGAATTATTTCCTAAAATAGTAAAACCAGATGTCTTACATTCAAGAGAAATTATACAAGATGAGAATGGCATTCCTTATGTTGTAAGAAGTAAATTTAATAACGGAATAAAATGTTATGCTCAATACCAACCAAAAATGAGACCAAGTCCAAGTGGAACTATTAGTTTTGGAGCAGAAAATGCTACATTCTTCTACCAATCTCAAAAGTTTATATCAGGAAGAGACATTTATTATATTGATACAACAAAATATTCTAAAAAAATATGTTTTTTTCTAATTTCTTGTCTAAAAACTTTATCTGACAAATATTCTTATAATTATGGAATGTTCCCAAATTTATTAAAAGAAGATATTATTAAACTTCCAATTGATAAAAATGGTAATCCAGATTGGGAATATATGGAAAACTATATTATGCAAATAGAAAAGAAAGCTAAAAACATATTAAAAATTTTATCAGTATTTTAATTTTATATTTCTATAAAAACAAATATTTCCGATGTTTTCCTCATAAACAAAAAACTTCTCTGTTTTGCAGAGAAGCTTTTTATATGGGGCGGATGATCGGATTCGAACCGACGACACCCGGTACCACAAACCGGTGCTCTAACCAACTGAGCTACATCCGCCATCGGCTGTATGAGTTTTTACAAAATATATTTCCTGCTGTCAAGTAAAATATTAACGATGAAACAATTTATCTATATCTTTTAACTTTAACTCTACATAAGTTGGTCTACCGTGATTACATTGCCCGGAATTTGGAGTATTTTCCATTTCTCGCAATAATCGATTCATTTCTGCCAAATTCAAGCTTCGCCCTGCTCTTACCGAACCATGACAAGCCATGGTTGCACAAATGTGGTTTATTTTTTCTTCTAATGCAAAATCTTTGCCCCATTCTTGAATTTGTTCAGCCAAATTATGAATTAAAGTCTTGACATCACAATCTCCGATAATTGCCGGAATTTCTCTTACAATTATCGCTGTTGAGCCAAACTCTTCAACAATCAAACCTAATCCGGCCATTTGTTCGGCATTTTCAAGTAACGCATTTTTTTCGGATAAACTTAAATCTACAACTTCAGGAATTAGAAGCATCTGCGTTTGAGTTTTATCTTTCGTCGCTAATGCTGATTTAAATTTTTCCATAACAATACGCTCATGTGCGGCATGTTGGTCAACAATAACTATACTGTCTTCAGTTTGAGAAATTATATAGGTATTGTGGAACTGAGCTTTTGCCTGCCCTAATACACCGACATCATTTTCTGATATATCTGCAACTTCTTCAGTTTTAACCGAAAATATATTATTCATTTCCGGAATAATGTTACTGTCAATTTTTCTTCTTATCGGTGCTGTCGGTCGATATAATGAATGAGATTGTGGCAAAGAACAATCAACTCTCACATTTTCTCTCAAAAACATAGTATTTTCCTTTGGAAAATCTGCGTTTTTAATATCTTTTTCTATTATCTTATCCCAATCGGTTAATTGAGCGGTTTCCATACTGCCTTTTGAAATAGCATTACGAACGGCACTGATTAACAATCCTCTTACAGCATTATTATCATAAAAACGAACTTCTGCTTTTGTCGGATGAACATTAACATCAACCAAGTCGGGACTAATATCAAAGAATAAGGCACAAACCGGATATCTGCCTATTTCTAAAACTCCCTGATATGCTGCTTTTAATGCCCCTAATAAAGTCTTATCTCTGACCGGACGATTATTTACAAACAAATATTGCGACAATGAATTGGCTTTACTATATGTCGGCAAACTGACAAAACCACTGATTGTTAACTCGTCTTTTTGTGCATCAATTAACAGTGAATTTTCACCAAACTCACGCCCCATAACATCGCTGATTCGTTTAAGTCTGGCATCGAACAACTCCCCTTGACACGAATTCAAAGCAATACGCTTTTTCTTATCATCATATAAATAAAAAGAAATAGTGGGATTAGCCAAAGCAATTCTGTTTATAATATCAACACATTGAGCTGTTTCACTGGCTCCGGTTTTCAAAAACTTCAAACGAGCCGGAGTTGCATAAAACAAATCTCTTACTTCTACCGTAGTTCCCTTGTTTGCCGCCACCGGTACCGGGGATTTAACTTCTCCGCCTAATACTTCAATTTTCCACGCATTTTCAGAATCTGCAGTTCTTGATGTGATAGATAATTTAGCTACTGAAGCTATCGAAGGCAAAGCTTCGCCTCTAAAACCCAGAAAGTTGATATGAAATAAATCATCATCGGGCAATTTTGATGTTGCGTGTCTTTCTATTGCTAACATCAAATCATTTTCGTTCATTCCTTTTCCGTTATCGGATATAGAAATAAGACTTTTACCGCCATCGACCAGAGTAACTTCAACAGAAGTCGCTCCGGCATCAATGGCGTTTTCTACCAATTCCTTTACAACCGATGCCGGACGTTCGATAACTTCACCGGCGGCAATTTGATTTACCAGATTATTCGGTAGAATTCTTATTCCCATAATATCTCCTATTTACGGATTTTCTTTATCAAACTAATCAAATTAGAAGTTGAACTATCATGCTTGTTATAAGCATTTCCTTGCAATTCGGGAAGAATACTCAAAGCCATTTGTTTTCCGAGTTCTACACCCATTTGATCAAAAGAATCAATATTCCAGATAATACCCTGAACAAACACTTTATGTTCATACATGGCAACCAGCATACCTAAAGTATACGGGTCAACTTTTTTAACAACAATAGTATTTGTAGGTCTGTTTCCCGGAAAACTCTTATAACGTTTCAAAGCTTTTACTTCATCGGCATTCTTACCTGATTTAGCAAGTTCTTCTGCTGCCTCTTCAACCGTTTTACCTCTCATCATAGCTTCGCCTTGAGCTAAAGCGTTTGCAACTAAAATTTCGTGATGTTCACCAATTTCATTATGCGAAATAGCCGGAACAATAAAATCTAAAGGAACAATGTTGGTTCCTTGGTGCAACAGTTGGAAAAACGAATGCTGAACATCTGTTCCCGCACCACCGAAAATAATCGGACCGGTAGAATATTTGATAAATTTATTATCAATATCAACCGATTTACCATTACTTTCCATATCTAATTGTTGCAAATATTTCGGCAAGAAACGTAAATCCTGATCATAAGGAATAACGCCATATTCTTTGAAACCAAAGAAATTATTATACCATATACCGAGCAAAGCCATGATAACCGGAATATTTTTTTCAAATTCAGTATTTCTGAAGTGTAAATCCATGGCATTTGCACCCTCGAGCATTTTTTCGAAGTTTTCCATGCCAACCATCAACGCAATTGAAATTCCGACAGCTGACCACATAGAATATCTGCCACCGACAAAGTTCCAAAAACCGAACATATTATCAGTGTTGATACCAAATTTAGAAACTTCAGTCGCATTTGTGGAAACCGCAATAAAATGTTTGGCAACTGCATGTTCTCCTAACGCATCAATCAACCATTTGCGACAGGTGCGAGCATTGGTTAATGTTTCGATAGTGGTAAAAGTTTTTGAAACAACAACAAACAATGTTGTTTCGGGGTCAACAGAGCTCAAAACATCTTCACAAGCAGAACCGTCAATATTGGAAATAAAGTAGCAATTCATGTCTTTTGCCCAATATTCTTTTAATGCGGTGGTTGCCATATAAGGTCCTAAATCAGAACCACCGATACCGATATTTACGATATTTGTAAGCTTTTTGCCGGTAGCTCCCTTAAATTCACCAAAACGAACCGCATCAGTAAACTTTTTAACTTTTGCCAATACTTCATTAATCTCGGGCATAACGTCTTTGTTATCAACATATATCGGCGTATTTTGGCGATTACGCAAAGCTACATGTAAAACTGCTCTATTTTCTGTTATATTGATTTTTTCACCGGAAAACATTGCTTCAATTTTTTCTTTTAAATTAACTTCTTTAGCCAAATCCAAAAGATAGCGCATAGATTTTTCATCTATTCTGTTTTTAGAATAGTCAAAATACAAATTTTCCAAATTAAGAGTATATTTGCTGGCTCTGTCTTTATCTTTGGCAAACAAATCCTTCATTTCATCGTTTTTGTGCCAACGATAATAAGAAGTAAGTTTTTTCCAAGCAGAAGTTTTGTTAACCGGTTTATTCATATTCAGTTCCTTTCTTATTTTGTTTTGCCCAAATTAATCATAATTAATTTTTCAGGCGAAAAATATTTTTTAGCAACAAGATTAACTCGTTCTAAAGTAACATTTTCAATGTATTGATTGCGTTTTTGTAAAAAATCAATTCCTAAATTTTCGTTTTGCATTTGTGCCAAAATTGCAGAAAATACCGTTATATCGGCAAAACGCAAATTATATGAGCTTTGTAAATAATTTTTAGCTAAACGAAGCTCTTTTTCGCTAATTCCTTCCGTTCCCATTTTTTGCCATTCGGCAATAAAAATATCTTTCATTTTTGATAAATTTTCGGGAGTTGTTGAAAATCCCCCTTGAATTAACGGACAAGCATTTAACAAAGACAATCCGGTATATGCACCATAAGTAAGTCCTTCTTCTTCTCTGGCAGATTTATTTATACGAGAATTTAACCCTGCTCCGCCAAATATGTAGTTTGCAATATACAACGGATAAAAGTCTTTATTTTGCCTTGCAACACTCGGAGCCGTAACCGAAGTGATTACTTGCGGCAAATGCTCTTCATAAATATCCTTATTGGAATTTGAATAGTCAATTTCAGGATTTTGTATTTCTTTAATATCGTTTCCGGCAGGTAATTTAGCAAAAATATCATCTATAATTTTAGTAGCTTCATTTTCGCTGACATCACCGACAATACCTATGTGAAGCGAATTTCTGGTTAAATTATTTTTTACATAATCTAATAAATCACTTTTTTTCAAAGAACTGACATCTTTTTTAGTACCAATGGTCAAATATGAATACGGATGTTTTCCAAACAATAATTTTCGCTGAACTTCGTCCAATCTGGCCGCCGGTTTTTCTTGCAAATAATCTATCGTTTGTAATATTTCTTTTTTCAACCTTTCTATATCAGAATTGTCAAATCGAGGAGCAGACATCACATCTTGCAAAAGTTTTACGGCTTCCGGTAAATTCTCTTTTGTTGTTAACATTTCTCCGGAAAAATCATCTTTTTCGGCTTGAAAACTTATAGAAACCGCAAGATTTGCCAGTTTTTCCTTGAACTCTTTGCTATCTAATTTTCCCGAACCTTCAACCAACATTCCGGCGACCAGATTTGCAATTCCTTTTTTCCCTTGTTTGTCGTATGCCGAACCTCGGTTAGCAAAGATAAAATTCATACTAACAATCGGATTAGTATTATCAGAAACCAAATAGGCTTTTATTTTACTTTCCGGAGCAATAATTTCCCTAACTTCGGCACTAAATTCGCTCTTTAATTCTGTCTGCTCAACAATTTCTTGCGGATTAAATTTTGTATAATAAACAAAAAATGCAGCAACAACCGCAACTATAGACAACCATAGCCATTTTTTGTTTCGTTTTCTAACTGAATAAGGCTTACGGCTCATTTTTTATCTCCTTTTTTAACCAAAGGTTCCGCAATAGCTTCAACATAAGATGATTGCAACAAATCGGCAGCGGCCTTTTTTACTTCTGACAATTTTACGTTTTTTATGTTTTCGGCAAAATTATCCACTTCTTCCGCACTCATTCCCGAACCTATCATATTGGCCACAACACCTACTGCGTCTGCAGGATTATCTTTGGCATAAACAAGTCCTGCCAATATTTTGTTTTTAGTGTTTTTTAGTTTGTCTTCATCAAATTTTTTGATAGCGACAGAAACAGCTTCCGCAAAATCTTCTTTCACATTATCAACTTTGTTTTCTGCCGTAGGAATAAAAGAAAAAGTAAAACTTCCGCTTCCGTAAGAAGTGGCATCGTATGAAGTAGAAACGGCAGTAGCAACATTATCTTCAACAACCAATTTATTATGCAAATATGATGTTTCGTCTTCGCCTAAATATTTTGACAATATCATATAAGCATAAATAACTTTTTTATCACTTAAATAGTTGGGTGCTTTATATTTACGAAGCCAACGAGATATTTCTATTTTGGGAAGTTGCATACGAATATTGATGATATTTTTAGTATCCAAAATCTCCGGCTGACGATCGTTAACAATGTTTTTTGCCGGAATTTGACCATAATATTTTTCGGCCAATTCATAAGCTTTTTCCGGTTTTATATCTCCGGCAATAATCAAAATTGCATTATCCGGAGAATAAAAACGATTGTAAATGTCATACACATCTTTTTTAGTCAGACTCAAGATTTCTTCTTCTGTTCCCGTAATCGGACGGCTATAAGGATGGTCTTGCCAAAAAGCTCGTTGAACTGCTTCATTAAACTTATATAACGGATTGTTTTCAACCACTTGTTTACGTTCTTGATAAACAATTTTTTGTTCTTTTTCAAAAGCTTCGTCGCTTATCTTTAAGTTTTGCATACGGTCAGATTCAAGAAACATTGCAAGTTCTAAACGACTTATATCAACAAACTGATGATATGCTGTAAAATTTTGTGAGGTATAGGCATTGCTGGAAGCTCCGTTTTCTTCCATAATCTTGTTAAAGTCGTCGCCTTTTATTTTTTTTGTTCCACGAAACATTAAATGTTCCAAAAGATGTGCAGAACCGCCCTTTCCCGCTCTTTCATCAGAAGCACCGACCTTATATAGAACCATGTGCTTTGCTATCGGAACCTTATGATTTGGTACAACAATTAACTTCAATCCGTTATTTAGTATGTATTCTTTCAGACCGAACAATTCCGCCTTTGCCGAGAAAGACATAAGCAAACAAAAACCAAAAAATAAAACTCCGATTTTTTTCAAAATATTACTCCTGTTCTGTTTTGCTTTGAGCCATAGGAACAACCGGACGCAAATTAAAGTTAGGAGGCAAAACCAATTCTTCTTTCGCTGTTGCCTGACTTGCATCGGGAGTTTTCTTTTCTAATCCCAAGTCTTTTTTACTCATTCCGCAAGCGGTTGCAAGCATTGCAAAAGCAATTATAAACAAAATTTTTTTCATTTTTTATCAACTCCTTTTTTATTAAAAAACAGACCGTCAATCAAAATTATTATCGCACCGACACAAATTGCACTGTCTGCTAAATTAAATGCCGGCCAATGATGTCCGAACAAATGAAAATCCAAAAAATCAAAAACGGCACCAATTCTTATTCTGTCAATAACATTGCCTAGTGCTCCGCCGATAATCAATCCCAGAGCAATTTGTAACATACGAGATTGTTCTTTTTTAAGCCACCATAAAAGCCCGACAACAACCGATATGGCGATTGTCGATAAAACAATGACACCGATTGCACCGCTGTCACTGAACATTGAAAAACTTACACCGGTATTCCAAGCGTTAACAATATTAAAAAACGGGGTGATTTCAATATTTCTGTATGTTTCGAGAACATGCTCCAGAATCCAGTATTTTGACAACTGGTCTAAAACTATTACTGCAAATGCAATACTAAGGCCTATAAGCATCATATACTCCTTGCTTTTTTCAACGCCATTATATGATTTTTTGTTTTTGATAAAAGCTTAAAATACAACATATACAAAGAAAATTTATTATTTTTCGCAAATTTTGTAACTTAACTTGATATTATTATCTAAATCTTTCCACAAAAATTCGCCATTTTCAAAAATTATATATCCGTGCCAAGAATCATTTTTAGGTAAAGATAACGAACCGGGGTTTATATATGTATATGTCTCATGCTCTACACAAGCCGGAATATGAGTATGTCCGTTTATCAAAATATCTCCCTTGTAGAGCGGAGGAAGGTTGTTTTCGTTATAAATATGTCCATGTGAGGCAAATATAGAAACGCCGTTTTCCGCCAAAATGGTATAATCTGCCATAATCGGAAATTCTAACACCATCTGATCAACTTCAGCATCACAATTTCCACGCACGCAAACAATCTGTTCTTTCATTGAATTCAGCATATCAACAACATCTTTAGGACTATATTCATAAGTTAAGTCATTACGAGGTCCATGATATAAAATATCGCCTAATAACAATAATCTGTCAGCATTTTCTCTTTTATAAGCTTCTAACAGTTTGCGGCAATAATAGGCTGAGCCGTGAATATCCGAAGCAATAATCCATTTCATTTGAAAAAAATCCTAAAACAAAAGAAGTTTAGCCAATCCTAAAAATATAAAATATCCGCCGGTATCGGTACAAGCAAACAAAAGTACCCCCGAAGAAATAGCCGGATCAACTTTGCATTTGTTCAAAGTTAAAGGAATTAAGATTCCGGCCAAACTTGCTACCACTAAATTGCAAAGCATTGCTAAGGCTATTATATAACTTAACATAACTTGTTCAGGTCGCCAAAAATATACCGCTAAACCGATAAGAAAAGCAAATAATGTTCCGTTGCAAAGTCCAACCATAAATTCTTTGCCAATCATTCGCAAAGTATTGCTTGAGGTTAACTCTTTAGTTGCTAAAGAACGCACTACAACCGCTAAAGTTTGTTGTCCCGTCGTTCCTCCCATAGAAGCTACTATCGGCATTAGTACCGCCAAAACAGATAGTTGAGCAATCATATCCTGAAAACCGCCAACAACCGAAGCTGCAATCATAGTTACAAACAAATTAGTAACTAACCACACCGAACGAGATTTGAAAATGTCAAAAACCGAACGATAAACATCATTTGATTCGGCACCGGCAATCGCCATCATATCTTCACTGGCTTCTTCGTGAACAATTTCAACCACATCATCAATATTAATAACACCGATAAGTCGTCCTTTTGTATCAACTACCATAGCTGACATCCAACCATATTCTCTAAACATGTGAGCGACTTCTTCTTGGTCGGTATGAACGTCGACCGGAACGATTTCACCGTTCATAACCACATTTAATTTCAAATCTGGCTTTGCTCTAAGCAATTTGTCCAATGTAATTTCACCGGTAGGACGCAAAGTTTTTTCATCAACCAAAAACACAGTATAGAACTCATCGGGCAATTCATCACTTGTAAGCAAAAACTGTCTGGCTTCTTTTACGGTCCAACTGTCCGGCATACTCACAAATTCGCGAGACATAATACGACCGGCCGAGTCTTCGGGATAGTTCAATGAAGATTGAACCTGATATTTCAA
Organism: Alphaproteobacteria bacterium; assembly: GCA_017465405.1. GTDB lineage: Bacteria > Pseudomonadota > Alphaproteobacteria > RF32 > CAG-239 > JAFUYI01. Next base: position 51,074 of record JAFTWG010000008.1, read on the forward strand.
TTCCGGATTTAAGTGTTGAATAATTTGGTCTTGTTCTTCATCATCCATATTTTCAAGAACTTCAACCGCATCGTCCGAATCCAACTCGTTAACGATTTTGACAATCTGATTTTCGTCGAGACTGTCTAACACTTGTTCTTGAACAACTTCGTTTAATTCCGGAATTACCGCAGGGTCAATTTTATCACCGATAATACTGACCAATTTGCGACGATGACTGATATCCAAAATTTCAATCAAACGAGCTAAATCATATTCATCAAGACCGGCAACAATCTTTTTTACGTGAATATCATCATCTTCGTTCAATCCGATAACAATCGAATTAACAAATTTTGGTCCTAAACCTAAATATGTTTGCTGATTTATGTGTTTTTTAGAGTTGCCGAATTTCTTTTTAGCTAAAGGTGTACGTTTCTTGGATTTCTTTTTCATTTAACCCCCTCCGCTAAAAAAAGATATTACATTGCTATATGGCAAACCTCATAGAATTTTAGAACTTGGTGCGGCTGAGAAGACTTGAACTTCCAAGAGCTTAGCTCATAACGACCTCAACGTTACGCGTTTACCAATTTCGCCACAGCCGCACAATTATCATTTAGACAGACTTGATTTACCCCAGTTTAAAAAAATAATCAAGCTTTTTTTATCATTTAAATATCATTTTTATAATTTTATTATAAGAATTAGTCATTTGTTGAACATCATCAAGCTTTTTTTCTGCATCTTCCACCACAGATAAAAGTTCATCAAGACTTGCTTCTTCTTCAATAAAGGGCTTTTTATCCTCTTTGCTCACATCAATATCACCACATATTTTTCGCAATGTGTTTTGATATGAACTAAAGTCGTTTAACAGTTTGTTTTTCATATTCCCCCATAATCATCAAAATAACTTTTATCAGATTCCTTTCATTGTGGCAAAAAATATTAATCTACATTTCTTCAAAGAAATCTTCATCAATTTTTTGAATATTAATAACTTCTTTAGTTTTGCAACCAACTCCGTATTTAATCATTAGTTGAGTTAACTGAGTTCCATCAATGAGAACAATATTTTTAGATGCTTTTTTTACGGTGTTTTTTGCATCAGTTGTAAAGCTAGAAGTTGTAACAAATACCCCCTTAACTGCTCTGCACATATCTAAAGCACCAATGAAATTTCTTAAATCCCCCGCAGTAACAGAATGATTATCAGCATAACGCTTGGCTTGTATATATATTTTATCAACTCCGAGAACATCTTGGTTAATCACACCATCAATACCATCATCACCAGTTTTACCTGTATGTTCCCAACCTTCATCTGTATTATTACTATACCCCATGGCCACAAGAAGCTTAATAATAAGATTTTCAAAGAAAGTTGGATTGGCCTTCAAAATTCTTGTAATTAATTCATTAGCCAATGAAGAATTTAGATTTTCTAAAGATTGATGAATTGCTTCTTCAGGAGATAGCTCATCCAAATCGGAATTTTCAACAATATTATCTGTGTTTTCTTTTGTTCTTTTGCTTCTTTTCTTAAAAGCATTAAAACTTGGATACTTTTCTAAAGTTTTATTGTTTATATCTTTGGGATTTTTAGACAATAAAGACAATCCTTCTTTGGTGGCTGTAAATAATCCTCTACCAACTATTTCTAATAGGCCTGCTTGAACTAAGTATGATTTAGCCCAAGATATTCTACCATATAATAATGAACCACCAGATGATGTTTTAATTTTTCTATCATCTTCAGATATATTAGCTTCATTTGCTATGTTCTCAATAATGTCAGAAATACTCACAGTTCCTTTTCCTGCAGCCTTTAGTACTGGTAACATAAAATATTGGTAATTAGGTATCATATTTAAACTCCTCACTTTCTCTCCAAAACTGCGATAAAAAAGCCGTCGGTTCCGGTAGTTAGCGGATTAAATTTAAGGCAATTCTTATCAACAAAAGGGTATGGGCTTTCTATTTTTTTATCCCAGATTGTTTGCATATCTATAAGAGAAAACTCTTTGTTTGTGCTCAAAAACTTTGTTATTTGTTCGCTGTTTTCTTCTTCTAAAATTGAACAAGTAATATAAACAATTCTTCCGCCTTGTTTTACTTTTTTTGAAGCCAAATCCAACAAAGACGATTGTATTTCAACAATTTCAAGCAATTTTTTTTCGCTTAGTCTAAACTTTGCATCGGGACTTCTTCTCCAAGTACCGCTACCGGAACAAGGTGCATCAATAATAAAACGGTCATAATCCTGCCCTACTTCTGCAGTTTTAACTGTTTTAATGTTGTTTGCTTGCAATCTTTTCATTCTCGGCAAAATCGCTTCTAATCTTCGCTCATCAACATCGTGAGCTTCTATTTGTCCTTTGTTTTGCATTAAATATGATAAAGTCAAACTCTTACCGCCGGCACCGCAACAATAATCTATGACCTTATGCTCCGGTCGTACATCAGCTAAAATTGCGGCAATTTGCGAAGCTTCGTCTTGCGGTTCAATCAACCCGTCTTGAAAAGTAATGCAATTATTGAGATTGATACGTTCTTCTGCTCTAACTCCAATCGGAGAAAAAGGCGTAGAAACAACATCAAATCCTTCATCTTTCATTTTTTTGATTATGGTTTCACGACTTCCGGCATTAATTCTAAAATCGGCTGTTGCTTGGCGGTTTAAGCTTTTTGGTAATTCAAAATCTTTTATCTTTTCAAAAAGCCACAGCGGACACTCCGCTTCAACATCTTGCGGATATAGTATTTCCGGCAAATTATTAAGCCAATTTATTTCATCATCATCCAAAATCAGCATTCCGTATTGTCCGCCACCAAAAACAACATCAAGATTCTTATTTTTTGCCCAAACAATCATTATTTTACGAATATCCGTATCTTGAGCCTCAAATTCAAGACGGCGTCGGTGTCTGATTATATCCCATACATTTTCGGATATAAAACGTCTGTCTTTTGAACCGATATATCTTCTTTCTCTAAAATATGAGTTCAATATGTTATCAGCCGGTTGTTTATCACTAAAAACCTCTTTTATAACCTCAAATATGGCCTGATAACGAGCGGATTCTTGCATTATTCCCCCTTAAATCCAATCGCAACCAAATATTCTTCCGGAGAAGTTTTTCTACTGGCATCAGGCTTAAAATGTGCAACTTTAGCAAAATTTTTCTTTATTTGAGCCAAAAATTCGGCTTCGGCTCCACCCTTAAATACTTTTGCAATAAAAATTCCTCCTTCAGCCAAAACATCTTTAGCAAAATCGTATGCCAGTTCAACCAATGCTATAGTGCGTAAATGGTCTGTTTGTTGATGTCCGGTCGTGTTTGCAGCCATATCACTCATTACAATATCCGCTTTGCCGTTTAATAAAGCTTTTAGTTTGTCTGCGGCATCATCGGTTGTAAAGTCTTGCTGAATTAATGTAGCTCCGACTATCGGTTCTGTCGGCAAAATATCAAGTCCGACAACCTGCCCTGTTCCCTTATTTCTTTGAACGGCGATTTGTGTCCAACCACCGGGGGCGCATCCTAAATCGACAATAGTTTTTCCTTTGCCTAAAAACTTAAATTTTTCATCTAATTGTATGAGCTTAAAAGCCGCACGAGAACGATAACCAACTCTTTGAGCCTCCGCAACATACGGGTCATTTAATTGTCTTATCAACCATTTATTGGAAGATTTTTTACGATATTTTCCGGTTTTGAGCTTTACGGTCAAACCACGACGGGCCATAATCGAATTTGTACTTTTAGTTTGTGCCATTTTGCAACTCCATAACAATACCGTCAACTGCGCTCTTTAGTGATGCGGTCATTTCTTTAGCACCCAAATCTTTGTATATTTGTGAAAAAATAACACCGGCCGCATTAAATATATCTGCCCGAGACGGACCGACACAAGAATGATGTAATCTTTCATCAAACGGCATTTTTCTAACTTTTTCAATAGCCTTATCAAATTCTGCAGTTTTGATTTTGAGTCCGTCAGCACGGTTACGATCATATTTTTCCCAACCATTTGCCAAATGAGCCAAACGAAGCGGTGTACTTGAGGTTGCCACAAAACAAACATCATCAATAATCTCATTTAATTTTGTTTCTTGTGCAAATTTTTTACTGTAGCTTGAAATTTCATTTGCTAAATTTTGAGCTTTTGTTTCATCAAAATCATTAAGTTCGAATTTTTCGGCAGAATTTCTGGCACCCCACGGAATCGATATCGTATGTAAAATTTTAGGATTTTCTTCTCTCGTGGCTAAGGTAATTTCGGTTGAACCTCCACCTAAATCATAGACCACAACATATTTTGCTTTTTCCTCTTTTGCATTGAGCATCGCACCTTTCAAATTGAGCATTGCTTCTTCGTAACCGTCGATAACTTCTAACTTAATATTAGCTTGACGAGCTATCATATTCACAAAATCTGCACCGTTTTCAGCCATACGGCAAGCCGCCGTTGCAATAGCACGATATTTTGCAACATTGTGCTTATCCATTTGCATTTTGAAAGTACAAAAACACTCAATTCCACGTTTTATTGCTTCGTCGGTAAAACGATTTTGGGCTGACATTCCTTCCCCCATACGTGTAGAAATGGCATTTTTATAAAGAGTCTTACCTTGGTTATCAACAATCAGTAAACGGCAAGAATTTGTTCCTAAATCAATTGCTGCTACGTTTTGTGTAGTCATGCTTATTATTCCTCTTGTTACGACGATTATAAAAATTACGGTGACGAGGCTTATGCGAAACATTATGCATCATATCAAGCAAAATTCCCTCTCTTATTCCTCTATCGGCAACCGTTATTTCCGATACCGGCCAAAACGAGCAAATTCCCTCAATAATTGCACATCCGGCCATTGTCAAATCAGCTTTTAACGGACCGATACAAGGGTGTTTTTTTCGTCCTTCAGTCCCCATTCTCCTGATTTTAGTGATAGAACGTGCCAAATCTTCTTTAGTAATTGAAATTCCATCTACCGCAGAACGATTATATCTAGATAAATTAAGCTGAATAGCCCCTAAAACCGTAACAGTTCCGGAGGTTCCGATAACTTGAATTTCTTGATTCTGAATGGCCTCAAATATATGATGTTTTTCTTCAAAGGTTTCCAAAATTTTGTGAGTGCGCTCAATAATAGTGTTATATGCCAAATTGGTCATATCTTTATTCGGAAATGCCTCCGACACCGTAACCACACCATAGGGCAATGATACATAACCTTCAATAAATGTTTTCCCGCTGTTTGTTACTCTGGCTAAAGATATTTCGGTTGAACCGCCGCCGATATCAAAAACCAGCACTCGTTTAAGGTTTCTGTTTAACAATGGAACACAGCCGACAACGGCTAAACGAGCTTCTTCTTGAGAAGATATAATCTCGATATTAAGTCCGGTTTGTTTTTTTACTTCTGCTAAAAACTCTTTACAGTTATCAGCTCTGCGACAAGCCGCCGTCGCTACAAAACGAGAGCGATATATCGGCGCATATTCATTAATAACTTCAGAGCAAATTTTTAGTGCTCGAATTGTTCGTCTGGTTGCATCTTTGCTTAAACGATTGTCATTTATGATTCCTTCGCCCAAACGAGTTATACGAGAAAAAGTTTCAATTACACGAAAAGACGTAGGTGTCGGTGTGGCAATTACCAACCGACACGAATTTGTCCCTAAATCTATTGCTGCATATGTTCGAGTTATTTCTTCATTTTTTCGCAGCTTGTCATACTTTTGCATTATTCTTTTATCGTTCATTTTGCACAAAAATCTATTTTTTGCCTATTGTGAACGATTTTAACAATTAGAGCAAGCATTTTTTATATAATTTATTCAGGAAAAAGCTCGTCACGAACAATTTTTCTCAACTCGTCAATGACAACCAACTCTTTATTTTCGTTCATATAGTGCCAATACATCCAACCATTGCAAGCAGGAGCATTTTGTGCAGCCGCTCCCATTTGGTGAATTGAACCGTTACCGAAAGTTGAAACTAATGTTCCATCTGAACGAATTAAGGCAGAAACATCTCCCCTTGCATCATAAAGTTTGTCACCGGCTTTGAGCAATCCGCATTCAATAACACTTCCGAACGGAACACGAGGCTGACGTTTTTTGGTAGTGTAACCTAAACAAGCATCATTGCGGATTCTGCTGATTTCATCAATTCGTTGCTGTGCACCGGCAATATAGGTTTTATCTTTTTCAATACCAATAAAATTACGGCCGATTTTTTTAGCAACTGCACCTGTTGTTCCGGTTCCGAAGAAAGGATCAAGAACAACATCACCGACATTTGAAGATGACATCAAAACTCTATAGAGTAACGCTTCCGGCTTTTGTGTCGGATGTAATTTTCCGCCATCTTCTCCTTTTAATCTTTCTTTTCCGGTACAAAGCGGAATTTGCCAATCGCTACGCATTTGAACATCTTCGTTCATAGCTTTCATTGCTTCATAATTGAAAGTATATTTAGATTTTGGAGATTTTGCCGCCCAAATTAATGTTTCATGAGCATTGGTAAATCTTGTTCCTTTGAAATTAGGCATCGGATTAGTCTTGTTCCAAATAATATCATTTAGAATCCAAAAACCCAAATCTTGTAAAATATACCCTACTCTGAAAATATTGTGATAAGAACCGATAACCCAAATTGTACCGTCTTCTTTCAACACTCTACGAGCAGCTTTCATCCAATTACGAGTATATTCATCATATTCTTTGAGACTTGCAAAACTGTCCCATTCCTCATAAACACCACTGACTGATGAATTGTCAGGGCGAGTTAAGGCATCACCTAATTGTAAATTATACGGGGGGTCGGCAAATATCACATCTACCGAGTTTTCTTCCATTTCGTTCATGGCTTTCACACAATCATCATTGATAATTGTGTTCAAGATTGTTTTAACCGATTTAGTCATTTTGATTACTTTTCTATAAACTTTTTATTCACTATGGAACGGAGTATGCCATATAAGAAGTTACAAAAAGATTAATAAAAATAAAAAAATTTCGGCTATTTTTTGTTTAAAATAAAAATAAGCGTCCTTTTTATGGGACGCTTTAGAATTAAAAACCTTGGAAGACGAGGATTATGAGGCCATAGCGAGTGCAAGCTTTGCTCTGCGGGCTCTGTCGCGCTCAAGAGTTCTTCTCTTCTCAGATGAACGGGACTTGCTGACCACCTTCACGCTTCCATCTGCAGCAAATGAGCAAGTTACCTTACCGACCTTGTTACCTGTCAACTTGTTACGGAGCTCGTCGGATACACCATGTGCAGTTACATACTTAGTAATCGTCTCTACTGCTGCTGTTGTAAACAGGTGCCACTCATTTGCGAGGTTTTTTGCTTTCTGTATCATATCTTTTAAGATTTAATGGTTTATAAAAATATCTAATGTAATCTCTTAACATTATTGGTTATCTCACATTTTTAGACAAAAGTCAATGGTTTTTTGTAAATTTTTTGGCGATTACTTGATATTTTTCATAACTTCTTGAATTGGCTTATAACTTTTTCGGTGTTCCGGTGTAATTCCATATTGTTTTAAGCCTTCTATATGGGCTTTTGTACCATATCCGGCATTTTTTTCAAAGCCATAATGAGGATATTTTTGCGCCAATTCTTTCATGATTCGGTCACGATAAACCTTAGCCACGATTGAAGCGGCAGAAATAGACAAAGATTTAGCATCTCCTTTTATTACATATTGAGCCGGACAAACAAAATTATTCGGAACACGATTTCCATCAATAATAGCAATATCCGGTTTCTGTGGTAAGTTTTCAGTGGCTCTCTTCATTGCTAAAAAAGTTGCCTGTAAAATATTGAGATTGTCAATTTCTTCACAACTTGCTTGTCCAATCCCTATATATAGCTTTCCTTTTTGCTGTTCAGAAAAAAGTTCTTCAAAAAGCAATTCTCTTTTCTTTTCTGAAAGTTTTTTAGAATCATCTAAACCATTTAGCAATATTGGAGATAGATTTTTATCCATGACAATAACCGCACCGGCAACAACAGGACCGGCCCATGGTCCTCTTCCTGCCTCATCAATACCAGCAACTAAACCGTTAAATGAATTTTCAATTTCAAAATCAGGCATTTGTTTTTCTTTCTTTAATACTTTGTTTTGTTTCTTAACTTAACATATATATTTAGTCAATAAAAAAGCCCCTCGAAAGAGAGGCTTTTTTGAAACATACTATTTATTTTGTCATATCTTGATTATTATAGTTGTTTTTTATTACCTCTGAAAAACGAGAAGAAGCATTGCTTACGTTTGTAGCGCCGCTTTCTGCCGAAGATGTAGCTGATGACAACATATTGACAGTTTTATAATAAACTGCTTTTGGAGGAAGACCATAACCGAACCATGCAACAGCTAAAATAATTCCTACTATTCCTAACAAGCTTATAACCAATTTCATAAATTTTCTCCTTAAGAAGTTAAATTTGCTTTATATTTAGTTCGCAATGCAGAATCATATATATTGGCTGCTTTCCTAATCAACCTATCCCCCATTCCGAACTTCATTCCCAACATATCTTTTGCACTTAATTTTCTATCAATATAATATTGTGCTTTATCAATAATATTTTCTTGAACATCTTTATTTACAGGAATATCAATTTTTATATATTTATCAAGTTTTACCATTTTATGACGCTGTGTAAACGGATTATATACCCAAAAACTATATAACATTGAGCGCATTTGCAGATATTCTTTTCTTTTCTCGTCTATCCCTTTAGCAACTGAACAGTGACTTTGAAGAGACGGCAAACGATGAACAAAACGTTTGAGATGTTCGTGTAAATGATTTTCAGTCCAATGTTTTAATTTTGCATTAGTAACAAAATCTAAATTTAGCAAAAGTTTATTTCTTTCATTTTCACTTCTTGAATCTAAAATTGCAAAACAGGGTTCTTTTTCAAGAAGTTTTTCCCAATCATGGTCTACCCAATATTGATTGATTCTATCGATAGTTACGGCTAAATATGAAGAACGCTCATCTTCCACCTGAATAAAATACATATCAGGAGCCAACAAAGCCTTTGAATTGTTTTTAAGGCATCTGTTTTCAATCAACAATTTATTTCTTAAATGATGAAATTCGTGAATAAATATTCCTCTATAATCGGTTCTGCTTTTTCGAAGTTCTCTATATTTTCGGCACAAAGCTCCAACAACAAGCTGTTGTTTTTTATCTTTAAACAGTTTTTTTAGCACATCTTCAAAAATCTCATCTTCAGGTTTATCAATCTTAAACCAAGAATTTTTACGTGCTAATTTTTCCCGTTTAAACTCATACTCAAATTTTTTAATATTTGCCCAGTCATCATTGTGAAATATATAGCAATTTTCACCGATAATTAATTCCTTACCATTAAACGCACTTTTAACTGCGTCTTTACTTCCGGGAATTACATCAACCTTATATGTAATGTCATTCCACTTAATAAAATGTTGAATAACAGAACGCACAATCGAAATACCTGTGCGTTTCAACAGTTGAGGGACATCTTCATCTTTTATTTCAAGAGCATCGGTCAGCAGTCCTGACAATTCTCGGGGAGCAGGATGTAAAAAGCCGTTTTTAAAATTATTGGGGTCAATTTCGGTAATATTTCTATCACTGTCAAGTTGCTCTCGATTGGTTTCTGTTTCAATAAAAAACATCAACTCTTGAGTTGCCTTATAGTCAACAACTTCATCTAAAATACCAAATTTTTTAAGAACATTTATATCTAAAGAATTTTTTTCGGCATATTGTTCTATCGTGAAACGAGATATCTTTTTCATCGTTTCATAAGCATTGCATCGTCCATAATCGGCAAAAGTCAGCTGAGCAAGCAAAAGTTTTATGTCTTCACTGACATATCCTTTTACCACAAAGAAACTGCCATTTTTACCTGCAACAATATCCATATCCACCCCCAATTTATTTAATTCTATATAATAAATATAAAAAATGCAATATTTTTCGGTATTTAAATATTTTTTATTACAAAATCGAAACAATACCTCATAAAAACAGACAAAAAACATTGTTTTTTTATATTTTTTTGTGTTATTATAATACCGAATAAACTAATAATTATGGCTAAATTAAAAGATTTTCATTATGCGCAAATCGTACATGATACGTTATGTGCAAAGACAGATTGTATGGAAAAAGACGGAAAAATCTGCATGTGCCGATATATTGTCTGTATTGATGACGATGTAACATCGGCTATCTACGCATCTAAAATTTCCACACTTCACAAAAAAACTTACGGCTATACTCCCGTAATTTTATGTGTTGGCGGAAAAGGACTGATGAGCAGATGGACACATAACATGAGCGAAGGTGCTTATCTTGCTTATTGTTGCCACAAGATGGGAATTCCTCAAAACGGAACAAAGGTTCTCGACAAGGGAAAAAACACCGGAGACAACATTAAAGCAATCTCTAAGCAAGTCGGAGATTCGAAAGGCACCGTTCTTTTTGTGGTTACAAAAAGATTGTCACTCCGCTTAAACCTCTCAATGCAAAAGCAAGCACCGGACATTAATGCTCGTTATTTTGTTATTGATGAGAATGTGTTTGAAGCATGCAAATGGTATAACGGAAAAAGATTGGGCGGTGGAGAAATGATGCTTCACGAACTTGCATCTATTCTCAATCGATGCGATGCTTATTCCGGCACGTTTCAAGTTCCCGTACCTTTTGAAGTTTCTTCTGAAGTCAGAGAAGCTGCCGATTATTTGGCAAATAATTACAGGCTCAAGCTTCCGAAGAAAAACTTCCGCTCCGTACTGCAATTTATCCGCTTGCTTATCGCTATTAAGCGAAACAAAGTAAGAATGCATGAAGAGCTTATCCAAACAATCAAATTTGAGAAGTATCGTCCTTTATAAAAGGATGCTCTGAAAAAACAAAAGGCATTGAAAACTCAATGCCTTTTGTTTTATTTGAACTCTGTCATATCCATTAAACTGTAATCCCTGTCGGCATTTGCCAATTTTTGGATTTTCTCTTTACTTTCATTGGGTATTTGCCCTAAACGAAGTTTCATTTCAGGGGATTCATTAAGTCTGGGAGCCCCGTGAGTAACAAACGGGCTGACAATTTCTCCCAAAGTCAAACTCATAGGTACAAAGCTTTCTCTATTTGAAATAACAACTTTTTGCCCTTCTTCTATTTGTATACAAACTTCCTTCTCAACAATTTTTCTTATCATTTCTGAAGAAAGTGCTTTAACGAAAACTTTCGCATATTTATCATCAGGATTTGCTCCTACCATATAAACGGCCATTTCCTCATTGTAAACAGCCGTAGCTTTAGTTTTTACGGCAGGCAATAATAATGACAGTTCGTTAACAGCAGAAACCATTTTTGCAGTTTTTTCCGCCTGACGACATAACTCATATATATAACGAGATTTTGCATCATAGTCATTACTCATTTTCTTCTGCAACATATTCGTCATAATATCGGCAACAGCATAAATCTGTTCTTCTGCAGAAAATGATTTATTGCATAAAATACGATTTAATTTTCGGTCAAAAATTGCAGCAACGGGAATATCGTTTTCGACTAATCCCACAGTCTCGGAAAAATGAATATTCATCAATCGACACTCATGTAAAATAAAACGCCATGTTTTGCTGGTGGTTTCAAAACGTTCAAAATATTGTTCTTTTTCTTGTGAAAAAGGAATGTCTTCATAATCTTCGGGCAAAAACAATCTTTTATCATAGTAAGATTTTAGTCGCTCAACTTTTCTATCTAAAGATTGACGTTCATTTGCTATAATTCCGGACAGTTCATTTTGTTTGTTTGCTACTCTATCGATTTTTTGTACTAACTCATTTTTTTCTTGGTATAAATCATTAAGACCATAAAAATTTTCAATACTTTTGACAACGTCTTCTTTTGAACCTTCAATATCAAAACGAGGAGAAAAAGCATCAAAACTTTTATATGTATTTTCAAATTGTTGCTTAAATTTATTCAATTTGTGCATAAATAACAATTTTTCTGCTTTAGCCTTCAAATTATCATATTTTGGACCTTCTCCCGGAAAATGGTTATTTTCATTTTTTTGCATAATAAAATTATTGAGAAAAGTTCTTCCTTCATCCAAAAATTTTTCCGGTAAAAGAGCCAATAACTGCGATTTAAATGTTGCAATTTTATTCAATAAATCAAATTCATTTTTTTGTTTTTCTTCTTTATCTGCGATAACGCTTTCCAAATTTTGCAACTGTTCATTAAGCGGAGATATTTCATCTACGAGTAGCTGATACTCTTTTTTAAAATCGGCGATTTTTGTGGTTTCCGGCTGAGTTTTTTTAAATTCTGTTTCTACATTTTCCCAATCAGGATTGCTCAAAAGCTCTCTATAACCGCAAACATAATCCAAATCTCTGAAATCAATACCATTAGCGGGGGCATTTCCTACTCGAGGAGGAATACCGCCATTATTCAAAAAATCAAAACCAATCATTGTCAACTCCTTTACCATAAGGACAGTATAATTTTTGGTATAAAATACACAAATAAGCTTAATAAATTGTTATTTAACAAGTTTTAATCACAAAAAAACAGGGGCAGAATCTCTGCTCCCTGTATTGATACCAACATCAAGTTCCTACTCAATAGGCAACTTGATTACAATTTTTTTCACCCTGTGCTTACCGTCGAGATGTGTACAAGGCTTGTGCGCATCTTGAGGGTACAAAACACAAAACTCACCATCGTGCAGTTCTATTTTTCTCGACTGTACCGGACCGTCCATAAACTCAATGTCATGAACGTAAGGAACTGTCGTTTCAAACTCCGGCGAATTGACATCAGCAACCTCAATGGTTTCCTGTCCTTCGACGATAATCTGAACATCGATAAACTTGCGATGTGCTTCAAACTGCTTGTCTTTAGACTCGACAGTCTCATAATTTTCAGCGTTTGCATAAGCTCCGCCTTCAAATTCGTACCTGCCGGCCTTAAAATCGATGAGCAATGCGAGGACCTGGTCCACCATTGCATCAGTCACACCGTGGCATGACTTGAGTTCCGAAATATTCATAAAATAAAAATTGTATTAATATATAAGTTAGTTACCCACCTTGTAACCCGTTTTGGCAATTTTGTCAATAGGATAAGTGACATTTATAGCTTGAAAATTATCTTATATGATTCTAGCATAAGTTACGATTGGCAAAAAAGTGCTATAACCAACCGTAAGGATTATTAAATGACTCAAATAATTGACTCTACCGAATTAGACTTTTGCGATGTTTTATTCAAACCCAAAAGAACAACTCTCAACTCTCGCAGTGAAGCTAATGTAATCAGAGAATATAAATTCAAATATTATCCGCATACTCTCAACTCTTGTGGTATAATTGCCGCCAATATGGCAACTACCGGAACTTTTGAAATCAATAATGTTTTACAAAAATATCAGGCAATAACCTGCTTACACAAACACTACGATTTTAACAACGAAGAAAATCGAAAATATCTTATTCAAAACTATCAGCAAAATCAGAACGCTTATACCTTTGTTTCTACCGGTCTGAAGGATGACAAAGAAAAATTGTTTGCTATTTTATCAGATAAAGAATTTCCGATTGATAAGCTTTGCATTGATATTGCAAATGGTTACATTCCGAAATTGATAGAATTTGTCAGAGAAGTTCGCACTAACTTCCCTCACCTCTTGATTATGGTCGGTAATGTCGTTACCGGTGATATGACACAAGACCTCATTTTGAACGGTGCAGACATTGTTAAAGTCGGTATTGGTCCGGGCTCCGTTTGTACTACACGCAAACTTACCGGCGTAGGAAGACCGCAATTATCGGCTATTTTAGAATGTTCCGATGCTGCTCACGGTGTTGGTGGTTTAGTATGTGCCGACGGCGGTTGCACTTGTGCCGGAGATGTTGCTAAAGCGTTTGGTGCCGGAGCCGATTTTGTTATGTTGGGTGGAATGTTTGCCGGAACTGACGAAGCTGCCGGAGAATTAATTGAAAAAACAGTTCAAACCAACTTGTTGTGCGATGGAGTTTTAGTTACTAAAAAAGAAAAATATAAACAATTCTACGGTATGTCCTCACAACTTGCACAAGAAAAACACTTTGGCGGAATGGCATGCTATCGAGCATCAGAAGGAAAAGTTGTTGAAGTTCCCTATAAAGGCTCAGCAGAAAGTGTTATTCAAGAGATTTTGGGAGGCATTCGATCTACTATGTCTTATATCGGTGCACGCAGACTGAAAGATATTGCAAAATGCACAACTTTTTATCGGGTAAATCGTCAACTAAACGAGGTATTCGGTAAAAGTTAGACTCTAATCTTATCTCAAAGCTCTGAAAATGCTTCTCTGTAATGAGACCATTTCAGAGCTTTTTTATTGCAATCTGCAACTATATGTAATAAGCTCCATGTTAAGGAGATGTAAATGAGTGATATAAAATTCGGCATAGGAGATATTGTTTATCATCAAACCTTTGAACTTGGCAAAATTATAACTGTTGATGATAAGATAAACATTTATTTTCATACATCTGATAAATATGTTAAAATAATGAAGAAAAATGCCGAACAATATATTGAACTGCTATATCCGGCAAATACCCCGAATAAAGATTTCATTTTTAACAAGTTGGAACACTACTTTCGTCGACAAAGTGTTCTGCAATGTATATATGATACTGAAATAAAACAAGATTTAGAAAGTATTAAAGAGATATATAAAGGTAACGGACTAGAAAAAATAATTTCTTTTTATAACCAAAAAACTCAAGAACATAATAAAAAAATTAATGACCGACTTGAACAACTGGCAAAAACAATAAAAATCCAAAAAGAGCACAGTAGCTCAACCGGAGGATGGCAATATAGTAAAACTTGGTGGCCATATAAGAAATAGCAAAAGAACAAAAGAAGAACAAATATTATTGACAATTTGATTTTTTGTGCAATATAATGCAGATATGAAAAATATTTTGATTGTCATAATAATCGCCTTATTCATTACTCTACCCTGCAATGCAAAGGTCGATGTTAAATTTACGCCTTCTGACGAGTGCGAAACATCTATTATCAATTATATCAATAAAGCTAAAAATAATATCGATATTGCCGTATATTCAATTAATAACGACAAGATTGTATCTGCCCTCAAAAAAGCTCATAACCGAGGAGTTAATTTAAGAATATTAACCGACAAATTACAAGCAGCAGCAAAATCGTCTAAAGTTATCGAATTGTATAAATACGGAATCAATATACGAGTTAACAGCAAGCACAAAATAGAACATAACAAGTTTGCAATTTATGATAAAAAAATAGCATCAAGCGGTTCATATAATTGGACAAATCCGGCCAGTAACAAAAACAGCGAAAACTGCCTGTTCATAATCAGAAACAATCGAGCTGTAAACGCATATATCAAACGTTTTGAATATCTGTGGAGAATTAATACCAAACAAAAATCCGACCAATGGTTCAAAAAGAAAACATAGTTTTGTATGTATTTTTAATATATGAAAGCTATAAAGAATTACCTTTGTTGCGCAAAGCAGTACCCATTACTATAGATTGTTCAATTTGAGAAACAGTAATTGTTTCAACATCATTTTTAACTTCAGATAATTGCAATTTACCTTTTGTTTCCGAAATTTTGTTCCCCATATCACAAGTTTTCTTTCCGTCTTTATTTCTTATAAAATCGACAGTTTTTCCATCTTCTCGATAATATACCTCCGTTCCGTCCTTCGCAAATGTACGACGTATGGTTCCGTCTTTACGATAATATGTACTGTTTCCGTCTTTATCTCGGGTACTTTTTAATGTTTTACCGTCTTCTTGATAATGATGCCAACTTCCATCAGGAAAACGAACACTATCCAGAGTTTTACCATCCTCACGATAGTGATACCATGTACCATCAGCAGAATGAGTACTATCTATCGTTTTACCGTCCTCTCGATAATAAGTGCTATTGCCATCTTTATCCCTAGTACTTTTTAGTGTTTTTCCGTCTTCTCGGTAACTCCTAAAACTTCCATCTTTGTCAAATTCAAAATCTACTGTTTTACCATCTTCTCGATAGTGTGTTGAATTGCCGTCTTTATCTCGAAATGTCCTTAAGGTTTTTCCGTCTTCTCGATAACTCCTAAAAGTTCCATCGGTCGATAACATACTGGCAATACTATTATCTTTTTCTCTATATCCAACACTATTTCCGTGCTCATCATTTTTATAATAGATTTTTTCCAAAGATGTGAAATTTCCTTCATTGTCAAATAGACATGATACAGTTTTACCATCTTCTTGAAAATAAGTACTATTACCATTTTTATCTCTGGTGCTCTTTAGGGTTTTACCATCTTCCCGATAGTGATACCAACTGCCATCGGCAAAATGGATACTATCTATCGTTTTACCGTTTTCTCTGTAATATGTAACATTTCCTTCTTCATCTCTGGAACTTTTAGGTGTTACACCATCCTCTCTATAACTCTGAAAACAACTGTTTGGAACAAATTCTATAGTTTCAAAACCTTTTTCATCTTTTGAGAATTTTGATTTATCAGGCATAAAATTACCTTTTACTCTATTCAAAAAAGACTTGATTTGACTTTCTAAATCAATATCATTTTTAAATTCTTCCAATTCGGTAATTTCACTATGGCTTATATTATCCCCTTTGGATAATAGCGATTTAATACGTGCTTGTAATTTCTTTAGCATTTTAACACACTCTCAAATTTCATAAAATATAGCAAATTGTAACATATTTACATATGATTAGCAACTGAATAAAATTCTTTGACAATCAAGAAATCAGGGATTTTTTTTTGCAGAGTATAAAAAGAGTATACATAAACAGAAAAATCCCTAATTTATGTATTAGTTACTCGTTACACACGTTTACCAAGCGTAGTTTAGACCGACACCTAATGAAGTTGCATCATAGTTATTATATCTAAATCCTCTCCTCACGCAAAACGTGTCAAATCTATAAGGTTTGATTATAAAATGACTTTCCCGAGTTTACTCGGGTATAAGTATTAAATATAATCTAAATTATCAAAACTTACTCTGCTTTTTGCAGTTCAAACATAACGTTTTTGAAAGAATTTAGAGCTGTTTCCAAATTATCAACGATTTCATCGGCCAAGATTTCTGGTTCCGGCAGATTTTCAAGGCTTTCCAAGCTTTCATCCTTTAGCCAAGTAATATCAAGGCTTACCTTATCGCGCTTGATTATCTCGTCATAGCTAAACTTCTTAAAGCGTTCGCTCTCTGTCCTCGCCATAATATTATCTGCGTTATAGCACTTAATAAAGTCTGCTAAATGGCTGTCATTTAATGAGTTTGTGACCAAGCTTAGATTCATATTGGTGCGCAAATCATAGAACCACACATCATTTGTGCGGTGTCCTTTATCAAGTGGCGGATATTTATCAAAGAAAATAACGTTAGCTTTAACACCCTGCGCATAAAAAATACCGGTAGGCAGGCGCAAAACCGTATGCAGATTAAACTCATTTAACAAACGACGGCGAATTTTCTCACCGGCACCGCCCTCAAACAACACATTATCCGGCACAACCACTGCCGCACGACCATGCGTATTTAAAATTGTCATAATATGTTGCACAAAATTGAGCTGTTTGTTTGAAGTTGTGGCAATAAAGTCATCACGGTTGTATTCTTCTTTTTCCGTTGTAACCGAGCCGTCTTCGCCCATAATCTTAAGCCCGCCTTTTTTGCCAAACGGCGGGTTTGTCAGCACCATGTCATAACGCTTATCACCGGCGTTCATCAATGAATCGCCTTCTGTCACCGGAGAATTTTTGCCGCCGATACCATGCAGATACATATTCATAGCGCATAAGCTCACAACCAACGGTGTAATATCGGTCCCGAAAAGCTTTTTCTCTTTTAACGCTTTGATTTTTTCTCTATCCTGTGTTTGCTTCTTCATATATTCATAGGCAATCAATAAAAAGCCACCGGTTCCGCATGCAGGGTCAACAACTGTTGTATCCGGTGTCGGGTGCATAACCTCAACCATAGCCCGAATAAGCGGACGCGGTGTAAAATATTGACCGGCACCGGCTTTTGATTCCTGCGCATTTTTCTGCAACAGACCTTCATATATTTCGCCTTTAACATCAATATCCAACCCCATCCATGTTTCACCGTTAATCAGCGAAATTAAGCGCGATAAATTCGCCGGATTAGAAATTTTGTTACCGGCTTTTTTATAAATGGTGCCGATAATCCCTGTTTGTTTAGAAAGTTTATCCAATATATTTTGATATTTATCAGAAAGTTCCGTTCCAGAAAGTTTAAGCAAATTAGACCAACGGCAATCAGCAGGCAATAAAGATTCCTCTTTGAGCAAATCTGTGCGTTCCTCGTCCATTTTTAAGAACAAAAGATAGGTAAGTTGTGACACATAATCGGTATAACCGATACCGGATTGCGCTAACACGCTGGCATAATTCCAAACTTTTGTAACGAGATTATTTTCAGTCATTTATTCCGCCACTTTTATAATTTCCTCAAAAACAACATGAGCATTAGTATATGTTCCATCCATGTTATCTTCATTAAAACCTAATAATTTTGCATTTTGAATAGCTTTAGGTAAATCATTTCCCAGAATATCAAATATATTTTTTGCATTTTTAAATTTACCTAAATCCGTAAAATTTTGATTATAATACCTATTAATTTCTTTCATTACTTCCTTGCAACACTTTTCTGAATTTGTAAATTGCGGTGCTACTGATCTCGTATGTAGTAACAACCAATATTCATAGCATGGACTATTATATATAGTTCCCATATCTGTTCGTTTTGCATTTTCTGATATAATATTTTTAATGTCTTTTAACTTGTTTTGGTCTTTATCAAAACATGCAATTACCATATATCCGTTTGGGTAACTGTCTTTTATTCTTTCAAGTTCTTTTCTTTTGTTTTTAGCACTTAACTGCACGGACTTAGCATCATTTCCTCTATTCGATTTTTCTTTTTGTATAACAATTTTTTTTCCATCATACAGTTTCTTTAGTCCATTTAAATAGCATTGCATAGATTCCGCATCTTCACATACAAAATAGTACAATTTATACGGTAGTTCTCTCTGTTGAATCTTTGGATTTATTTTTCTAGCCATTTATAGTAACTCCACACTAGGTACTGCCCCATATACACCATCCATATAGGCTTCATAGAAGGAAATATTCTTTCTATTCAAGTTTTTAAAATCACTTAATGAATAAAGATCAGAATAAAACCCATTATTTAATTCTTTACTCGTAAACCATATTTGATCACGAGACAGATGTTCTCCATCCATCAGATAATGAGCATGAGAAGTAAATATGAGTTGTGCGTTATTCTTATTAATATCCGGATTATTAAACAGCGAAACTAAATATTTGACCAAGTAGGGGTGTAGTGCATTATCCAATTCATCAATAAAAATAACTCCTCCGGTATTCATTGTATCAAGTAACGGACCTGACATCGATAAAAATGTTTTAGTACCAGCAGATTCCATATTTTTGAAGTCAAACTCCTTTGATGTACCTTCTTCTGTTTTATGATAACTCTTAATATCAAGAACTCTTGATTTTTTATTTGATACCACCGATTTTAATATTAGTTCTGCAAGTTTATCTGGTTCTTGCTCCAAAGCATCTTTAACATCTTTCATAAGTTCTTCAACAGGAACTTCTTTTACGGATATATCATTAATTCCTAAATCTGCTTGCTTTAACAAATTAATGATACCATTTCCTTCCCCTTCCGCAATTTTTTGAATTGAAAAATTATGAGATAAGGAATGGGAATCTGCAATTCTTATATTATTTATCAATTCATTATAAGCTTCTTGCACTTCTTTTATTTGACAATTATAATTATTTATTAACAAAGGTAAAAACAGTCTATTATTTAAAGTTTCATCACACCATCTTTGTAAAATTCCCTTAGACTTCTCAAAAACAGGCTTTCCGTCAACAAATATTCTATTGTACACTCTATTTCTTAGAGCAGAGCCGTTTTGATAAATTGGAGAATAAAACAAACTTTCTTTTTGTATAATATTATTAAAAACTTCTACCCCGTATTCGTACAAAATATCATTTACAATAAATTGTATTTCAAAACTCATCGGTTTATTCAAATTATTATCCGTAAGAGCATATCTTTCGTCAGGCCAAGTATTTTCCACATTCATTTTAGTACTTTTTTTTATCATGTACTTTATAAATTTCAGAGCATACAGTACATTAGACTTACCCGATGCATTGGATCCGAAGATACCTGCAGTACGATAAAGTCGAGGAATTTTTTTTAATTTTGTTTCTATTAAATTATACATTTTTCCATTTTGTGACAACGGTTCCATAGAAAAAGTTACTTCTTCTTTAAAACTTCTAAAATTACCAAACTTAAACTCAACTAACATAATACACCTTTCTTTGCGTTTTTTTTACAGAGAATAGCTTAATATATATACTTTATTATATTAAAGTCAATATTTATATATTTTCTTTCCTTTGGTTTTGGAGAGAGTTTGTTTTTCTTTTTTGATGCGCTCTAAGAGGACGGAAGCCAGTTCGTCGTTGGGGTCTTGAGCAACGAGTTTGCCCTCAAAAGCTTTTTTTAAGATAGATTGCTTAAGTTTATCAGCTTTTTCTAAACCCTCATTAACTACTTTTTCCAACTCATCTGCCACTGCAAAACGCTTTTCAATCTCTTCAACAATGCGTTGTTGCTCAGAAATATCAGATGGAAATGAAATCGATATTCTTTTTAACGTATCAAGTATTATTCTTCGAATTGCTACTCCTGTTTTCTTATTAATAGCCTCTGCCAAAAATTTGGGAGATTTTAATACATAAAATAAAAACTCACTTTTTAATTCTTTTTTTGGTCTCAAAATGGCCAATGAAGATAATATTACAAATTCCTTTTCATAATCTACAAGCACAACCTTACCTACAGTTCCATCTTTTGAAAATAAGACATCCCCTTTATATGGCTTACAGCCGGATTTTAACAACAATTCATATTGTTTTTTATCAATCCGCTTCGCCGCATCAAAATCAATGATATCTTTTCTTACATCTTTAACTGTAATATAAGGATAACATCCATTACTAACTTGTTTGGGAGAAAAATGGCTGCCGTCTGTAATTTTCTCACATACATCCTTTAATTGAACTTCTTTCCAATCGGTGGTTTTGTAGAGTTTGCCTTCAAAGGCGGATTTGAGGACGGATTGGCGATATTGTTTAATCTGTGCCTGTGCTGATTTTAAGCGCTCTACACCCTCATCAATATCTTGAAACAACGCCTCAATCTTCTCCACAATCCTTTCCTGCTCCGCCAGAGGGGGAAGATTTAAGGTTTGTTTGGCATATTCAGATATCCAATACCGTTTATGTGTATCGCTTTCATAATGTATTGTTTGCATGAGATAATAAAGAAAGTTTATATTTATATCTTTTTTTGCATGCAAAATCTTCATTGCTGATGATTTAACCTTAAAAGGAAAATCAACAAGTTTCGAAGCCGTTGTAAAATCATCAAATATAATTACTGTTTCTTTTGAAGCATCAAATATTCCATCTTTTTCATCAGTATACCCGAGAATAAAACTTTTTCCTGCTGTTAATACCGCTATTCCTTGCTCTTGATAATCGGTATTGCTAACAATATAACGAGTTGGCTGTTCATAATCTAAAACATCCTCAAATTTACACTCACACCAATTTAACGGAAGTTCATTCGGCATTTATTTATCTTTCTTGACGGCTTTTTGCTTCATAATTTTCGTCTTCACCCGTTAAGTTAATAGTGAAGAGCCTTCTATCAATTAATTTTAAGAAATTCATAGTGTTATCTGCATCAAAAGATATTTGATCATTTGATATATTAATTGAAATGTTTTGTTTTCGACATGCTGAAATTACTTCATCAAGTGACAAATTATTTAATCTACCGGATGATTTAATTGAAGCGACTAAACGTGCGGCCATTATATGATTTTGAATATATTCTTTAGCTTCATCTGAAAATATGAATACAGGTGTGTTTTGCTCTATTATTCGAATATTTGTTGCAGATGCTAGCCTTACAGTTTCACCCAAGTCAGCAATACTTTCAAAAACGAGGTACTTATTTATATACGCAATATTATTAAAAACAAGAATATCAAAAGACTTATCTAATTTGAATAAACTTCCAGAAAAGGTTTTTAAAGCATCGCTAATAAACTGGATATACCAAGCGTGTTGGGCTGTTACGGCTTTAAAATATGTGGCCTTTTTGATAGCTAGAAGAGTCTCGTTGTTATTGTCAGTTAGTCTGCAAAAATAATATATTATATCTTCAGGATTGTTAACAATCTGTTGATTGTCAACACTTATATCGTTGTTGTTATAAATTTCCAATATATTACGGCAATAATCACTATTTAAGCTTATTTGTAGCTTATCTTCAGAGTTATATTTTTCAGAAGGTGAATAATCATTAATATTATCACCTAATTCGTATTCTGTATTTTCAACCATATTTACTAATATTTCCTGGACTTCCCTTGTCATTGCAATTTTATAAAATAATCCATTGTCTTTTTGTATAAAAAATTCTACAATACGAAGATCTGTAATATCAAAAGCCATTTAATCTAACTCCTTTTCCCAAAATAGTGAATTTGTTAAGCGTACAGCGATGATGTCATTAGATTGGATTTCTTGAATTTCCTTTTTACTAATAATAACATAACTGTGGGTGTTTTGGGGTGTTACTTTGTATAGTTTATACCCAAAGATATAAAAGAAAATATTTAAGTAATATAAATTAAAAATGTAAAATACAATTATAACAAAAACTATCGTAGCTACAAAAAAAGGAAGTTGAGACGTTGAAGTTAAATCGTTTTGGCATAAAGGCAACGCTATTGATAAAATATATGTTGAATATTCTTCTACACATGGTGTGATATTTGTGTTAGTACTTAATCTTATTTTTTCATCTTTAGCAATATAACACCTCAAAATCAAAGGCAAAAATGAAACAACGACTATACCCCACATAATATAGGTATAAATTGTATTATAAGTTCCTGTCTCAAAATCAGATCCTTTTATCGCTAACAAAGCAAAAACAGGACTCACACTTGATATTAGCAATAGGAATCTTAGAATTTTTAACCCTTTTTCTGCCATCTATTTAGTCTCCTCCTTATGCCACCAATGCCAAGCTCATATCCGCCAACAGCGGTTCTAAATCTTTGCCGAAGATTTTGCGGGCGCGGATAATACCACCTTTATCATCCATTGTATCTTGAATATCTTTCGGCTCTATGCGCACATTGGCAATAATGTAATCTTTTATCATCTCAAGCCACTCGTTTTGCTCTGCTGTAAACACAATACCCTTTTTGAGCTGACGACCTTTCCAAAGGTTAAAACGCTGATTGGCAACTTTATCAAACTCTTCCAGCTTATCATCTTGTCCAATAGCAAAACGCACCAGTTGCACCAAGTTGGTCAGCAACCGCACCGGATTTTTAACATGTTGGACTTTATCTTTTTCCAATAGCTCAAACGCACGCCAAATCTCTATCGGTGCCAAAGGCGGACGTGCTTCACGCATTTTTTCTGCCAGTTCACGGATATTGGCATAAGTCAGATTTCTCTTGCCATATTGCACATTATAAATGATAGAAAGTGCATCAATTTCATCTTTATTGGCTTCTATAAATTCCTTAAACGAAGTTATGATGTTTTTAGCCTTTTCGCCGTTGATATCCGCAGAAATAACTTCATCTTGCGCCAGTTCATCAATATAAATGCCGGTTTTGGCACTCATATCAAGCAAAGTTTGCCGCAAACTTGATTTATTAAACGGTTTAACCGCATCATCTTTGATTTTTTCTATTTCCTGCTCGGTTTTGCCCTCAAGTTTGTCCGGCTCTATGGCATCAAGAATATTGCCGGCAATTTCATGCAACGGCTTTCCTCCGGTTAGAGCTTTTATCTTGTCTTTTTCTTCATCATTTAAGTTGCGCTCTATATTGACAATGCGTCCGGCAAGCGTGCTTAATGTGTCATCATCAGTTTTGCCTTGTGCCACTTGCTCTAAAAGCTTCTTTAACGAAACCGAACGTTTGCGCTCCAATGGTTGTGAAGCGGTCTTTTTACTCTCGGTTACACCGACAGCATCAATCAAATAAAAGAAACTTTTACCTTCAGCATTCGGAGTTACCTGCTTTAAGTCCGTATCATTAATGGAACGAACGCCACGACCTTTCATCTGCTCATAATAAAGCGATGAGCGAACATCTCGCAAAAACATTACCACTTCCAAAGGTTTAATATCCGTGCCGGTGGCAATCATATCCACCGTTACGGCAATACGCGGTAAAGGCGAAACACGAAACTGTTTAATCAGTTCTTCCGGCTTTTCACCGGTAACGTTATAGGTAATCTTTTTGCAAAAATCGTTGCCTTGCCCGAAAACTTCTCTCGTGATGCGAACAATTTCTTCGGCATGATTGTCATCTTTGGCAAAAATAAGCGTTTTCGGTGTCCACGCAAAATTCGGCTCACGTTCCGGAAACAGCTCGGTATAAAGCGAATTTTTATAACACTCCATAATGGTGCGAATTTGATTTGGCACGAGAACAGAACGGTCTAAGTCATTCTTTTTATACTCTAAGTCTTCGTCCAGTTGCTCATAAGTTATCTTACGGCTTTTCTTATTACGCAGTGGCACAGGAAAAGATTTGTCTATTTTACCACCGTCTTCGCTGATTTTGGTTTTAATGCGTAAAACCTGATAATCTACATTAACACCATCAGCAACCGAGCGTTCATAAGGATATTCGGCAACAATGTTGCGATTAAAATAACCAAAGGTTTGCTTAGATGGCGTAGCTGTCAAACCGATAATGAAAGCGTCAAAATATTCCAAAACTTGCCGCCAATCGCCGTAAATACTGCGGTGACATTCATCAGTTATGATAAAATCGAAATAGTCCGGCGGAAGCGCAGAATTATAATTAACTTCTTTAGGCGCACCCATTGAACCGAGCTCGTAAGCGGAAGCATCTTCGTCTGCCTCATCATAATCTTCTTCACCGCAGAGCATTGAATAAAGCCGTTGAATGGTGGTAATCACAACTTTGGCATCAGAATCAACCTTATTATGTTGCAAGTGCTGAGCAATATAAACTTGAGGAAATAGGCGATTTACATCAGGTAGGCGAAAGTTTTCAAACTCTTTTTTGGTTTGTTTGCCGAGATTATTGCGGTCTACCAAGAACAAAATACGCTTTGCTCCGGCATATTTAAGCAAGCGATATGAAAAATTACAAGCCGTAAAAGTTTTTCCGGCACCGGTTGCCATTTGAATAAGCGCTTTTTGATTGCCTTCCGCTAATGATTTTTCTAAGCCTTCAATGGCTTCAAATTGACAATCACGCAAAGAGCCTTTTTCTAATGTAGGCATATTTTGCAAGCGATTGCGCAAGGTGCTTTCAACTTCTAACATATTCAGCAATGATTGGGGCGAATGAAAAGCAAAAATGCGCCGAGAACGGCAGATTTTATCCCGCCCGTCACAAAAGAAAGTCTCATTACCAGTGCTTTCATAAATAAAAGGTAACGGCATTTGCCAGTTTTTAACGTATTCCGGTAAATGGCAAGCATATCCATGCGATTGATTTTCAACACCGCTTAAAGCAACACCGGCTTTCTTTGCTTCTATAACACCGCAGGCTTTGCCATCTACAAACAAAAGATAGTCAGCCTCTGTGTTATCGTCCATCAAAAACTCGCGAACAGCCACGCCTAAACCAGCTGTGCGGTCAAAATCCTCACGGTTCTGTATTATCCAACCGGCATTTATCAGTTGTTCATCTATTTTTTCTCTTGCTTTTTCTTCAGGGGTTGAAGTCATTTGAAAGTTCCAAAAGTTATATTATGGCAACGATTTTATACTAAATTCCTCGGAAATCAAGTTGTATTTTATTACTCACAATTCCCTAAAATTATTTTTATAGCTTTTATAAATTTCTTTGTATTTTATGAAGTTCTTTAAAAATATAAACTGCTAATTTGAATACTTTACAAAACTTGAAAGTATCATAATAACTTATTAGAGATTATAGTGTTTGTGCTTACTATTTGCTTACTACTAAAATCTAAAGACTTAAAACAAAGGGATTTAAAACAACAAAAAGCCTTGATAATCAAGGCTTTTAAGTGGTGCTCGGGGACGGGATCGAACCGCCGACACGAGGATTTTCAGTACTCTGCTCTACCGACTGAGCTACCCGAGCATCGGATACAGCAAGCTTTATAATAGATATTTTTTATATTGTCCAGTATATTTTTTATTTTTTTTACATTTTAGTGCTAATATGTTGTTTTTAGTAAAAAAAATAAATCATAAAAATACATAAACAATTAAAAACTATTCGTATTCTGCTCGATGTTTGGCGACCGCCATAGACATTGCATACATTTTTCTATATAGCTTTTCACCGTTTTCGGTCATTTGTTCCATTAATTTTTCGCTTTTTTCATCAGTAGCTGCCAAAAAGCTTACATCTTCTATCGGACGACAACTTAATGCTCCCTCTACTCCATTAACCAAAACACGAGCTTCTGTTTTTATCAAATTAGCTCCATCTTCAGTCATCAGAGCGTTCGTTTGCAATCCCCAATAGTTGTGTTCATCAGCTCCTTCTCCCATTTCGTGGGCAATAAACAACTCACCCCTATTTCCCGGAAAATAACTCAACGGAATTTTTTCGCTTTTTCTTATCGACTGCACAGCTCTTTCAAAATTGTTATAATGACTGGTTTCCATATCTGCTGAAGAAAAGAATGATACAAAAGTAGATTTTGAAACACCTAACGGACAATACGGCGACTGTGCAACAACTAACATCTGCTTTTGAATATATTCTCTGTCTTCCTTGTTATATCCCAATTCTTGCATTTTTTGTTGCATCATTTCTTCTAACATCAAAGCAGTATAAGCGCCGTGACAATGTGCAACAATGTTGAGTTTTCTTATCTTTTGTGCTGCATCTTCTGCATCAAGTTTTTCTGTTCCGTTGGTTTTAGATATGCGAGGCAAAATCAATCTGTCGAATATGTCTTTAACATATTTAGGATTTATCGTATCTTCGCTTAACTGCTTATCCATTTTAACACTGCGACGATATTTTTCCATCATTTTGGTACGAGCTTGATTTTGATTATAAAAATCACCAAAATCATAAACGACACCACATACTTTTACATCTTGTTCTAAATCGTTATCTTTCAACAGCTGATAAACACTGCTCATATATCCGTTTATTTCTTTTTCGCCTCTGACTCCATCTCCGCCCAAAACCAAAACACAAACATCGTCGGGAGATATTTCGTTAAGGCTCTTAATTCCATACGGACAATCTTCGGTCTTTTCCCCTCTTTCATAATATGAAACGCTACTACGCAACTTTTCATAGTCGTTTGTAGCTCTCCAAGCTGTTTTTTGGGACACGGAATTATTGTTCGGATGCTCTAATCCTGTTGCTATAATATCTTTTATTTTTTGTGTTCGTGACGGAAAATTCACCATTATTTTTCCCAAACTGGAAAAAGCCGTATTAAGGCTTGCCGAATTATTATCCTCTTTAACAATATATTTTTCAATCAAGCCGATAGCTCTATCGACATCTTCTTTACTGTCAAATTGCGGTTCATCCATATTTATAAATACAGAACCTTCACATTCAGGCTCTTCACTGGCAACGTTACAAACTGCTATATCTGCCAAATTAGCATAAAACGAACCATATTTTGAAGATATAATCTCAGGATTTTCCAATTCTCTAAAAATTTGTTCACTTAACTCGGGATGAGCAATATATATTTTACTTAAATCCATATATACTTCATTTTTCAACTTTGGATGTTGCATTATTTCGCTCAACATTGCTGAAGCATTTTCCTTACTTTGTTCAACACATTTAACCGCTACTCTTTTGTATCTGAATATTCCGTTGCTATCGGTATTGTCGACATCATCCATTGTTTTACGAAAAATATATTCTGCCAACTCCGGTTTGTCTTTTAATATATTTTCAGCAAAAGATAATGCAAATCTTGGACTTTGCTTCATTGCAATATCAAAATTCTTACATATTTCTTCATTAGAAAGTTTCTTTGAAGCAGCCTCAAATGTTTTTACTGCAGTAGGCATTATGTCTGCACACATAAAAGGATTATTGGCGGAATAAGCCACAGCCGGTGCAACATATTCGGAATATTCGGGATATTCTTCTACTATCTCTTGTAGCTTTTTATAAAAATCAAGAGCCTGATTAAAACTTAAGTCTTTATTCTCTTGAAATTCACTTATGACATTTAAGGCTTCACTTTTTAACATTACAATCCTCCCGAAATATGCAACGATGATAACATAATATCGCTGTTTTGTCTATTTTAAAATAATAAATGCACCTCATTTAAAATAAGGAGGTGCATCACGTTTAGGCAAAACAGTTTTTATCGTCTAGAAAAAACTTTGTCTGCGAGGGATCTACACTTGTCAACAAGCCACTCAAATAACATAAATAGTGCCAAAAATAGATACAAAGTAATTATAAACGGCACTACCACAAAGATTAGGATAAAAACATCTTTTTTCATATAGTGGTAAGAATAATAGGTAAATCTGCCTTATTATAACTATTAGTGTTTTTTTGTCAATATTTTAAAAGCAAAAAAGCTCCCCCACCTTACGGTGGAGAAGCTTTAATGCTTTCAGGGGACATTAGAGTCCCAAAGCCTTTCTTGGTGTAGGATAGGCTCCCTGATTCATCTGACGATCAATAGCATAGTGCCATTCATGCTTACCGTTCTCATCATACATCAGGTTGACATCACAACCCTTGTAAGAGAACATCGGCATATCAAGCAAATCATCGTAAGATAAGCGACTGGTCCAAAGCATACGCAATACATAGAAGTACTGCTTCGGCTCATCACCTGTCTTTCGGATATTACCTTCGGCATCCTGAAGCAGCAACCAGTCAGTCGCCTCCTCAAATCTGCCCTCGTTAACCTTCTTAAGGAAAGTTGAACGAGTAAATCCATACTTACCCATACGCATCGCTACCAACGTAACAGTTGCCATCTGATCCTCTGTAAGCTCAACATTAACGTTGTCAACCACCAGAGGTTTCCAGCTGTCAGCTACAATTTTCAGAGCCTCATCGTATGTCTTGCCGGCAAAGTTATAATCAGCGACAGGTTTGTCGTCGATAAACTTGAAACCGACAAGTGCACGAGGACAAGTTTTGCTTACTTTCTCCTGCACACCGTCAAGGTACGCACGAGCAACAACAACCTTATCAAAGGCCTTGTCGTAAACCACTACCTGCTTAGCCTTCTCCTGCTGCTCAATCACAACTGAATTGCCACCCTTGTCACCGCTACACTTGTTAAAGCAGAAAAGTGCCAAAACTGTTGCAATAAGAATAAGAAGAAGCCACCACCAGTTACGATCAGGTTTATCCTCCGTAGGAGTTTCTTCTGCCTTAGGCTCACGCTTGAAGAGGCTGCAAAGCCATCTCCAGAAACGAGCTATCTGCGCACCAATCCAGCAGAGACCTGCCCAAATAAACGGTGCAACCCAGCACAAACCGAGCCACAGATACTTGCCCACTACCCAAAGGATAACAAACGGGATAAGAACTACGCAAGCGATAAGCTTTGCGATTGTGAGCAGATTGTACTGAATAGTAAGCTCACCTTCCCACCAATGACCATTGGTCTTTCTCACTGAAAATACACTCATATAGAATAGAATTAATTGGTTAATATTCTTTTTTATATAAGCTATACGATAATAATATATAGCTGATAATAGATTATCGTCTTTTATAATACTATTTAAAATGTTTTTTGTCAACTGAATTTGTCTATAAAAACCCACAAATTTTAAAATATCAAAAAATGGCAAAAATCAGCTAAAAAAGACCATTTTTTAGCTTTTTTTATTAAAAAATACGCATTTTTTGCATATTTTTGTTGTTTTTAAAAACACAATAGAGTAAAAATACGATGTTTAGTATTAATTTATAGAGAGAATTTGAATGTCAGATACTATTGATACCAAAATTGTTAGCAGATTGGCAGCAATTTTAAAAGTTAATGATTTAGCAGAATTAGAATATGAAACAGAAAGTGTTCGCATTTCATTAATTAAGTCCCGTGGTGTTGTAACTGCTCCGGCAGTTGCTCCTGTTGTAGCTCCGGCTCCGGTTGTTACTCCTGCCGCTCCTGTTAACACTCCGACAGAAAACAAAGAAAGCAATGTTGATGTTGCTTCTCTCCCCGGTTGTGTAAAATCTCCGATGGTTGGTGTTGTTTATCTTGCAAGCGATCCAAATGCCGCACCTTATGTTAAAATCGGTGATACAGTCAGCCAAGGCGATACCGTTTGCTTGATTGAGGCTATGAAAACTTTCAATCCGGTAAAGGCTCCGATGGGCGGTAAAGTTACCAAAATTTTGGTAGAAAGCGGCGATCCCGTAGAATATGGCGAACCGCTTGTTGTTATTGAATAATAACTGGGAATTTAATATGTTTGAAAAAGTTTTAATTGCAAACCGTGGCGAAATTGCTTTGCGCATTCACCGTGCTTGTCGTGAAATGGGCATCAGAACGGTTGCAGTACACTCCGAAGCCGATGCAAACGCTATGCACGTTCGCTTGGCTGACGAAGCTGTTTGTATAGGACCGGCTCGCTCTGCCGATTCATATTTGAATAAGTCCGCAATTATTTCTGCAGCCATAGTTACCGGAGCAGATGCAATTCACCCCGGATTTGGTTTCTTATCGGAAAATGCAGATTTCGCCGAAATGGTAGAATCTCACGGCATTACTTTTATTGGCCCGACTGCTGCTCAAATGCGTAAAATGGGAGACAAAATCACTGCTCGTCAAGCAGCTATTGAAGCAGGTCTTCCTGTTACTCCGGGTTCTCCTTCTTTAGACACTGTCGAAGATGCAAAGAAATGGGCAAACGAAATCGGATATCCGGTTATTATCAAAGCCAAAGACGGCGGTGGCGGAAAAGGTATGAAAGTTGCTTTTAGCGACGATGATATTACCGAAGCATACACAATGGCACGTGCAGAAGCAAAAGCTGCCTTTCCTAGTGACGTGGTTTATATGGAAAAATATTTACAAAAACCACGCCATATCGAAATGCAAATTCTAGCCGACAAATATGGTAATGTTGTCCACTTGGGTGAAAGAGATTGCTCTATTCAACGTAACAATCAAAAAGTTATTGAAGAAAGCCCCTCTCCTGCCCTCAATCAGGCACAAAGAGAAGAAATCGGTGAAATCGTTCGTAAAGCTATTGAAAAAATCGGTTACTTCAATGCCGGAACTTTAGAATTTTTGTTTGAAGACGGAAAATTCTACTTTTTGGAAATGAATACTCGTCTACAAGTAGAACATCCGGTTACCGAAGCAGTCAGCGGAATTGATATTGTTCGTGAACAAATCAGAATTGCCAGCGGTGCTGCTTTAGGTTATGAACAAAAAGATATAAAATTCAACGGTCATGCAATTGAATGTCGTATTAATGCCGAAAATCCGGAAACATTTACCCCTTGTCCGGGAAAAATCACCGAATGGCATGCTCCCGGCGGTTTAGGTGTTCGTGTAGATTCTGAAATCTATTCGGGATATTCAATTCCTCCGTTTTATGACAGTATGATTGCAAAACTCATTGTCCACGGACATACTCGTAATTCTGCATTGATGAGAGTTCGTCGTGCTTTAGAAGAATTTGTAATCGATGGTGTTTCAACTACTATTCCTTTACATCAGGAAATTATATCTCAAGCCGAATATATTGACGGTATGTATAATATTCACTGGTTGGAAGAATATATGAAATCACGCAAAACCGAAAAATAAGCAAAAGCCCTGAATATCAGGGCTTTATTTTTTGTATACTATTTTATCGTTTTCATTTCTTCTAAAATCATCTGATAAAATGAATCTTTTTCGGCTTTTTCTTTAAATTCTTCCAATTTTACCTTTTCTATCGGAATAATCATTTCGCTGGCGATGGTGCAAACATCGTTTGCTATTGATGCAAAACCTTTTCTGACAAACAAACGATGCTTAACTTCGGTTTCCGAAGCCATAATTTTTACCATCCCTTCGTCAACTTTAACCAAACTTGGTGCTCTGCCGGAAATTACCGTCAAATTAATTTCTCCGGTCGGTAGTATCACACCCCAAGCTTTACCGTCTTCAACAGTTTTATACGGCACAACCAATCTATAGGTTATATCTGCCATTATGCTGCCTCGCCTTTCATTTTTTCAGCTTTTTCCAAAACTTGTTCTATTGTTCCGACCATATAAAATGCCTGTTCGGGAACATCGTCATATTTTCCTTCCAAAATCCCCTTGAAGCCTTTTATAGTATCTTCCAATTTTACAAATTCCCCCTTAGTTCCGGTAAACACTTCAGCAACAAAAAACGGTTGTGATAAAAATCTTTGAACTTTACGAGCCCTTGATACCACAAGTCTGTCTTCTTCTGACAATTCATCCATACCTAAAATTGCAATAATATCTTGTAACGATTTATATTTTTGCAAAATTTCTTGTACTCCTCGAGCTACACTATAGTGCTCTTCACCGACAATATCGGGAGAAAGTACACGACTTGTTGAATCCAACGGATCAACTGCCGGATAAATACCTAATTCTGAAATACTACGGCTTAAAACCGTTGTTGCGTCCAAGTGAGCAAAAGTCGTTGCCGGTGCAGGGTCGGTTAAGTCATCGGCCGGCACATAAACAGCCTGAACAGAAGTAATTGAACCGTTTTTGGTAGAAGTAATACGTTCTTGCATCGCTCCCATATCTGTTCCCAAAGTCGGTTGATAGCCCACGGCTGACGGAATACGTCCCAACAATGCCGAAATTTCTGAACCCGCTTGTGTAAAACGGAAAATATTATCAACAAAGAACAACACATCTCTGTGTTCAACATCACGAAAATATTCTGCCTGTGTCAAACCGGTCAAAGCAACACGAGCTCTGGCTCCGGGAGGTTCATTCATTTGTCCGTAAACCAATACTGTTTTTGATTTGTCACCCTCAATATCAATAACTCCGGAATCTATCATTTCATGATACAAATCGTTTCCTTCACGAGTACGTTCTCCTACACCGGCAAATACTGAATATCCGCCATGACCTTTAGCAATATTATTAATCAATTCTTGAATAAGCACGGTTTTACCTACACCGGCTCCACCAAACAGACCGATTTTACCGCCTTTTACATAAGGCTCAAGCAAATCAATGACCTTAATTCCGGTTGTCAAAACTTCTGTTTCTGTTGCCTGTTCAGTAAAACTCGGAGCCGGTCTATGAATTGAGAAACGTTCTTTAGATACAATCTCCCCCCTGCCGTCAACTGCATCGCCGGTTACATTAATGATACGTCCTAACAATTCCGGACCGACAGGAACTTCAATAGGTTTTCCGGTATTAATAACTTTAATTCCGCGAATTAAACCATCGGTACTATCCATAGCAATAGTTCTTACAACACCTTCTCCAAGTTGTTGTTCTACTTCTAAAACCAACTCTTTTCCTTCGTTTTCACATTTCAAAGCAGTATAAATATCGGGCAAATTTTCCAAATCATCGAATTTTACATCGACCACAGCCCCCATAACTTGAAATATATATCCGTCTTTATTGGTCATAAAACCTATCTCCTCTAATTAAATAGCTTCCGCACCGGCAATAATTTCCGTTAATTCGGTCGTAATTGCCGTTTGACGCAAACGATTGTATCGTAATGTAAGTTTTGAAATCATATCCGTAGCATTGCGAGTTGCATTGTCCATAGATGTCATTCTGGCTCCCTGCTCTGATGCTTGCGTATTAATCATAATATCGTAAATATGCTCTTTGAATGCCAAAGGTAGCGTTAACTCTAACATATCAAGAGTACATGGTTCAGCTTCATAATAAGCATTGCCTTCCATGTCGTTAACACCGGTTTCGATTACGCTGATATCAAAAGGTAAAACCTCTTCACTGACAACATCTCGATTCAAAGCCGATATAAAACGACTGTATATAATTTCACAAACATCGATTTTATCAGCCATATACATCTCAGATATTTCATCTGCAAGAGCAACAGCTTCTTCATAAAATACACCATCTGTCACTACAGACGCATCATATCTTATAATCATATCGCCATAGCGACCTTTTAGTGCATTATAGCCTCGATATCCCAAGCATATAATTTGAACTTCTTTATCCGATGCTTTCAGTTCTTCTATTCGAGCAGTTGCCTGACGCACTATCGAAGAATTGTAACTGCCGCACAACCCCCTATCCGAAGTTAATATCACTAACAAATATTTTTGTTGTTGCGGTTTGGGAGCGCACAACCACTTTTTTTCTAACTCTTTACCTTGTTCTTTTGCTTGAACACGTAAAGTGTATAAAATTCTGCTTACGGTGTTATATAAGCACTCTCTGTATGCTTCAATTTTTACCAAAGCCAGTTGAGCTCTACGCAAACGAGAAGCAGCTACCATCTTCATTGCCGACGTTATTTTTTGAGTCGACTTAATGGCCTCTATTCTGTTACGTAATTCTTTCAAACCTGCCATATTATGCTACCCTGTCTTTATCCAAAAATTCTTCGGTAAAAGATGTATAGAAATCGGTCAACTTTTTATCCAAATCTTCTGATATAACCTTTTTCTCATTTATCTCTTCTAAAAACTCGGGATGTTTTGCTCTAACTCTTTCAACAACAGCATCTTCAAAAGGATTAACTTCATCAACCGCTATCTTGTCCAAAAATCCTCTAACTCCGGCAAAAATCAGAACAACTTCTTCAGCGACCGGAAGCGGTGCATGAACAGATTGTTCCAACAACATTGTAAGTCTTTCACCTCGAGCAATAAGCTGTTTGGTTGAAGCATCTAAATCTGATGAAAATTTAGCAAATGCTGCCATTTCACGATATTGAGCTAAATCTAATTTTATTTTTCCGGCAACTTGTTTCATTGCTTTAATTTGAGCAGCCGAGCCTACACGACTTACAGAAATACCCACATTAACCGCCGGACGAATACCTTGATAGAACAAAGATGTTTCCAAAAAGATTTGTCCGTCCGTAATAGAAATAACGTTGGTCGGAATATATGCAGATACGTCGCCTGCTTGCGTTTCTATAACCGGCAAAGCCGTTAACGAACCACCGCCATTTTCATCGCTCATTTTGGCAGCACGCTCCAACAAACGAGAGTGTAAATAGAATACATCACCAGGATATGCTTCACGCCCTGGCGGACGACGGAGCAACAAAGACATTTGGCGATATGCCGTAGCTTGTTTAGACAGGTCATCATAAAAGATAACGGCGTGCATTCCGTTATCACGGAAATATTCACCCATTGCACAACCGGAATACGGAGCAATAAACTGCATCGGTGCCGCATCCGAAGCGGTTGCAGCCACAACAATCGTATAGTCCATAGCACCATGATCTTTTAATGTTTGTACAACTTGAGCAACTGTCGAACGTTTTTGACCGATGGCAACATAAATGCAATACATTTTATCTTTTTCAGATTTTGCCTGTTCATTAATATGCTTCTGATTGATAATTGTATCAACGATAATTGATGTTTTTCCCGTTTGTCTGTCGCCGATAATAAGTTCACGCTGACCTCTGCCGATAGGAATGAGAGCATCAACAATTTTTAGTCCGGTTTGCATAGGTTCACAAACACTTTGACGTTCAATAATCCCCGGAGCCTTAACTTCCGAATTGCTATATTCGGATGCTTCTATTTTTCCAAGTCCGTCAATCGGTTCTCCCAGAGCATTAACCACACGACCGAGCAACCCTTTTCCAACCGGAACACTCACAATTTTATCGGTTCGTCTTACGATGTCACCTTCTTTAATTCCGGTATCATCACCAAACAAAACAACACCGACATTATCTTCTTCCAAGTTAAGAGCCATCCCCTTAACGCCGTTCGGAAACTCGACCATTTCATTATATTTCACATTATCCAAACCATAAACACGTGCAATACCGTCACCGACAGATAACACACGTCCAACTTCGGACA
This sequence comes from Alphaproteobacteria bacterium, assembly GCA_017465405.1. Classification (GTDB taxonomy): domain Bacteria; phylum Pseudomonadota; class Alphaproteobacteria; order RF32; family CAG-239; genus JAFUYI01. The sequence goes on from JAFTWG010000008.1 coordinate 87,334, forward strand.
CATCAATATCTGCTTTTGCTTCGGCTATTTTAGCCTCCAAAACAGATGCTATTTCACTGGCTCCAGACATATTATTTTGTCCCTTTCATCAATAATTCAAATCGTTCCAGTTTACCCTTAACAGAGTCGTCTATAAACTTTGTACCGCATTCTATCACTAAACCGCCTAAAATTTCAGGTTTAATTTGATACTTAACAACAACTTTGTTACCCAAATAGTTTTCCAAAGCATTAATAAGCTTATTTTTTTGCTCTCCTGAAAGCTCTATGGCTGTTTGTACTTTTACCTGAGAAATATTATTTTTAACATAATAAACATCTGCATAAGCTTTTAACACATCAGGTAATAGAGCGGCTCTACCATTATCCGACATAGTTTTTACCAACCCGAAAACAGGTTGCGAAAATTTATTTTTTTCCGCTATATCAACTAAAATTTCTTTTTTATCACTATCTTTTAACAACGGACCGGATAAATATTTCATCAATTTAGAATCTTGTTCTAAAAATTTAATAAAATTTTCTGTTTCGGCAAAAACCTTATCAGATAAAGAAATCTTGTTCGCAGCATCGTAAAAAGCTTCTGCATAAGATTTTACCAATTTGTTTTTTTCGTTTTTCTTCATCTGTTATCCTATTTATCAAGTTTGTTTACTATACTCATTATTTGTTGCTATTTTCTTAATATTTCACATAAAAGAGTAAGGATCGACATCTATTTCCACTCGGACCGATGACGGTATATTAACTTTATCAATCCATAATTTCAATACTTCTTGTATATTTATTGTTCTTGCTGTTTTTAACAATAGGCGATACCGATATTTATTCCGTAGCATAAATACCGGAGCAGGAGCCGGCCCCAATGTTGTTATATAATCATTATTGGGAGCGGTTTGACCTAGAGCAACCGCAATTTTTTCTGCCAAATGAGATTTTTCACTACTGACTATCAAAGCCGCCAATTTTCCGAACGGAGGCATTTTTAATATTTTTCTGGTTTGTTTTTCCAGTGCAAAAAAGTCTTCTCGATTATTATTTACCAAAGCTTGTAAGACCGCATTTTCGGGATATAGAGTTTGCACAAAAACTTCTCCGCTTTTTCCTGCCCTACCTGCTCTGCCTGCAACTTGTGACAAAAGTTGAAAAGTCTGTTCCGAAGCTCGCAAATCACTCCCCATCAAACCCAAATCGGCATCTACAATTCCGACCAATGTCAGTTCCGGAAAATGATGTCCCTTGGCCAAAATTTGTGTACCCACCATAATATCAAGCTGACCTTTTTCCATCTCATCAAATATTTTTGACAATTCGGAAACACTCGAAGTAGTATCACTTGATAAAACTTTAACTCTTGCATTAGGAAAACGTTTGTTTACTTCTTCGGCAATTCGCTCAACCCCCGGACCACAAGCTGTTAATCCGTCTTCGGAATGACAATCGGGACAATAAGGCGGTTTGTTCATCATATATCCGCAACGATGACACAACAGTTTTCCGCTTGATTTATGTTCTGCTAACCATGCTGTGCAATGCGGACATTGAATACGATATCCGCAATCACGACAAATTATCAACGGAGCATAACCGCGACGATTCAAAAACAGCATTGATTGTTCGCCTTTTTCTAAATTGTTTTTTAAAGCATCAACCAATGTCGGGGCAAGCCATGATGGTCCCCATTCTCCTCTTTTAGGTTTGTCTTTTTTCAAATCTATAATTTTTATATCCGGTAATGTGGCTCCTGCAAATCTTTTACTTAATTTTACGGTATCATATTTTCCATTTTCAACATTTACTACCGTTTCCATATCGGGAGTTGCAGTCGACAGAACAAGCGGAAATCCCTCTAATTTAGCACGAACAACAGCCATATCTCGACATTGATAATTAACAAAATCTTCTTGTTTAAATGAATGATCGTGACTTTCGTCAATAACAATCAATCCTAAATCAGGATAAGGCAAAAACAAAGCAGAACGTGCTCCGACAATAACTTTTGCTCGTCCTTCTACTGCCGCAATCCAGTTATCGGCTCGCTCTCTTGTTCCCAAAGCCGAATGCCAACAAACCGGTTTAACTCCAAATCTTTGTTCAAATCTGGCTAACCACTGTGTTGTAAGCGAAATTTCGGGAACAAGAATAAGCACTTGTTTTCCTTGTTTTAATGCTTCTGCTGCCGCTTCAAAATAAACCTCGGTTTTACCGCTTCCGGTAACCCCGTCAATCAGCGTAACAGAAAATCCGTTTCCTACTTTTGCAACCACATTATCAGCGGCTTTTTGCTGCTCTTCCGTAAGGGAAACACTTCTGAAATCGGGTTTGGGCTCAATATAGGATTTTTTCTTAATTCTGATTTGAGTTTCAATAACCCCGGCAGCATATAATCCGTCAACAACAGAAGAACAACAACCTGCTCCCTTACATATTTCTGCTTTGGTATAACTTCCGTGTTTTAATAAATCTATCACTCTCCATCTTGCATCAGAATTTTTTAGCTTTGCTTCCGATAAAGTCTTTCCGGTCAGACAATAAAAAGCTTCGGTAGGTTCGTCTTCAAAAACTTGTTTAACACTGATAACCATTTTTAACACCATTCCTAATGGTGCTAAATTATATTGAGAAACAAATTTAATTAGTTCGAATATCTCTTTGTTTATAGGGTTGAAATTATATTTTTTAATTATTGGTTTAATTCTTTTAATATCACAATCAGATGATTGTCCGTGTTTCCACACTACACCGACAAGTTCAGTCTTTCCCCAAGGAACACGTACCAACGACCCTAGCGGTAAATTTTCGTTACAGCTATAGTCAAACGGCTCATTAAACGGCAGAGGCAATAAAACCCCAACAATCATATCTTTTATCCTTACAAAACTTATAACACTATAATTATTTTATATGAAAATACCAATATTTAAGCATAAACAATCCCCAAAAATTAATACCTCTGTAACAAATATACATTTGCCAAAAAACGAAATATATGATACTATAAGTCAGTTAAATATACAAAAAAACAGAGGATTTTGACAGTGAGTACGAAGGGTGAAGAAAGCATTATTACAGCAGATTTAACTGCCGAAAATATGACAGAAGAACAACGCAAATATCTGGTTGAGATACTCGCTGAACAAGACTGCCACAAATTCATCACAGAACAAAATCGAAATGCAGAAAATATCATTGAAGATATTAAAGAAAACAAAGACAAACTTGCTGAAGAAGAATATAAAACATTAGTTAAGGAATGGGAAAAACAACATCCGGGACAAAAAATACCTCAAGATGTAGTTACGAAATATATAAACGGTATATTAGCCAAACAAGAAGATGACTATTACAACAGAATACATGCCACTAAAATATGTAAAATATGGGGTGGTGGAGATCAAAATTATTGTATAGCCTTACAACACGAAGCATGCAAGCGTGCTGAAAAAAGTGTTGGATATGACATTATGCCTGATATCGGATTTGGTTGTGCAAGTGCTCAAGCTAAATTCTCAAAACAAAATATAGGAAAAAGTTATAATAAAATTTCTGATTGTTATGATCCGATTACTAACAAAGTAAAACTTAACGAAGACGGAACTCCAAAATTAAAAGACGGTGACTTAATGTTATTTGTTGATAAAGATGATCGACAGGCTTTTCACTGTGTGCGCATTAATGTTGATGACAATGGAAAAGTAAGTTACACAGCCGGAAACGGAGATGCCATAAAAGGAAACCTTAGATGGTGGAATAGACAAGGTCATGCTTGTTATGTTATACCTACTTCAGAAGTAGCAATGTCAAATGCAGAAACTCATTATATGGGAATGAGCAACGAAGCACTATTAAAACTCGCCCAACAACGTAATATTGTTCCTCAAACTAATGGCATTTATGCTCAACAGACATCACCCCAAGACTATGAAGAAAATGTTTCTACCATAATGGCGAGCGGACATTCAAAAATACAGGACAGAATAGCAGCTTTCAGAGAACGCAGAGACAAAGAAAGCATCGCTCGAGCCGGAATTGTTGAAAGTATGCGTGCCGACAACTTGCGTCTGCAACAAAAAAGAGAAATGCTTGCCGAAATGACCGGAACACGCCCAAGTTCTCCGCAATACAACTTTGTTGACAGACATTATAATTGTGAAGATGTAGTTGTAAGGAATCAAGAACAAGAAACTCCGCAAACTCCTGTAAGACAAAGTTTTATCGGCAGATTGCGAGACGTTTTTTCTTCACAACGAGCATAATAAGCTTCTTTTTACAACAATACGTACAAAACCGCGTATTAATTACATAACCGATGTAGTTTATTAATGTTTTTACAAAAAATTAAGTTTACATTGCTAAAATAAATCTATGAAAGAAGAGATAAAATATAATGCAGACAGCATATTAGTTGAAGTAATACGCAACTGGCAAAACTGGTTACGTGATGAACGATTATATTCGGAGCATACGGTTGATGCTTATTCACGTGACCTATCAGACTTTTTGGCATTTTTCAAAGAAAAAGTATCTCTCGGACAATTATCCGAACTTGACATTATCGATTTTCGCAAATATATAAGCTCGGAAAAGATACAACTGTTAAACAAAAGCTCATTAGCACGCAAATTATCGACTATTCGTAATTTTTATCGTTGGCTCAGCAAGAAAAAACTGGCTAAAAATTCAGCCATAAGCATTTTATCATCTCCTAAAAAGCCGAAAAATCTCCCTCGTTCATTAGATAAAAATCAAGCGATTGAGCTCATTGACGAAGCCCCTAATTTTGAAGCTGAAAACTGGCAACAATTACGAGATATTGCAATTTTTACCTTACTTTACGGATGCGGACTTCGTATTTCCGAAGCTACAAACTTAAACATAGGCGATTTTGACAATAACGAGTTTTTGCGAATTAAAGGTAAAGGAAACAAAACCAGAATAGTTCCATTGTTGCCGATAGTTATTAAAGCGGTAGAAAATTATGCAGATAACTGTCCATATAAACACAACAACGGAGAAGCTTTATTTTTAGGAGCAAGAGGAGAAAGAATTAGCCCGAGAATAATTCAAAGACAAATGGAAAAAATTCGTAATTATATGGGGTTGCCGGACAATTTCACCCCTCACTCTCTTCGCCACTCTTTTGCAACCCATTTGCTTGCGGCCGGAACAGATTTACGTTCCATTCAAGAATTGCTGGGACATTCTTCGCTATCAACAACACAGCGATATACCGAGGTTGAAATTTCGACCATTCAAAACGAATATGACAAAGCAGGATTATTTGACTAAAAAAGCGGAGTAACAAACTCCGCTATTTTTTAATGAAATCTTTTTTCCTCATGCCATTTGGCAACAGCATTATTAAAACTGTATTGCGGTTTATAGTATTTTTCGACATGCTCATAAGTCCTGACATCTGAGTTTTGTGCTGATAATTGCTCATGAAATCCTAATTGCAAACTTTTAATATGCGATTTCATCCTATCATTAACAATTCTTTGAGCAGGCTCATAATCGGGGTGATGCTTAATTTTCTTGGTTAATATTGTTTTTATCATTTTCCCCATCTTTCCTATAGTCATTTCTCTGGTAAAATATTTACCTACATGACCATAGAAACCGGGCTTTTTACCCTTATTTTCCTCTAAAACAGAGCGTCCTGCTTTATTATCACCGGCTTTATGATTTTTTTCTTCTGCCATAATTATTTTGGCACAACTGTCAAGCATAAAGTTTTGAACTCCTCGCACTCGAGCATACTAACTTCACTTCCTGTGATGGCCGCTTGACGTAGTAGAGCAAAAAAATCATCTAAAAAATCTTTATCTTCTTGAGATAATTGTGTCATCGTTCCTCCTGTAATCATTGTTTGAAATTTTTGAAATATTTTCTAGCCAATATCATACATGTACAATATTGTATTGGGTAACATATCATAGGAAAAGATAACATTTTCATCATATTAAGGTCTTCGCCTTCCATTTCATTAAATACAATATAAATTAAAATCGGTAATGTTATAATTAGAAAAAAAACAAATGGATAGTTTCTCTTGATAATTGTATTATCATTTTTATAAAAAGAATATGTCTTCTGTAGAGAATAAAAAACTCTATATAATTCGTATGGACATCTATAGAAACTCATAGAAATTCCTAAAGTTATATATGAAATTAATGCAAGAGCAACATAGGATTTATGATTGATTGTTCTCAATAACAAAAGATCAAAAATTTCCTTATAAGAAGCAGAACCATAATCTGTTACAGCAATAGTCCATGAAAAACAAAATATTAGGAAGTATATTATATATAGATTCCTACGGTATTTAGGATTTATTCCTGTTAAATAATCTTTTTTATATGTGATTGCTACACAACAAGAAACAAATATTAGATTAATTATCGAGAACAAATTCCCGTATAAATGTTTAATTAACATTATTCCTAAAAATACCCAACAATAAGCCAATAAAGAAAACACTAAAGTTGAATAAATGGGGTGTTTCTCTTTGGGAGTTTCCATAGCGATTAGTTTTTTCTTATATGGGTTATCATCAGCTAGTTGCTCACTTAATTTGTTTTCATGTACCTTGTATATTTGAAAAAGCATCTTTCTTCCCCTATTGTTACATAATTACATATAATGTATTTTTGTTAAAAATGCAACTATAAATTTACATCTTGTGTATAACTCTATTAATAATGTATTATAAATTACAAAAAAGGAGTTATCAATAAATAACTCCTTTTTTGTGATATCTTCATACTTTCTTTCACTACTCAGATGGTGGAACTAAATCAGGAAGAGTTCCGGTTGCTTTTTTACGTTTAAGTTTACCTACAAACTTAATAGAACGCTGAGCATCCCACTTTTTCTTACCTTCTTCAGTATTGAATATTTGTTTATAAATCTCAATAGCTTGATCAAATTCGGACAATTTAGTTAAGCAACTTGCCAAACCATCATAAAGCTTATGATGATAACGACCTTCATTAATCATTTGAGCTTTTTTGTAGCATTTCAAAGCATCAGGGAATTTGAGCATTTTTTGATATACGAAGCCGATACTAATCCATGCTTGAATTTCACGATTGTTAATATTCAAAATTTTTGTAAAACATTTTAATGCTGAATTGTTATCGCCCATCAACTGATATGTTACACCGATACCGTTCCAAGCTTTTATATTTGACTTATCAGAAGCTAAAACTTTTTTGAAGAACGAAATTGCTCGGTCAAATTGTTTCAATTTTTGCAAAGTAACAGCAATACTCAACAATGATTGAACATGTTTTTCATCAATTGTCATAGCTTTTTCAAGAACATCTAAGGCTTCTTTGTACATATACATATGTTGCAAAGCAATAGCTTTACCGTTCAAAGCTTCTAAAGAAGTACCATCAAGAGCAACGGCCATATCAAATTGTTCAATCGCATCTTTATAAAGACCGCGCATTGAAAGTGTAACACCCTTGTTATTGATAATTTCTACTGACTGCGGATTTTTCTCTAATGCCTTATCAAAACACTCAACCGCTTCTGTGTAGCGACTAAGTTTTTGCAAAGCAAAACCCTTTGAATTCAATGCTTTCCATGAATCCGGCTGTTCGTTAATTGCCTGATCAAATTGGGCAATAGCATCTTTGTACATACCTTGGTCCAAAAGTTCCTGACCGCGGCGATATGAGTTGTTTTCGTTAGTTTTTACCATTTTTCTCTCTTCTAAAACAAAATAATTCACTTCCGCCAAAATATCATCAAAATATCTTTTTGTCAATAAGATACATCTATAAAGATTTATATTATTTTCATTTGCTTGGTTATTGCTATATCGTTTCTTATCGAAAGATAGCGACAACCGAATTTGCGGCAAAATTCTTTCATTTTTTCTCTCTTATCCGCAAAAAAGTGCTGATATTCATCACAAAATGCTTTATATCGGCTATCAAATACCACTGATTGTATATCATCTGATATCATATATTCTCCGGGGAATGGAGCTTTTTCTTCCAAAACATCGTATACATTTACACAAAAAAGTTGACATTTCTTAGCTAACATAGCCAATGTTTTTCTATCATCATCGTTCAAACTGCTAAAATCACTAACAATAAATACCGTAGCTTTGCTTTTTATGCCTTGAACCATCATTTGCAAAGTCTTGTTCAACCCGCCACTATGAATTTTTCTCTCGGTAATACGCTGATTGACCAACGATATTTTCTTAAAAATTGCCAATAAATGCGCCCTATTTTGCTGAGGTTTAAATTGCCAAGTATTTTGTCCGTCAAAAATCATAGCTCCGAATCGGTCATTATTCTCTTGAGCCATCCAACCTAACAAAGCCGTTATTTTGCTTGCCGTTACCGATTTCAGCTCTTTACGAGTGCCAAAAACCATTGACGACGATAAATCAAGCAAAACATATATTTCTCTGTCTTTTTCTTCGTTATAAATTTTGGTATAAGGAGTATTTTTTCGTGCAGTAATTCGCCAATCAATATCACGGACATCATCTCCGAAAGCATATTCACGGCTCTCCTCCATCTCAATTCCTCGTCCCTTAAATGCCGACTTCACGTCTCCGGCTTGAACAGAAGAATTAAGACGAGTTTTTATATGTAAATAGCGAACATTTTTACGTTGCTCCATTAAATCTTCCAACGAAGCAACCAGTCCTTTGTTTTCGTCTCTATCGGGCTTTTTTTTGAACAAAGATTCCGCTATTTTTCTAATTTTAACCATAACAAATCCCTATGGTAACGGCACAACATTCAACAACTTTGTAATGATATCATCACTTGTATAACCTTCCGCCTGTGCTTCAAAACTTAAAATTATGCGATGACGTAAAATATCATAAATAACCGCATGTATATCTTCGGGAGTAACAAAATCTCGTCCAGAAATCCACGCATTTATTTTAGCACATCTGTCCAAGGCTATTGTCGCACGAGGGCTTGCACCATACATTACCAATCCGGACAAAGTTTCATCATATTTTTCAGGGTGACGGGTAGCAACAATAAGTTGAACCAAATACTCTTCCATTTCTTTGCTCAAATATGTACCCAATGCCTCTTTTGTTGCAGCTTCAATGTCTTTAATTTCCAACTTATCAAAACGTGTATCTTCATTCGGATTTACAAAAGTTCCCTCTTTTCTTACTAAATCCAAAATTTTATGTTCATCGGCAGCTGTAGGCTGGTCAATTCTTATATACATTAAAAAACGGTCAAGTTGTGCTTCGGGCAAATTGTAAGTTCCTTCATGTTCAATCGGGTTTTGTGTTGCCATAACCATAAATAATTTCGGCAATTTGAAACGTTGTCCGCCAACACTAACCTGTCTTTCGGCCATTGCTTCTAACAAAGCCGACTGAACTTTTGCCGGAGCACGGTTGATTTCGTCAGCTAATACCAAATTGGCAAAAACCGGACCTTGACGAAACTCAAATTCGCCTTTTTGAGAAACATAAATTTCACTACCGGTAATATCAGCCGGCAACAAATCAGGAGTAAACTGAATACGATTGAATGATGCAGAAACACAGTCAGCTAATGTTTTGATAGCTTTTGTTTTAGCGAGACCAGGAGCTCCTTCGACCAAAGCATGCCCTTCGGCAAGCATAGTAATTATCATTTTTCGAACCATTTCTTTTTGGCCGATAATTTTTTTATCCATATATTGAGTTAAATTTACAATTTTTTCTCTGATTTCTGACATTTTTTCCTCATGGGTATAGTTTCAAATAAGCTCTTTTATTTTTTTTATAATAATATAATATACGCAGCAGAAAACAAAAAAACAAGAAGTATCCACCGATGAACGACATATTTGATTTAGACAGCGAAAACACAGCTGTAAGTTTTGACAATATTTCCGCTTTAATGCCGTCTGCTCCATGGCTTGACGAACTTAATCCGGAACAAAAACAAGCTGTTACAACGACAGAAGGACCGCTTTTGGTACTTTCGGGTGCCGGAACCGGTAAAACCAAGGTTTTAACTACTCGTTTAGCCTATATTCTTTCACAAATGAAAGCAAATCCTTGGAACTGTTTGGTTGTCACATTTACCAACAGAGCTGCTCGTGAAATGACACAACGTGCTCGCAATATGATTGGCAATATGGTTGACTCGGTTTGGATGGGTACTTTTCATGGAATTTGCGTAAAAATATTACGTCAACATGCCGAATTGGTCGGATTAAAAAATAATTTTACCATTTTGGGCGAAGATGACCAACGTCGCCTAATCAAACAAATATGCGAAGCTCAAGGAATTGATGATAAAAAATATCCTCCGCAAGGTTTATTGGATAAAATTCAACTATGGAAAGATAAAGGACTTACCATTGATAAAATTAATACCGACATACACGGCAATGTTTTAGTTAACATATATAAAGCTTATCAAAGCCGTTTAATCGAGCTTAATTGCGTAGATTTCGGCGATATTTTGCTCTATGCGTTAAATATCCTAATGTCATCTCCCGAAGTTTTGGAAAAATACCAGGAACGTTTCAAATATATAATGGTTGATGAGTATCAAGACACCAACGTTACCCAATACCTTTTACTGCGTTTACTCTGCCAAAAACATCGCAATATCTGTTGTGTCGGCGATGATGACCAATCCATATATTCTTGGCGAGGAGCTGAAATTGAAAACATCTTACGTTTTGAAAAAGATTTTCAAAATGCACAAATAATCAGACTTGAACGCAACTATCGTTCAACCGCAAACATATTGGGAGCCGCTTCGGCCCTGATAAAACATAACAGCGGAAGGCTCGGCAAAACCTTAAGAGTTGCCGAAAACAGTCCTGCCGCCAATGCAGATAACCACAAAGTTAAAGTGGTAAGTATATATAATGATGATGAAGAAGCGACTTATGTTACGGAAGAAATAGAAAGCAATTATCGTTACGGAACAGAATATTCCGATATAGCAATATTGGTACGTACCGCCGCTCAAACTCGTAAATTTGAAGAAAAATTTATGTCTGAATCCATACCTTATCAGGTAATAGGCGGACTAAAATTCTACGACCGAGCCGAAATCAAAGACATGTTGGCATATTTGCGTGTAATCTCGCAACCTCACGATGATTTAGCTCTTGAACGTATCATAAATAAACCTGCAAGAGGTATCGGAGCCAAAACAATCGAGAAAATTCAAAACGAAGCAAGATATAACAAAATATCTATGTATATGGCAATCGAAAAAATGCTAGCAACTGGAGATTTTTCAGGAAAATCAAAAAACAATTTGAACGAATTAATAAACAACTTTAATACCTGGAGACAAAATTCTCAAGTATGGACACCAAAAGAAATTATCGACGATGTTTTAGAAGATTCCGGATATATGGAAATGCTTAAAAACGATAAGTCAGCAGAAGCAGAAGGTAGGATAGAAAACCTAAAAGAACTTGTTAACGTTATGTCTGATGCGGAAAAATTCCCGACTTTAGATGACTTTCTGGAACATACCAGTTTAGTTATGGAAAATGACAATCAACAAGACGATAACAAAGTCAGCATAATGACATTACACTCGGCAAAAGGTCTTGAATTTGATACGGTTTTTCTCCCCGGATGGGAAGAAGGACTGTTCCCTCATCAGCGTGCTTTAGATAATGAGCAATCCGGTGATTTGGAAGAAGAAAGACGACTGGCTTATGTGGCAATTACTCGTGCTCGTAAGAAATTATATATATCGACAGCAATAAATCGTCGTATGTATGGCGAATGGAAAAACAATATTCCGTCTCGTTTTATCAATGAATTGCCTCCGCAATATATCGAAATATGTAATCAGGCTGCAAAATACTTTAACAACAATTATCAGCAACAAAATAATTACAAATCAACGAGTAATTGGCGTAACTTAAAGCAAAACAGTAACACAATTTACGACAGCGACCGCTTTAGTTATGAAAGAGATGAAGATTACGGATGGAACAGCGGGAACTATTACTATGCTAAAAAAGCCGCAAAAAATGCAACAACAGATATGCCGATAGGAACAAGAGTTTTTCACACTTCTTTCGGTTACGGAAAAATAATCAATATCGAAGGAAATAAGCTGGAAATTTGGTTTGATAAGTTCGGACATAAAAAACTAATGAAAGACTATGTCAGCAAAGTTTAATTTAGCAAAATAAATTTGACAAAAATATGATTTTGTTATAGTATTTTCCATAAAACTAACTTAATTGGGAGAAAAAACATGGGATTTTGGCAGAAATTGTTTGTAGGCGGGATGTTTTTCGGAGCAACAGCAGGAGGGGTCAAAGCGCAAGAAGTTGAAAAAGATCAGCCAAGTGCTAAAGAAAAAATAGAAATGATGCAAAAGAGAGTTGCTCATACTCAAGACTCTATTTTAGCACAAGCTCCGGAAGCCTCGGTTGCAGAGTTTAGAACAGCAGCCACTAAGGTTGTTGAGAACGAATATGGTAAATTTAATTACGAAAAATCCGTAGCCGGTGAAAGCAAATATAGCGAAGTTTATTCAGGTTTTGAAGCAACAGTTGATTTATCAAAAACCTGCCTTTTAAACTATTACCCTTATATTGAAGGTGGAGTACATGCAAAAGGAGGAGATTTTGTAATTTTTATAGGAAAGCCCGGAAAGGATGTTGTGCCGGATGACTGTGAAACTTATAATGTTGATGATAAAGGTGTGTATAAAGATATAGGTGAGTGGAACGAAAAAACACAACAATATGATCACAAATACTTACCACCGCAGGCTCAAAGAAAAGTTCTCGGTTATGCTATGCAACAATTAAAAGAATATCAAAAAACTCATTCTACCATTGATTATACTCAAGCGGCAATGGCACAAAAAAAGATAAATGATTAACAATAAATAAAAAGGCGATTACTAAATCGCCTTTTTATTTACCTGTTTTCTTGCTCTTTTAATCTTCTCATATTCATTTTTATCCGTAACCGTTTTTCTTTTTCCTCTTCAGTCAAGTGACTGATATGTGTTTTTTCTTTTCCCATGGTTGAGGGACATTGTCTGCTTTTTAGTTCTTGGCGAATTTTAGCAATTGCTTTACGGGTCTTTGAACGAATATTTATTTTTCTTTTTGATATTTTTATTCTGGGACCCAAAACCGTAGCATTTGCTTCTTCTTGAGAAGACTGTTCCTTTTCATCTTCTGCTGTAAGCTCTTTGTCGGCTTTAGTATATGCGCTGTTAATTTTTTCAAAATTTTTTATAGTATTCTTAATACCATCGCTAACCTTTTCTCCGGTTGCAATTTCATATACATCTTGTGCAACTTTTGCCGCTTTTATTGTTCCGCTTCTTCCATCAGAAGATGAAGCAATATCTTTTATATTTTCGGCAACAGTAGATGCTTTACTGACACCTTTCACTATCGGATTATCCGCCACAGAACTAACTGCTCCCAATACTGCACTTGCAGTCCCGATAACATCTCCCTGCTCTATTTCTTTTTTTATTTTATCAGCTCTTTTTACAACTCGAAGAGTAGTTAAAGCGGCTACCATTCCTTTAGAAACTTTCATTACTTTTAAAAACTTGCCAACTTGAATAAATGTAATTGCAAGCCCGCAAGACTTCATTAATATTTTCCATACTCTTCTTCTGTTATTTTTACGACGTATTCTCTTCTGTTCCGGATTTTCTTTTTTAGGAATGTGAGTATTATCATGATGAATGGAAGATATGTCATGACCGATAGATAAAACGTCATTATAGCCGGAAATTTCACGTGCAATCATCCATGCTAGCGGAGCAAAACGACGTTTTTTAGGTTGTTTTTGCGATGTCTTATCTTTTTTAGACATTATCCGTTCACACTTCCTTTCAACAAATTTGCTAAATGTAAAGCATTTATTCTGGTTGGAGTTATACTTCCGCTCGTTCTCTGAGACTTTTCAAAACGAAGTTCTCTTAAACGTGCAGCCATGGGACTTTCATCTCGTGTAGAAGATGATATTTCCTCGTGTCCAGCTGCTCTTTTAGCTCTCATTTCCGCAATTTTTGCATGCCCTTTTTGCATAGATTCAGAATAAGATTTTGTCGGTTTTTTAATAACATCTTTGGTTAAATCAGGAAGCTCTCTATATTGTACTTCTGAAACACGGCTTCCGTCCTTATCTTCCCATTTTCTGTATTTAGGAGCTTCTTTATTAATTTCATTTATAATTTCGTTTTTAACCTCTTTTTTTTCATCTTTCTCAATATCAGAAGAGAAAAGATTCTTACATTTATTCCATGCGCTAGCTATTGGAGCACCAACAAAACACGCATATCCCCCTAACAATTTATTTTCTCTTGCTAATGATTTAGCTTGTGCGGAAGCCTCCTCATCTGACATTCCTACGGCTGTCATATAGTTATACATTGTCAATTCCCAACCGGTTCTGTCTTGTACAGATTGAGCATATTGAGGTAATTTTGTTTTTAACAAATCTTCATTAACCAATGTTTCTCTCAAACAAACATTACCTTTATAATTAACATCTCCTTTAAGTTCCGTATGATATGTGTAAACTTGGTTAACAGCATTATTATAAACTTCATCATTAGCTTTTGGAAGTTCGTCTCCTCTTCGAGCATATTCCTTTGCAACCGCATTAACTACAGCATTGACAATACTTTGATCGACATTATTTTGAGCTTCAATAAAACTGTTTCTATAATTGTCTAAACTTTCCTTCATGTATGGCCTAAGATCATCTCTTGTAGGATCTTCATACAACATCTTATCAAAACATATTCCATCTATATATTCTTTGTCTGAACTTCTATACCACGGTTTAGAATCCAGAAATTTATTCATTGCCAATTTATGTTGTATCAATTTTTGATATTGTTCCAGACTCATATCGCCATTAAATTTTGGAATATCAAATTGCTCAACAATTTGCTGATATGACATTTTAGGCAACTTGTTCTTTTTATTTTCAAAATCTATTTCTCTTTTCCCAATTTCCGGAATTTCGGCATCTCTATCCATATATTGAGTAAAATCAACGCCTCCGATAGTATAGGCAATCTTCATTGCTCTTTGATAGTTTCTATCGTGATATTCCGCATATTTTCCGTCTTTATCACTTGAGTATTTAGCATTCCACATACTATTATCATTGTATAAATTAGAAAAACTTTCTTCCCAAGCATTTCTAGTACCATTTACAATAAAAGCCATCTCTTTATCAAAATCTTCTTTATATTCGCTAAAAGGATTAAGTTTTCCGCTTTCAACAGCTTGTTTGTAAAATGTAAAAAAACCTCCTTTACCATCCAAAACAGAAATATCTCCTGTTTCTATATAGCTCTGTCGTAATACAATTAATTCTGACATGGTTGCAGATATTTCATCATGCATATTTATTTTATAGGCCTGCTCCGGTGATACCGGATATTCATATAAGCCGGCAGCACTATTATCTCTATGTTTTTGTTCATGAATAAGAAGTTCTTCACTTTCATGATAGTCACTATCATCACCTCTTCTATAATTAGATGTAATTGTATTCTCATCAGGCGAAAAATACCCTGCTGCCCATGTAGGATCATCAACACGTATCGTATCAACTTGAAAATCAATATTTCTGGTTGGAATATCTCTTATTCTTTTATTATCCGGCATAATTCACTCCACAGATGTAAATTTATCTTAGTCCATTATATCACAACATTATTATTATTCAAATCAAAATATAAGTTTTTTGTCAAATTATACAAAAAATATTCTTGAAAATTTAAATTTTAGATGATATATTATAACTTCAATAAAAATTATTCGTCTAATCATTAAAAATTTTCGAACATGAAGTATTTGAAAGTACACGAACAGCTTGAGATGCTGAAGAACAACCAGTTGGATGAACTCATTGAGTACACCAAAGTACATAACCTCAACCACAATGTGGTTAGAATCTTGCTTGACCGCCTTAAAGAGGCCGTTGCTGCGAGAGAATCGGGTTCATCTATTCACTAAATTGTTTAACCAATAAACTAATTTTATGACTGTTACAAATTTTATTAATTTTGTTTGGCAAAACGCTGTAGGTTTCGGGGTATTGAATACCGTAATGTTTGTCGGTTTTATCGTTTTCTTTGGAATCTGGTCGCTTGGCTTCTACGCCCATGGTACCGCCATGAACATTCATGACTACTATGACCTGCCCAAAAAGAAATGGTATCAAGCCATCAACGGTATTACCGGTTTGTGTTTCAGCCTGTGGACCATTGCTTATGTACTCATAATGTTGATTACATCCATCGGTCTGACACAAGTTTGTTGCACTTATGTTGCTGCGGTTATTATCGCTTTTTTAGGTGCAATGGGCATAACATTGGTGTATCAAGTGGTGTATTATTGCATTGTGTTTCCGGTTGAGCTCATATGCCGACTTTTCAAACGCAAATAAACATTGCTTCTCTGCACAAAAACTCTGTTTCTAATCAAAGAAACAGAGTTTTTATTTTTTTAAAACAAAAAAGTCTTGGAAGTAACCAAGACTTTATGATGGTAGCGAGGGGCGGACTTGAACCGTCGACACGCGGATTATGATTCCGCTGCTCTAACCAACTGAGCTACCCCGCCATCAAATTCACGTCTTTAATAATATTTATATTTTAGTTTGTCAATACATATTTTTAAACTTTTTGTATTTTTTATCATAAAGTTTGCTATTGCTTTTTTTTTCTAATTTTGTATAATAAAGAAACTTTATCAATTATTCACATAAGTATTAATCTAAAAAAATCTTTTTCCACTATGGTAGAAAACATTTTTTTCAAGGAGAGAGTGTCAGAGATTATTGCTCTCCACAACTGGGATGTTAGAAAGGGTTCTTTCCTCGGTTTTGCAATGTTGAAGACCGGTAACGATCGCTACGAGGCTGTTTGCTTGCTTGTACTCCCTAACGAGTATATGTATCATCGTATGGACGGCTCAGAGACCGTTATGAACGGTATTCCCGTATATCGCAAGCTCGAGACCAAAGACAAAGACCGCGTGTTTACTCAAGGTCGCTTGATGGCCACTATTCGTGCCGACAAGGATATCCTCTACTGGGAGATCAACTCCGTAGGCGGTGTTCCTCCCTGCTACTACGAGAAGTTTGAAGCCCTCAAAGCCGCAGGTAAGCTCTAATCCCAAACAAGCAATTGTTATAAAGGATGTCCCAATATTACGGACATCCTTTTTTTATCCTCAAGCCATATATTTATATTGCAAAAAAAATCTTCGCATTTAGTATGGAGTTAACTTTAACTAACGGAGATTTATCAATGAAAATCAAAAACATTGCTATTTTATCTTGCTGCCTGTTACCATTTAATGCAGTTGCAGATGATTCAATCGGCGAACTTCGTGCAAATTTTCGTCGTGTTGCTTTGGAAATGTCATCAACAGAAGTTCAAAACGCAAAATATTACACGGATAATCCTAACTCACAACTTAGTGCAGATAGTCAAAATATGATTAAAGGTGTATTTGATTTTGTTTTGGAATATGAACAACCGACTTGGCAATGGAACAACAGTTTATTTGCCGAATACGGCCGCACCAAAATTCGTCCTGCCGATGACGAAACTACTACCAGTGAAGATGCGGACCAAATTTTGTTCACTACTGATTATAACCGCAAAATGTGGCATTGGGACTTTGACAACGTAGATGCCGGACCTTTTGCAAGTTTAGCATATCAAACCGAATTTAAGGCAAACAACCCTGCTCCGCTACAAAAGATTTTCCGCGGTAAAGCCGGTATAAAAGCTTTCAACGGCGATATTATCAAAGATCTTTATGTTGCAGCTGTCGGCGAATATGATTTGACTTATAGTGACGAACATACAACAAAATCTGCTTATGAAATCGGTTGGAGAACCGAATATGTAAATTCCGATCAAGTAAAATTTCAATTTGAGGGCTATTTCCGTGACTATTTAACCTATAGTGAATATATTGCAACCGACCTAAAATATGAATTGAGTGCAATCGGAAGAATGGATGTAAAAATTAAAAACAATTTCAGCCTTGCCCCTTATGTTCAATATTTTCAAGGAGAAGCCCGAGGTGTTGGCAAAACCGGAAGCAATTTTATGATAGGCTTATCTTTTGCATATTCGGAATTGTTTAATATTTATAAAAAATAGTTCATCTCTTTCAAAATCCTCGAACTTTGAGTTCGAGGATTTTTTAATGCAAAGTTATTGACAAAATTTTGTCCGTGCAATATACTAAAGTCTGATAACCAATTAAACTAGTCGATTATGAACAGAATTATTACCCTTTTTGTAGTTGTTTCATCACTCATTATTTTCTCATCTTGCTGTTCTAACAGTAACGAGGAAGGTACTTCCGGTGAGAACTCTCCTGTCGTAACATCTACGGTCGAGAGAGTTCGCTGTGCAACTGACCGTTCCGGTTATTTTGCACTCTATTTTAAGCTCGAAAATGGCTTAGTCGGTGAAGTACAATACTTCCACCATGAGAATTTAGAGCTTAATCTCATTGAGGTAGGTGATGAAATCAGCTACCGAATGAGTGATGACTACACCCACTTTGAGGATTCCAATGGGAATGATTACGAAGTGGTGAAAGTTTCACTCAAAAAACAGGATAAAGACAATTCAGATTCCTATTGGAACTAATTATATAACTTTGCCATAGTTTTTCGCTCCGTTTCTGCCCTAAAGGCAGTTCGGAGTTTTTTTATGGAAAAAACACATATTTATTGATTTTATCTGCTTTTTATATAAAATGTTTTATTATTAAATACTACAAGGAGCATAATTATGCGTAAAATTACAACATTAGCTATTTTATTGACTTCAACCTGTATAATTTCCCCGGCAAATGCAGAAACCGTTAATACATACGAAAAATTACAAGAAGCTTTGGCTGTTTCCGATGCCGATGTAGTTTTGGATATGAATGGTACCGGTATAGATTTAAATGGTGCTACGGGAACTACGATTGCAGATGGGCAATCCGTAACCTTTAAAAATATCGATTCTTGGGAAAATACTTCGCAAAATGTAATCAACAAAGGAACAGCGGCTTTTAATAATGTTGTTTTTGAAAATAATGATGCAATTTTGGGAGAAGGCCCTGCCGGTGGTGGCGGC
>JAFTWG010000009.1 GCA_017465405.1 Alphaproteobacteria bacterium
CCAGGCGACCATATTAAAATGAAAGCAAAATTGATTAACCCGATTGCAATGGAAGAAGGTTTACGTTTTGCTATCCGTGAAGGTGGTCGTACCGTAGGTGCCGGCGTTGTATCTAAAATTATCAAATAATTTTGATATAACTGAATAAATTAGAAAAACCGCTTTGAAAACTCAAAGCGGTTTTTTGTTGCTGTATGAGGAAAAAACTCTTTTTTTACAAGAAAATAAGTGTTTTGAAATTCGTAATAAATCTTGAGTTAAGTGTTCTTTATCTTTATATAAAAATAATGGTGTCGATAACTTGTGTAAAAACAATTTTTTATCTACTGTTTTGAATATCAACATAGAATATCACATCAATAATAAAAATTCCTTGCATTTTTTAATCTCTTAATTCTATAATGAGCAAGTCAGAGTTGATGGTCTGACTTGGGTGTGAGAACCTAATATCCACTAGCGTCGCGAAAGACGATATTTTCGCCTACCAGTTTTTGACTGGAAGGCGATAAAATACGCTTTTAAAGTCAATATATCGCACAATAACTAGTGGTATTGTTCTCAACTTCCAGTCGCCTCTCATCAGGGCGACTTGTTAGTTATTGAGAGGTATATTATGAAATATAAAAATATTTTATTAGCCGCAGCCATTGCAACAATACCATTTCTTTCTGCATGTTCTACAACTAACTATAGTTTAAACGAAGAAAGAATGACTGTTGCTAAAGCTCAAAGAGAAATTAAAATTGGTATGACATCTTCAGCTGTCATCGAAGCTCTTGGTTCACCAAATATGGTTACAACAGATACAGAGCGTAGAGAAACATGGGTTTATGACAAAGTTTCTACCAATATTCAATCTTCTTCCTCAACAAAAGGTATATGGTTACTTCTATTTTATGGAGAAGGAAGAGAAAAACAAGCTAGCTCAAATCAACGAACTTTAACTATCATTGTTAAATTTGATAAAAATGGTCTAGTTAGAGATTTTGCATATAGAACATCTACTTTCTAAGGAATAAGATATGAAAAAGATAATAGGTTTTGTCTTTGTAATATCACTATTCCTTTCTGGATGTGCTAGATATTATGGTGACTACTACATGCTGGATGAACAATATTTAGCAAGAAGACAATTAGAAACAAGAAGATATGAAACACAAAATGAAGAAGCTTTGTTAGTGGCTTCTGCACAGGTTTTGCAAGATCTTGGTTTTACTTTAAATGAAAGTGAAACAAAACTAGGTCTTATTACAGCAAGTAAAGATAGAGAGGCTGGTTCTACCGCTGGTAAAGTCGGATTAATTTTATTAGCCGCATTTGCAGGAACTCAACCAGTTTACGATACAAATCAAAAAATTTATGTAACTTTAGTTTCTACAAAAAGTCACAACAATTATGGTTATAATGTAAGAGTAGAGTTTGCTCGTGTAATCTGGAATAACATGAATGAGGCTAGGATTGAAAAAATAGAAGACGAAGTTATCTACAAAGACTTTTTTGATAAATTAAGTCAATCTGTATTCTTAACAGCGAACGATATATAGGAGACTAGGATGAAGAAAATTTTATTAACTATCACTATGATATTAGGTCTAACTGCCTGTGCTTCAACTCACCAAGATGTTTTAGGAATGTCACAAACCCAAGTTCAAATGAGGAATTATCAATCTCGTTATTTTGATACAAATAACAAAGCTATGGTTTTGAGAGCTGTAATTTCAACAATGCAAGATTTAGGTTTTATCATTGATAAAGCAGATGAAAAATTAGGTACTATTAGTGGTACCTCATTTACTCATTCATCTAAACTTACAGCTTCAGTACGTGCAATTAATCCAAAACAAATTGTTGTTAGAATTAATGCACAATCAGGTTTAGAAGCAATTGAAGATCCTATGGCATATCAAAACTTTTTTAATGCTCTAGGACAATCTCTATTCCTCGAAGCACATGAAGTTGAATAGAAATAACCCGTCATGAAAAAATGACGGGTTTATTGTATAAGAAAACTCCTAGCTAGATCAGGGGTATATTTTTTGTTGTTGAAATGATAGTTGAAATTAATCCGGATAAACTAATCTTTCTTTAGAAATGTTATTTAGTACATTTGTTAAAAACTTGTCTGCCCAATAATTAGCCATGGACAAATTCATATCTTGGTAATTACCGCAATCTCGAGGAGAAGCTCCGGGGACTTCATCTTTCCAATTTTTGATAAATAAAAACATTTCCTTTATCAGAGGAACAATCTCATCGGAAATATAATCGCCGGCAAGCAACAGATAAAATCCGGTTCGACACCCCATAGGGCCAAAATAAACCGTTTTATCGGCATAATCAGGGTGATTACGTAAAAATGTAGCTCCTAAATGTTCAATCGTATGTATTTCGGCGGTATTCATAACCGGTTCTCGATTAGGTGCAGTCATACGGATATCAAAGGTCGTAACAATATTTTCGCCAATATTATCTTTTCTTGAAACATAAATTCCGGGTAGTAATGCTTCATGATTAATTGTAAAACTGGCAATTTTTTTCATGGGCTAATTCCTTTATTGTTTAATGGTTAAACTAACTAAAGATTATAGTATAAGAAATATAAGTTCAATTATTAATGTGTTTTAGGGATTATATGTAATCAAAATTTTGATTTGTAAAAAACAAAAAGCCATCTGTTCAGATGGCTTTTTTAGTGGTGGATCCTGCCTGACTCGAACAGGCGACCAGACCGTTATGAGCGGCCCGCTCTAACCAACTGAGCTAAGGATCCATTTTCTTTGCTCTAACTATCGCTATAAAACATAAAATCGATAAAAGAGCGGGCCCGAGTCACTTCGTAAAATTCGGCAAAGCCTCATTAACTTCGTTCCTGTCGCTCGCTTGTAACAGTTGCTACAATCACTTTGTTGATTTCGCAACTTAACTACGCTTCGCCTTTCCTATAAAAACTTGCCGTAAGGCAACTTTTTTGTCGTCAAGCTAACCAACTGAGCTAAGGATCCATCGGACGAAAGTGAAAATATGCTAAAAACTTGGATTAGTCAAGAGCTTTTTAACAACTTTTCATCCGTTTTTTTATTTAGTATATCGGAAATTGTTTGCAAAGAGCAATAACTTCATTTTTTATGTGTTTTACTGTCTCATCAGCGGTTCCGTTTGCTAGAGCATCGACGATATCGCCAATCCAATTACCGATTTTTTCAAATTCTTTTGTTCCGAATCCTCTTGTTGTTCCTGCCGGAGTTCCGACTCTTATTCCTGAAGTGATTTTGGGAGGTTGCGGGTCGTAAGGAATAGCATTTTTGTTGCAAGTAATATTTGCTTCTTCCAGTTTTTGAGTGACAATATCTCCGGTTAAACCTTTAGGACGTAAATCTACTAACAAAAGATGAGTATCAGTTCCTCCCGATACCAGTTCCAAACCACGTTTTTTTAGTGTTTCACCCAAAACTTTTGCATTTTCTACCACATTATTGGCATATTGTTTAAATTCGCTACTCAAGTCTTCTTTAAAACAAACAGCTTTTGCGGCAATAACGTGTTCCAGTGGACCTCCTTGAGTTCCCGGAAATACGGCAGAATTAATTTTTTTTGCAATTTCTTGTTTGTTGGTCAAAATCATACCACCACGAGGACCGCGTAAAGTTTTGTGCGTAGTGGTAGTAACAACGTCAGCATAATTTAGTGGTGAAGGGATAATACCGGCAGCAACAAGACCGGCAAAATGTGCCATATCTACCATCAAATATGCACCTATACTATCTGCAATACCGCGAAAACGAGCAAAATCTATTTTGCGAGGATAAGCAGAGCCACCGGCAATAATCAGTTTAGGACGATAAGTTTTGGCCAATTCTTCAACTTGTTCATAGTCAATTAAGCCGTTTTCTTTTTTTACACCATAGGCAACAGAATTTAGCCATTTTCCGGAAAAAGAAACTTTTGAACCATGGGTTAAGTGTCCGCCTGCATCTAGCGACATTCCCAAAATTGTGTCATTAGGTTGGAGCAGGGCAACATATACGGCTGTATTGGCTTGTGAGCCTGAATGCGGCTGAACATTGGCAAATTGACAATTAAATAATTTTTTAGCACGTTCTATTGCCAAATTTTCTACCTTGTCAACAAATTCACAACCGCCATAATAGCGACGAGCAGGATAGCCTTCGGCATATTTGTTGGTCAGAATCGAACCTTGAGCTTCCAAAACTGCACGAGAAACAATATTTTCAGATGCAATCAGTTCAATTTGATTTTGTTGACGTGTTAATTCTTCGTTGATTGCATCGAAAATTTCTTTATCTTCGGTTTGCAAATTTTGTTCAAAATCCATTATTCGACTCCTTCTTCTATTTTTGCAATTCTGGTTGCATGACGACCGCCTTCAAATTCGGTATTGTTAAAAATTTCAATTCTGCGAATTACATCTTCAAATTTCATAGTTCTGCCACCAAATACTAACACATTGGCATTATTGTGTTTTTTAGTCATTTCTGCTGTGAAATCATCATATAAAACAGCTGCTCTGATACCTTTGAAACGATTTGCGGCAATAGATATGCCGATTCCTGTTCCACATATGAGAATCCCGAGTTCATTTTGGTGATTAAGGATATTTTTAGCCATTTTTTTTGCAATATCCGGATAATCGCAAGAATCGGTAGAGCAAGTTCCTAAATCTTCCAAAATTTGTCCCTTAGCAGCAAAATGTTCGATAAGTTGTTGTTTTAGTTCAAAACCACCGTGATCGGAAGCAATTGCGATGTTCATTTTAATACCTTTCACAAAATTATTTTATGAGATAATAGAATAATTTGGGGCAAAAAAAACAAATTTTTACCATTTATGCAAAAAAAGTTATTGACGAGATAAAAAAAGGTTGTATATATAGTAGTCGCTGAAGCACGCAACGGTATGGCCGGTTGGCAGAATGGCTTATGCAGAGGACTGCAAATCCTTCTATATCGGTTCGATTCCGGTACCGGCCTCCAGTTTTATTTGTTCCGGCTTAGCTCAGCGGTAGAGCAATCGGCTGTTAACCGATCGGTCGTTGGTTCGAATCCGACAGCCGGAGCCAAAAAGAAAAAGCACTTTCCTTGTGAAAGTGCTTTTTTTGTATCCGATTTAAATTCTGATTCGAACTAACAGAAGTAGGTTTGTTTATCTTCCGGTGTTGGATTTGTTCGGGATAATTAATAAATTGTCGTTATTGTGGCGGTGTTCTTGTTGGTATTCTTGTCCGTATTTGAACAGTTGTGCCATTTTTAAGACTCTGGCGCCATATTTTTGACGACCTTCCGGTGTCATGCCGATTTTCCAATTCCATTCGGGAGTGTCACATTGAATACTTAATGCTTCACGTAAAAATTGAGACGGTATTCTCGGAGTTACTAATCTTTCGGGAAAAAATAACTGCGTATTATCCGAATTTTTGATATAAAAATATGACTCAACCGAACTGCATTCTTTATCTTCATAAATCACATTATTACGGATAAAATTAATAAGTTTGTTGTTGCCGGAATATCTGGTTTCAAAATCGTGTATTGAACATTCGGAACTATCATCATCTATCAATCGAACATTTTTTTGTTTGAAAAACTGTTCCATATCTTGGGTATCACACTTTACATTAGGAATAAAATGCAGATGTGCATGGAAAATAGATTTTATATGAGCGGGAGTATTAATTTCTTCCGAACGACTGGTTCCATGTTCGAACATTATAAAATTATCGGATTTTGTGGTGTTTTCCAATCTGTCTAAAATGTAAGCAATTTCTTGGGCTTGAAAGTCGTTAAATTCGGCAAAAGTGTTAATATGTTCTTTAGGTAAAATGATGATATGATTGGGGGCTATGGGAAATTTATCGGGAATTATTTTGAAGTTTCTGGTTTCAAACAAAGTTACATTACTTTGCAATTCCGGATACATTTCTTTAATATTTTGAAAATGGTCATTTATGCCATCACATAAAACACAATCTTTTGAAGCCATAATATTACTCCTTAAGAGATAATATATGTCTGTTAAAAAATATAGTCAATAAAGAACTTATTGTTTTTACCTGATAATTCCGCAAGCAATACGAACACCGCCTCCGCCTAAAGGAAGAGGAACATCTTGATAATTATCTCCGCCGGCATGAATCATAACAGAGCGATTTTTAATTTCCTTTGATGATAAATTTTTTATGTGAAATTGTGTTTTTATTATTCCCGTTTCAGATGCGGTCAAAAAAGGTAAATCTTCTTTGTGTCCTCCGCCGTCAGGGCCGAGATGTTTGCCGGTTTTTTGCGGATCATAATGTCCTCCGGCTTGGGCGGCATGCTGTATTTTTCCGTTTTTATCAATAGAATGTTCACAAGACGGATTTTCGTGAATATGAAAACCGTGTTCTCCGGTCGGCAAATTATGTAAATCTACATCTATCAAGAGCCCGTTCATTGTATCCGTAAAAGTTATTGTTCCGATTTTTTGATCGGTAGTTGCAGAATAAATAGTAGCTTCGGATTTGCTTGAAAATAAATGGCAACCGCAAATAAGAAATGTTGCTAATACTAAAAATTTTTTCATATTATTTCTCCTTTTTCTTATGTAGCTACTTTTATACCAAAAACAAGATGCTTTTTGTTGACAAAAACATCATATTTGTCTATTATGTGTGTTAGAGGAGACTAATATGACAGAATATTCATATAGCGATTTAGATAAGATGGTGGATGATGGGCTTGCAAGTACTTGTATTTCTATTAATGGAGCACGTGTAATTATTCCGACATCTTGTACAGAACCCGTTGGTTTTACTAATCCTGATGATTTGGATGTGGATTTATTGGAAAGATGGAAAGCAGGAGAGAGAGGACCGGAGTTTGAGAATCAAATTCTTCAACCGGGTGATGCACTGGTTATGTACAATAACGGTGTTGATATAAATCGAGTTTTAGCAGAATTTCCTGATTGGGATAAGAGTCCGGAAGGAGTTAAAAAGGTTATAGAAAAGCTTTATTCGTGTGTCGAGGCAGGAGGGAAGAATACGGAACCTGCTATTTGGAACTCTGATTTGCGTTGGGCTAAAGGGGTTAATTTAACAACTACATCAGGAAAAGAAATTACTGATGATGTATGGAAAGAAAATAGCGGTAGAGCATTAGAGGCAATAAAATCTCCGGTGGAACAAGAATTTATACACTTAAAGCCGGGCGACAAATTACATTCTCCTGACGGAATTGTTCAAACTGCCGGAGCTATGTCGGCAATTGCGGTTAAACAGCCGGATAAAAGATGGAATATTGTACAGCTTAATGCTAAAGGCTATGCTGTTGTAAAAGAGAATATTCAAGAAAAGCCTAAAAAACGTTCAATGTCTGAATATATTGGTGAAAAAAGACGTAAAATTATGCGTATAGCGGCTGCTGAAAATGTGTCTCCTGAAAAAGATGTTGTATTACCTAAACGTACAAAAGGTCAGAAAATAGGGGCTCTTATTCGAGCTACATTCAAAAGTAATGAATAGATGACTTCGGGGATAGAAAAATATATCGCTCAATGCGAAGAAATTCGCAAGGGAAGTAGTTTTGCGTTTTTGGCGGAACGCTGTGAAACTTCCGAAGATGCACCACATAGAATGAGAGTTGCAAATCCTTTACAACCTGATGAAGTTTGTGTGTTGGTGCTTCCTGCCAGTAATGGACGAAAATTTAACCTTAAAGGGCATAATGGTATGCTAAAACGGGTTGATGAATTTGTAAAAAACAATCCCAAACTATCCTCAAATAATATTCGAGTTTGTATGGCTGTCAGTCATTTCGGTAAATATCACGATGATAAAATTGCAAGAGACGGTTTGTGGCACGAATTAACCGCTCCTCAATATTTTGAAAGATTTAAAAGTAGCATATCTCCCGAATGTAGAGAAGAAATTTTAAATCCGCAATATATTAATGATATTTTTGAAGCTGCAATTTTGCCGAGAATATCAAAAAATGACGGTAATGAAAGACTTGAACAACAACAAGTTTTGCGAAATATTCGAAAATTGAATATTGTTTCTCGTTGTCACAGCGGATATGTTGTTATGAAATTAGAACAGCTTATGAATAAAAAAATGTCCGAACTGGGATATTCGACAACAGAGCAGGAACAAATAAAATCACAACTGATGGTTTTGTGTTACAATCCGGATTGTCCTAAGAGCTTGTCCAAGTTATATATGGTATCAATAGAATCTGCGCAAGACCGCCATAATAAATACAATAATTATATGAGAGAATGGCTACTGATGGCTCCAAAAGATTTTGGTGTATGCTATATGACCAAAAAATGGGGAAGGGCGTTAATGTGTTCGCAGATTGATAAATATGGAGTGGAAGGAAATCCACCACGTCAAAAGAAATTGATGAGTGCAGATGATTGGTTCAGAAATGTGAATGCAAGTAATGACACGGATGAAATCGGAGAACACGACTGGATTGCTTTTAAACCGACGAGCAATATGAGTAAAGGGGCTCTCAAACTGCAAAAATTTGCCAATAATATTTTGACAAATTCAATTTTGAATTCATTGTCACAAGAAAATGGAAAGTTTGAACCTTTACCGAAAATTCAAAATTTGGTATCGGGTAATAATAAAGATAAATGTGATTTTGCCAAAGCAGCGATTGTCGGTTATCGTTTAGAGCAACAGTTTTTATTTAGTGATAAAACAAAAGTTGATCAATATGCAAATATGCGACGTTCAATTCCGGTAATTGAATTAGACTAATCAGCCGATTGCCGAAATAATTTTTTCATGAATCTTCTTTATGTCTTTAGTTGTTTTTGTGGTGATAAACAAAGTGTTATCGCCGGCAATAGAACCTAAAATTTCAGGCATATTCATTTTATCTATTATATCTCCGACCAAATTTGCGGCTCCGTCGTTAGTTTTTATAACAATTAAATATTCGTTATGTTCTACTGATTTTACAAAACGATTTATGCGCTGCGAAGATGTATCGCTTATTGGAATTTTATAAAATATTTTTCCGTTTTCAAAGGCTTTATATATTCCCAAATCTTTGAATTGGCGAGAAATTGTTGCTTGGCGTTTGCTGATACCTTGTTTTTTTAATTCTTCGACCAATTCGGTTTGTGTAGATATTTGTTTTTCGGTAATAATTGAAATTATAGCTTCTTTAATATTCATAAATCTTACTCCTTTATGTATAAAAATGCGAATAAATGTATAAATATACATTATACTATTTACATTATTTTGTAAATAGTTTATTAAAATCCAAGAAAAAATAAGAAAAATATGTTGGAGATAAAAATGTATAAAAAAATGAATATGGCAGTAAAAGAAATTTTTGAGACAACAGTAAAGGGATTGGCTCAAAAAGATGTATTATTTGTTATGCCGGCATTTTATCCTCAACGAGGCGGAATTTTGGAAGATGTTGTCGCTTGTGGCGGAAAAGCAATTATTGCAGGTGGGGCGCCTAAACAACAGCTTTTTGACGGTATTGTGCAATATAGTCCGGGATTTGACACTACCGGTATCAGTGAAACACCGAAAGAAATTTATGAGATAGTAAAAGCTATACCTAATGATGTTGTACGGGGAAAAGATGTGGCTTTGTTTATCGAGGCTCCGGTAGGTCGTCACTGGTCAAATAATTTGAAACTTAAAAAGGCAAATATAGTCTTATCAAACGAACAAAATTTACGTTCGTTTTTTGAAGAAAAAACGAATTTAGAAACAGTATTAAAAACAGCAGATTTAAAAGATTGTTTTATTCCTTCCGAAGTGGTTATAAGCGAAAATTTGTCACATAAGGATATGTATGATTTATATGCAAAATATTGTGGCGAAAACGGTAAAGTTGTTTTGCAATCATGCGGTGCGGAAAATGTTGAAAGCGGTGGCGGTAAAGGAACGGATATTGTTGCTGATTTTGATGAATTTTGTGATGTGATTGTTCAACATCACGGACATGTGAAAGTAGCAAAATTTATAGATGGTTATTGCTCTAATATGTCAATGTTTGTCGGTAATATGATTGCCGATAAAGAAAATGGCGGGATGATAAAGGGAGGATTGAAAGATGGTGATGATGCGTTCAATCCGCAGACTCTTAATGTGCTACTTAACAGAGGCGAAAATATGGGGATTAGTGATGATAATGTGGTTGTTTTGGCGGCTCGTGCATCATTAAAAGCAATCGGAGATAAAAATCTTACCAAAAGTTCATCAAACGGAGTAGGTAACTCTTTAGGATATGAATTTGCACCTGAAATAAATGATAAAATAAATGAAATTGCTCAAAAGCTCGGTGCATTAATGGGAAAATGCGGCAAAGTAGGCCTTGCCGGAGCAGATTTGATTATTGATAAAAATAATCATATTTGGATTAATGAGATTAATGACAGACAACAAGGCCCTACGGAACAACTTAGTCTTGATGCAGAAAACTCTGATTTGGTAGGAATACATCGTTTGGCATTTGTTGCCAATTATGCAGATTGTTCTCAACCTAAAGTACAAAAACTTTTTTATCAAATTAAACGAGTTTCACAAAAAATGTATGAACAATCATTGCAAAGCGATGGCAGTTTTTATATAAAAATGATGGGAAAACAAGCCGGAGTTGCAAGTTCTATTATCGATTTGCAACCGGGGATTTATGCCGTTCATAAAACTGAAGGCGGAAAATGGAATTGGGATTTTTCGCAAAAATATCAAGAAGCTCCCAATGTTAATTTAAATAATGATACGATATATTTAGGGCTTGCCGGTGTAAGTTTGAAAAAAGGACAATCAGTTCCGAGCGGTGCTCAAATTTTGCGTATTGTCGGAAAGGCTAAAAACGGTTCTTCTCCGTTTAATATTAGTGACGGCAAAGTTGCAGTAAATCCGAAATGGTTACCAATTATAAAGGATTTATATGGTTCAATATTCGGCAAAGAATATAATAAACAATTTGAACAACAAATGTCTGCTTTTCCGTGCCAAAAATCAGGTTGGGAAAAATAGGAGAATAAGATGGTTGAGTATAAAAAGGTAGTTCATAAAGTATCTGAAGCCGGCGGTGGTGTAGAAATTGCAATAAATGAGTTTGTTTATTCTACCGGAAAAGAAGGGAAAAAAATCTATATCCAATCTGGTTTACATGGTGGAGAAACTTCGCAATGGGTTTTGTATAAACTGCATGATTTTTTGATGAATAATCTGCAGTGTGGAGAAGTTCATATTGTACCATACGCCAATCCTTTGGCATGGATGCAAAGAACATATTATGCTACAAACGGAAAATTTAGCTTTGTTGACGGAAAGGATTTTAATCGCTGTTTTGTAGATAATTATAGCGGAGATATAAATTCACTTGTTTGTGCAAAAATTATGGAATTGGCGACAAAAAATGATTTTGTATTGGATTTGCATACTTCAAAAATGAGCGATGTTTTTGCAATTTTTACTCAAAAAAAATATATATCGTATATAAAAACATTGGGGCTAAAATATAATCAATATTCCGATGATGCCTCGATTCCGAGTTTGTTCGGAACATTTAATGCCGCACTGGATAGAGCAAAAATTGATAATTTAACCATAGAGTGCGGTGGTCATGATGAGTATTGCGAAAATAAAATATGTCAGGTTTTTGATGGAATATGTAATTTGTTGTCCGGTTTTTCGATGATAACGGAAAAAAATACAGGAGAAAAACAACAGATTATTTTTGCAAAACGAAATAAAATTTATGCAAATTGTTCAGGATTGATGAAATTAGAGGTAGAAACGGGAAAAAAAGTTAAAAAAGGAGAGGTTATTGCTAAAATAGATTTAAGTAATAATTTATCCGAATCGTTAAATGTTTTATCTCCGATTGATGGAATTTTATTGGTTGCTAATCCTTCACATATAATTTGGCAAGGTGATGTTGTCGCCGAAATTGTGCCTTTGGATAATTTATAAAATAATATTGTTTGACTTTAGACAAAAAAGTGCTACAATCAAACTTAATACAAACTATTACTTATAAATTATCAATATCGTATGAAAAGATTTTTTCTTTTTGCAGTTGTGTGTATGGGATATATACTGACTGCTACTTCGTGTGTAAAAGACGAGATTATTTTCCGTCCGTTTGACTCTTCGAACATTGAGGAGCAGGGGTTAACAGTTACCGAGGCCGGTATTTCTTCTTATGTTGTTTCTAACGGAACAACCTATGAAGTGTTACTGGAGAATGTGATTCAGCAGGAGCAGGAAAAGACTGACACGTTGTCAGTTTCTTTTGCGCAGCTGAGAGCAACACGTTTGTATAACCCTACTTGGCAGGGAGAACTCGTTAAAGAGAAAATCGGCGAGGGCATTGAGAAAACTAAGACGTTGTACAGAATCCGAGCACAATTCGAGGGCATAAATGATAGAGTGCCTTTCTACTTTGTTTCTGAAACTGCAACTATCGATGGTTATCCTATGCCATATCCGGAGCTTAATTTTGAGCTCAAAGAAGTTATCGAGGAGGAGCTTCCGGATATTAAGGTTGCAGAGGGTGAAGAGTACTATGCTTCAAGATTGACCTTCGCTTGCGAAGTTCAATATGAGGGTATGGTTGTTCCTCTTACAACGGATATCATTGCCGTGCAGAGAAAAATTCCTATCACATTTGACCCGTCAGTTGATGATTGGGAGAATGGAGGGAATGTGGATGTAGATTTATAATTTTAATCTATTTCCGTTTCGGTCTAACCCTGCTTTATGGCAGGGTTTTTCCTTTTAAAATAATTTGACAAAAAATATCTTTTTGCGTATAATAAAGCTCTAAACTAAATTAGTATGTATATGAAAAAAATTATTGCTTTTGGCCTTATGGCTATCGTTTCGGTATTTGTATTTGTTTCTTGTTCATCTTCTGACAATACGCCGAAAGGCGGATATCTGAAGGATGTGTCTTATGATGTTCAGGCTGTGAAAAATTCTCCTGACATTGAGGGTGAACTTAAGACCGTGAAGACTATCGCGGTTTGGAAGCAACCTGATGCTCATGGTGTGTCTGAACATGTGCATATAGTTTTCTCTGATGAAACTTATGCAGAATTCGTTTATTTTAACGATTATAGGAACATGAAACATCATTCTCCTTTCTATGTGAACGAGGGTGATATTTGTGTGATTAAGGTTGCAGATGACAGAGTCACGTTCATTGAGAATAAGACGAAGCAGGAAACTATGGACGAATACAATCGTAAAAGTCGTTTTTAGCTTTTAAGGCTATAAAGACTAAAGGGTTTGGAACGAGGTTTCAAACTCTTTTTTTATGGGACAAAGATTGACAATTTTGTATGGTTGTGTTACTATATTCGCCATATTACTTAATTACTAAATCTACTTATTATGAAGAGACTCATAACACTTTTTGCAGTTGTGGCTACGGGATGTATGCTTACTGCTTGTAACCTTACGGATTTGTTTGATATTCCAAACTTTTCAGACATTGAAGATAAGGGATATGAAGTAACTGAAAGCGGAATTTATTCGTATGTTGTTGCCGATGGTGAAACCTATGGTGTAAATCTCGCCCATGTTGCTGCTGCCGAACAGACTAAAATCGACACTGTAGATGTTGTGTTTTCTAAGCTGGCATTTAATCATTTAGGCTCGCCGGTGGAAGAAAATACGATTTCTGAAAAAACAGTGAAGATACTCACTAAAACCAAGAAAGAACGTGTAGTTTATGCTGTTTATGACGGTATGGAATATGAGGTTCCTTTCCGTTATGTTGATGAGAGAGCTTTTGTTAAAGCTTTAGGAAAAACCGTGAATATGCCTTATCCTGATTTTCGCTTTGAAATCAGCGATTTTTCAGAAGAAAAAATTGATGATATCAAAGTAGACGGTAATGTATATCAGGCTTCTGTTTTTACATTTTATTGTGACCTCATATATGAGGATAGGGTTGTTTCTTTAACTACCAAAGTAGTCGGTAGAGAAAAAAAGTAGATATCCGGCACTAATTTGTAAAAAAAGGTTCGAAATTTTATTTCGAACCTTTTTCGTTTGTTATCATTCTATAATACTTTCACTTATGGATTTTATGGTTTCAAAATCTTCTTTGAAACAGGCAATTCGCATAGCTTTTGCCCGACAATTAGGACGAAAATATTTTTCAGAAAATTCAGTTATTTCTTCTCCGTTGTAATAGTCATAAAACCCCATACCTAAAACTTTGCAAATTGCTAATGCCGGAGCAACGTCCCAAATATTGGCACGTACAAAAACACCTTTAACTTTGCCGATTACCAGATATAGCAAATATATTGCAGCCGAAAAATAGTCTTGCATTACATATTTTCCGCTGAAATGGTTAGGTTTCAGATTAACTGCCCACGGATGGCCTTGTATAACTTTAGAAACAGTCGGCGAGTGAGGGGGAATAATTGTTTTTATACCTTTGTGTTCATAATAAACCTGTTCGCCGTCAGTATATACAAATTCATCTAGATCGGGGGCATATATAAAGCCGTATAGCGGTTTCCCATATTTGAAAACCGATACAAGAACACCATAAAGAGGAATATCGGCAGCATAATTTATGGTGCCGTCAATCGGATCTAAAATAAATTGATATTCGGTATTTTTTACTTGTTCAAAAATATCGCCTTCAATTTGGCTTAAACTTTCTTCATCAATAATCATATAGTTGAGATGAGAAAAGTTTTGTTTTACAAAATCATGAAACATTTTGCTGATATGCAAATCTACTTCCGTAACCATAGAGCTAACGGCTTCTTCTCCCCATTTAAAATTGATATTATGCTTATCTCGGCCCTTTTTATTAATGGCATATTTTCCTGCTTCCAAAACAAAATTTTTAATCTTTTCTATCATTTTTTCCTCTTATAAAATTCCGGTGGGATAAATGTGTTTATCCGGTGTAATTTCTACAAATTCGGCATATTTACCTTCAAATTCTTGTTCAAGCATCGGAAATTGTTGTTTTTGCATTTGTTCTTCTTCTAAAGTAGCTTCAAAAGCTATTACAATTTCATGTCCTTTTTTGCCGTTAAATTCAAAAATATTTTCCGATACTCCGAGTTGTTTTTTTATGATTATTTTTAAGCCTAATTCTTCCATAAATTCTCGATGTAGAGTTTGTTCTGCCTTTTCTCCAAATTCTATACCTCCCCCCGGAAGACGATAAAAATATTCATCTTTCTTTTCGTCATATCCTTTGATTGCTAAAACTTTATTATCTTTTTTTATTACGGCAATAGCCAGAACTCGCATTTTTCCGTTGTGTCGTTTGTCTGTATATATCCATACTCGTCTTTCGGTTATATCGCCTATTTGGGTCGGAGCAACTTCGTTTCCTCCCATTTCAATCATCATTTTGTGCATGGTTTTGTAAGAGGCAATATTTTTGTCATTGCAAGTTATAAGAGCCTTTTCTATTCCCAGTTTTTTTGCCTCTTCAAGACAAAGTTTTAGCCCCTTAAAAGCATATCCTTTTTGTCGTTCGGATGGGCGAATATAATAGGCGATATGTCCGCCTCTTTGCAATAAAGACGGGGCAAGGTTATGCCTTAATGCAAAAGTTCCGACAAATCGGTCATCATCCACCAGCCAAAAAGTAGTTTGAGCAACATATCCTTCTTTTAGGCCGATACTGTTCTTTTCATTATACAAAAGTTGCAAATATTCATCAAAATTTTGTGGAATATATTTCAAAAGATTTTTAACGGAATTAACCATATATTCTTTTGCGTTATCATTTTCCGTTTCAGGTAAAAAATTGACAACGGCAGGCAAATATTCTTTGCATGGTTCTACAAGTTTTAGCATAGTTTTCTCCTTAACAAGAGGATAATAATTTTTTAGGGTTAACAAGTAAACAATTTTTATATATTATTCCAACAAAAAAAGGAGACTGGTATGACTTTAGAATTGAAGCAAAATCCGACGTTAAAAGATTTTCAAGACTATGTTATGCAAATGAAACAAGAACGCGGGTTTAACTTGACCGACAAATTTTATGAATGTTGTTTGTTGGCAGAAGAATGCGGAGAGCTGATTTCGGCAATAAGAAAAACATCTAAAAACGGGTCAATAGGAAGCGGCTCGGTTGCAGGAAATGTTAAAGAAGAATTGGCTGATGTTTTTATATATCTTTGTTCTTTGGCAAATATGCACAATATTGATTTAGAAGAAGCTTTTCGGGAAAAAGAAGAAAAAAATAAATCTAGAGTTTGGAAAAGATTATAAAATGATTATATGGCAATCATAGGAGAAAAATATGATTGTCGTAAATGATAAAATGCAACAAAATTACAGTTATGATTTGGTTGCTCCGATGGGAAGAGATTTTGGTTTTGGTTTTGAACCGGAATTGACACCGAAACAAATGTTGGAGTTAGGTGTTTTTGAAGGACATTATTTGAATGACTGTAAAAATGAGTTTCCGTCTGATTGGTTTGACAATGCAAAACTTTCTTATAATAAACCGGATATAAGGTGTAATCATTTTCAGATAAAATCTCGTCTTTCGTTATCAGATTGGCAAAATAAGGGTTGGATTCTGGCTCCCGATGTAAGAGGGTGGTTTCAGTGGTATTGTCGTTATTATATGGGGCGTAGAATTTTAGGAATTGATGAGTTGCAGATTAAACGATGGCGTGCTTTCAAAAGACATAGAGCGCAAATAGAAAAAAACTGTATGCCCTTTGATGAAGATTGTCGACCGAGACAAAGACAGGCATTATTGCAATGGGCCTATAATCCGTTTATTTAGTTCTTGACATTAATGATTTAAAAGGTGTAAAAGGCAGTCCTATTTGTGATTGTTATTCTAATTATTAATCTTTAACACATTTTAGTTATGGCTAGAAAATCTAACAGTAAGAAAGAAAAAGGCGCTATTCGTAAGAAAAAAGAGCAGACAGAGTATCAACGTGAACGTGATCGGATGAAAAAGTCCAGCAAACGCAAGAACGGTCGTGTCGTTACTCACTAGCTTACAGCCCCTTAAAACTTCAATTTATTAAACGGTTCCGGCATAAAAACCCGAACCGTTTTTTTTCTTTTTATTCATTGAGCAAGGTTATAAAATTAATGTGACGCTCAAAGTTTTCTTTAAATTGTTTCATTGCAACATCACGCATAATTTTGTTTTGGTATAAATCTACAAAATATTGTTCGGGAGTAATTTGTAAAATTTCGGTATTTTCATCATAATTACATCTCAAACCGATTAATGGAGCTTGCACATCACAAGTTGCAACTTGTTGATAATATTCTGGTGATATCTTAAATTTTATTACAGGTATATCGTTTTGCTCATTGTCTTGAGATTCGATGATTTTTGCAGCAACAACCGAGCGAATATAATTTTGAGTAACAATCGGAAAAAATTGTTTTAAAGGGGACGTATCTTCAGCCATATTTACCTCTCTTTTTTTTTAATATAGGTAGGATTTTTTATATTGCAAAACAAAACTTATTTTATACCCCATTTATAATATTACTTGACCTTTGTCATATTAAACGATTATTTATAGAATATATTAGGAGAAAGATTATGAAAAAAGACATTGCTCATTCACAAATATCACAAAATATAATGCTTGAATTTCAAAAAGATGAAATTACCAGTTCGGTTATCTATAATCATTTTGCAGAAAAGGTTAAGGAGAAAAAGAACAAAAAAGTTTTGCAAAAAATTGCTAAAGATGAATTGAGCCATGCTCATATATGGCAACAATATACCGGACAAGAAGTCAAACCTAATATGATAAAAGTTTGGTGGTACCGTTTTTTGTTACTGATTCTAGGATATACATTCGTGATAAAAACTTTAGAACTTCACGAATATGAAGGGATTAGCGGTCTTAAACAATTAGAGAAAGAAATCCCTGAAGTTAAAAATATTATTGCTCAAGAAAAAGAACATGAAAAACATCTTATTGATATGTTAGATGAGGAGCGATTAAACTATGTCGGAGCTATGGTTTTAGGGTTAAATGATGCTTTAGTCGAACTTACGGGGACAATCGCCGGTTTAACATTTGTTTTGGCAAACAATCGTTTGATTGCATTGGCCGGAATCATTACCGGAATTGCGGCAACATTGTCGATGGCAGCTTCTAATTATTTGGCGGAAAGAGCTGATGGTAACCCCAATGCCTTAAAAGCTTCCGCTTATACCGGTTTCAGTTATTTAATTACTGTTGTTGCATTGGTTTTGCCATATCTTTTATTTCCGCAAAATATGTATATTTTTGCACTG
Organism: Alphaproteobacteria bacterium; assembly: GCA_017465405.1. Classification (GTDB taxonomy): domain Bacteria; phylum Pseudomonadota; class Alphaproteobacteria; order RF32; family CAG-239; genus JAFUYI01. The sequence continues at coordinate 18,273 of JAFTWG010000009.1, forward strand.
ATTTGTATGTTGATGGTTGTAGTATTTTTGGTGTTTATTTTCAACTATTATATCGCTGTAGTAAAATCAGAGTCATTTTGGAAAAAGTTTATAGAGATGGCTACAATCAGTTTATCAGTAGCTCTCATTTCGTTTTTAATCGGTTTGCTAGCTAAAATGTTTTTAGGTGTTGATGTAGGATAATTGTAAAAAAAAATACTTGCAATTAATAGTATTATATATATTATATTAACAAATTCTAATATGAGGTGTGTATGTTTAGCAAAAGAGATTTAATGAATATGGAAGGTATTATGGTTTTGCAAGCCATAAAAGATAATGCCGGAAAAAGAAATGCAGCTAAACGTTTGAACACATCTGTTGATACCCTAAATAAATATTTAATGAACCTCGAAGCCGAGTTAGGTGTTCCGCTTGTTTCTTCTGATGAAAGAGGATGTACGCTGACCGATTATGGTGAAAAAGTAGTTGAAGTTGCCGGAAGTATCAAAAAAAGTTTACAACAAGCGTATAGTGTAGTTGATCCTGACAGAAAAGTTAAGGGAGAAGTCAAAATTGCTTATGACAGAAATTTGCGCTGTAATATTTATAATAAAACTTTAGGAGATGCACTTGCTGCACATCCTGATATGTCAATACATGTTGATATGTTAGACTATGTTCCTGATTTGAGCCATTTATCTTATGATATTTATCTGGGGTATGAAGTACCAAAGGGAAAAGATTTGGTAGTTGTTGCCAGTAAAGAGGTTGAGTGCGGATATTTTGCATCATTTGACTATATTCAAAAAAATTCATTTCCTAAAGATTTAGAAGATTTAGCTAAAAATCATCGTTTGATTTTCAAGCACAATAAATGGAAAGATTATGAAACATCTCGCTATTTGGTACAAAAAGCTAAAAAGGCAGTATGCTATTCAAATAGCACATACGTTATCAATAAGATGGTTATGGGTGGAGCGGGAATTTCGATTATGCCGACATATTTTGCTAAAGAAAAAGCAGGATTGGTATATATAGATAATATTCCTTGTGAAGTGAAGTTAACAATGTATTTAGTGTCTCATCGTTCAGTAAAAGATATTACTAAAGTTAGAGTTGCTTTAGACTACTATGCGGATATCATGAACAGTATGTAAGCAAAACCCCTTTATAACCAAAGTTATAAAGGGGAATTTTTTTGGCAAAGAAATGTTACTTCTTTGAGCTTATCGAAGCCATCTCGGCTTCGACAAGCGCCTTATCTCGCCAGTTTTTTCCTTTCTGGTATAAGCTATATTCGGCGCAGAGCCGAGACTGGTGCATTGTACCACCACTGAAATAACTTTCCAAATCAGACTTTGCGGTCAGATAGTCTTCTCTCTCCTCCGGATCGTCGTTCATCATAATAACGATACGATTGTGTCCGGTCATAAATGAAATCTTACGACAAAGGCGGCGGCGGAAGTGCATTTCAATAAAGTCGAACACACTGTTGCTTTGCCAAAAATCTAACCCTCGGAATTTGAATTCGATGTCGTTACCTTTTTGGGTTACACCATCAAAGTTCTCTGCATAGGGGGATTCTCGTAAGTAAATCATTGGAGAACAAGGCTCTGAGCCGTAAACATGAGCATAAGCTCTACTTGTATCATTTTCCTTCATAAGTATAAATAATTTGTTTGACTGATTAGAGTTTATTATAGATTTGTGACAAAATCAAGCTATTTTTGACAAAAAATAAAAATGTTAATGTTTTGATAAATTTGTTGAAGAGAACATAATAAAAAATATTATATAAGATAAAAATTAAATTAGGAGAAATATAATGTCATATTTAGATACGATAAACAGTCCGAAAGATATAAAAAATCTGAAAATTAATGAGTTAAAAGAATTAGCAAAAGAAATAAGAAACGCAATATTAAATCGAAACAGTACAATCGGGGGACATGTAGGACCAAATTTAGGTATTGTCGAAACAACAATGGCATTACATTATGTTTTTGATTCTCCTAAAGATAAAATTATTTATGATGTATCTCACCAATGCTATCCGCATAAAATTTTGACCGGAAGAAAAGATGGTTTTATAACCGAGGAAGGAATGTCTAAAATTTCAGGATATACCAACCCGCAAGAAAGTGAACATGATCATTTTGTTGTAGGACATACTTCTACGTCAATCAGTTTAGCTTGCGGAATGGCAAAAGCTCGTGATGTAAAAGGAGAAAATCACAATGTTATTGCCATAATCGGTGATGGTTCTCTTTCCGGAGGAGAAGCCTTGGAGGGATTGAGCAATGCTGCAGTATTAAACAGCAATATTATAATAATTATAAACGATAATGAGATGTCGATTGCCGAAAATCAAGGCGGAATTTATACCAATCTTCGCTTATTGAGAGAAACAAACGGGCGGGCAGAATGTAATATGTTTAAGGCTCTGGGGTTTGAATATTATTACGTTGCAGACGGTAACAATATCGAAGATATGATTGATATTTTGCAACAGTTGAAAGATATAAATAAACCGGTGATTGTTCATGTTCGCACTCAAAAAGGAAAAGGATATAAATTTGCGGAAGATAATAAAGAAAAATGGCATTGGAATTTTCCGTTTAATATTGAAAACGGTGAGCCCAAATATGTAATGAACGGAGAAAATTATAACGATATTACATTTAATTTTTTAGCAAATAAAATTGCCGAAGATGACAAGGTGGTGGTTGTTAATGCCGGTACTCCCGGAGCAGTAGGTTTAACCCCTGAAAGACGAGTAATATTGGGTAAAAATTTTGTAGATGTGGGGATTGCCGAAGAGCATGCGGTTGCTTTTTCTTCTGCTTTAGCAAAAGGTGGAGCAAAGCCGGTTTATATGGTTTTGAGTTCTTTTGTACAAAGAACTTATGACCAATTATCTCAAGACTTGGCAATTAATAAAAATCCGGCGGTAATATTAGTATTTTGGGGTGGAATAAGCGGTGCAGATGTAACTCATTTATGCAGTTTTGATATTCCGCTAATTTCAAATATTCCGAACATTGTTTATTTAGCTCCGACAACTAAAGAAGAATATTTGGCAATGTTAAATTGGGGAATTGAACAAAATGAAAATCCGGTAGTTATTCGAGTACCATCAGCGGTGTTTCACTCAAAAGAGGGCGTTGAGAAGGATTATAGCAAATTAAACCAATATAAATTGATGAAAAAAGGTAGCGAGATAGCTATTTTGGCTCTGGGAAGTTTTTATTCTTTAGGAATGCAAGTTTCTGACAAGTTAAAAGAAAAAGGCATAGATGCAACTTTGATTAATCCTCGTTATATTACCGGAATTGATGAGGATATGCTAAATCAACTGAAAGAAAATCATAAAATTGTCATAACTTTGGAAGATGGAGAACTAAACGGAGGTTTTGGTGAAAAAATAGCTCGTTTTTATGGTGCTGACGATATTAAAGTGCTTAATTTCGGAGCAATAAAAGAATTTACGGACAGAGTTCCGCTTAAGGAACTTTATAAAAAATATCATTTAACGGTTGAGCAAATAGTTGAAGATATTGAAAAAATAAGATAGATGTCTACACCCGAATTTGAAAGTTCGGGTGTTTTTTTGAACTTTCTTCTTTTTACTTTCGTTTAAGTCTGTGTATGGGATAACAAAAAGGAGAGTAAAAATGAAAAAAATAATAATAACCGCTTTGGCTTTATCTTTAGTTGCCGGCCCTGTTTTGGCTGCTCCTCATCATGGAGGAGGAGATAGAGGCAGACCTCCTGTTTCCAGACCTATGCCTCATAAACCGATAAAACACCATGGAGGAGGGAAGCATCATGCACCAAAACCGCATTATGTAGTTCATAAACATCATAGCGGAAATCCGGTCGGATATTTGTTTGCAGGTCTGATAGGTTCGGTTATCGGTAATTATATTGTTAATGCTAACTATCAGCCGGCTTATAATGATGATGTACAGTGTTTTACGCTTATTTCTCGTTCAACGGGTACGACGGTAGAAAAATGTGTCAGTAACAGCACAATTCAACGAAACGGGATTTATAACGTTCTTTACATAGATTAATTTTGATGTTATAATAAAACCCTAAACCAAATTTTTAGTATTTATGAAGAGAATTTTTATTATTGCTTTGTGCATTATCGAAGTAGTACTTGTAGCCCTCTATATCAATATGCGTTCTGCTAACAACAATACAGTCGAGGAAACTCCGGTTGTTAAGCCTGTTGTTGTAGAACTCTACAACAACAACCTTAACCAAGTAACAATTGAGTTGCTCAATGTTACTGAGGAAAACAGATCAGAGATTTTTTCTCAGGTTAAGACTGTTGTAGGTCGTTGCTATGAGCCAGTAAAAATGAGAGAAGAGCTTGAGTCGTTGAACATTTCGGTCGGTCAGATTGATGTTCGTATCTCACAGCCAACTTTTATGGTAAAGGCATATGATAAGCAGGGACATTCTCACCACATTGAGCTTTATGTCCTTGATTCAAAGGCGTCAAAGGAAGAAGCTACGGCTAAGATTCAGTCCTATTATGCGGGATTGTCAAAGGCTGAGGCTTCGGACGTGAACAAGGCTTATCTCAATGAACTTATCGGCGAAGAAAGTTTTGTGGTTTCACGCTTTTTTATATTCGCTGAGGCTAAAGGTGACCGTATTTAGTTAGTAATGCACGAGAAAGTTAAAGTCCTGCGATAGCAGGACTTTTCTTTTTTTAACGAGAGTTTGTGTTATCTTTGCTGATTTCGGGAGCAATATTTTCTTTTGCTCGATTAGATTTTTTCTTTTTCTCTACCGTAGCAGTTCCGCAGTCATAGGATTCTTGCATCAAATTATTTACTCTTGCCTGTTTCGGTGCTTTTCCGCCTTTTGACGAGCGGGATTTTTTGCGCGATTGCGGTTGAGAAATATATTCTTCTTCAAATTCTTCCTCTATTGTTTCCGGAGTATATTCTTCGCTGTCAAATTCTCTAACAATGTCTTGTTCAATATCCGTAATATCAATAGCCGGAGCATCTAGCTCAATCTTAATTTCCGGAGTGGTGATTTCATTTTGGATTTCAAAAGTTTTTTCGATATCAATATCAAGCTGACCTTCTTTGATTATCTCAATACAACGCTGTTTTTCTTCTTCTAGAAGTTCATCAAAAATTTCTACCATTTGCGGGTCTTTTTCATATAATTGTGCAACCACATTTTCAACCGTATCGTTCATCAAAATCCTGTCAGCAGGCTTATATTCCAATAAACGTTGTAAAAAACTGGGTTCATTTTCTTGAAACTCAAAACAATGTGTATCAAGCTCATCAAAACCTCGAACCTCATCTTCGTCATGAATAAATTTTTTGAAAAAACGTTTTCCTTTTTTGGTGCGATAAATTGACATGCCAAATTGGTACATATAGTTTTTTAGTGCTTCTAACAGGAGTTCGGCACGAGAAAGAAGTTCTTCATCTTCGGTGCTAAATTCTTCGCCTTGAGAGGCACGCAAAGCTTTCAGTTGTTCGTACAACTGTGCAAGATTGCCAAGTTTTTTAGCTATTTCTTCGTTTTTCATCTTCAAAACTCCTATAAAATTCGCCTAATTATAACATACTAAAAAATAAATTCAAAATAAATTTAGCGGTTGTTATTTTTAAGACTTTTTGTCGGTATTTTTATTTCGTTTTTCTTTTTCTCATCGCCGATGTAGTGTTCTAATGCTTTTTTGTGTTTGCTGATTGCTTGACTGAAAATTTGGGTATCCATAAAGTATAATGTATGAATTTTATCCAAACTTTCAATTAATGATAGTTTTATTTTTTCTTGTAATTTTTCGTTTGTGGTTAAATTTTGCAACAGTTTTTCGGCAAAATCACTTTGTTCAAGTTTTTTAGGTTCGGAACTCATTGTCTCGATAATACTTTGCATTAATTTATGCTGTTTGGAAGTTTCAATCGGTGTCCCTTCTTCAAAAATTTCATTTACGATAATTTTTCTGATGTCTTTTATCAGTTGAAATTCTGCTTTTTGGATTGAGCGTTTTGTTTCTTCTTGAAGTGGTAATTGTACAGATGTAATATCAACTTGGGTGTCATCGTTCGTTCTGCGAGAATAATACATTTCCCAAATCACATTTCTGTGTACAGGCTGATTCATCGCATTCATTATGTTGCAAATTTTTTCTTTATCATAATCCGTTGCGAGAAGCTTGTCTGTTATCTCTTTGTATTCTAACAATAAGGTTGAGGCTGTTTCTTCATCTGTTTTACCTTCTTTGGCTATTTTATTGCTGAGAGTTTTAATTACGCTATGGGGAAAACTGCCATATTTAATGAGCTTGTCTAAATCGAGTTCATCATAATCGCCGATTTGAATATCTAACGCACCAAATCCATTAGAGAGATTGACGAATGCGTCATCAAGTTGACAACAAATATTAATAAGTTTTGCGGCTTCGTCATTTTCGGGAAGAGGTTTGAAAACCTGATATTGTCGCGACAAATCAAGTTGCTCGTGATAATTACTGCGTTCTATTTGGCTTTGATAATCAGGATTGTGTATCTTTCTTATTGCTCCGACAATCAGAGCTTCCGGTATTGAGTGACGCCATCCTTTTTCGTATGATGGGTGGTGGGCAAAAAAGTCCATATCTAAAAATTGTTTAAATGTTCTGGGAGAGTATGAATATTTCAGAACCAAATCACGAGTTTTCAAGGCAACTTTACAAAAATTAATGTTGCCGTTTTCATCTTTATATTGACTTATTTCTCCGCTTTTATACCAACGATTAACTTCTTTGATTACGTGTTTTTGCAGAGGTAAATTGGAATAATATTTCATTCCCGGATATTTTTTTTCGCTATCTTTCAACCCTTCAAAAAAAGTTCCGGCTGAACGAAAATAACAATCCCAACTTTGCTTTTTGCGTTCTTTTTCATTTTCTGCTCTCAGTATCATACAGGCAGTTGCAAAAGAGTTTGCATGAACTTCTAATAAGTGATCTTGATAAGCAAAACTGTCAACAAAAAGTTTTGCCATTTTACTTTTGGGCATTCCTTTTTCGCTGATACCTTTTGATAAGAATTTATAGAGCCAATTTATTTCTTTTGCTTGAAATAATTTTTGCTCAAACTGCATTAAATGACCTAATTCGTGATATATGTTATAGTAATCGTCATCGGTTTTGTCGTCAAAGAAAAAGGCAAGTCGATAATCGAAATTGTCTTCGGAACCGATTTGATCATAACACATTCCTCCACCTGCCATAACTTCAAAAGGAAAGTTGAAGTCATAATCTCCACCGAGTTGCTGACGTATAATTCCGGCCTGATACAAGTAATGCGAAGCGTTATCTCCCATAAGAGATTTAGCTTTTTCAATAAACTCGGGTAGTTTTGTTGCTTCACCATTAGGGCCAAATTCGTGCAAATCATTATAGCAACCATAGATGGCATTTGTGTATTTACAAATACTTTCAATATCAGAGTAGAGAACTTCTTTTGATACCATCGGCTAAACCTTATTGCTATATGTCGATATTGTAACTTGCTGCTCTCTTTTTGTCAATAAATATGACAAAAAATATTTATAAATTAAATATTCTTATCACTCTTTCAAGTACACCTTGAGTTTTTGATATGGCTACACCATAGTTAGTTATAGGAACATTTCGGCGTACACACTCACGCATTCTTCGTCCCATTTCAACTTGGTTTAACATACAAGCTCCGCAATGAATGACAAGGGCATAATCTTCCAGATTGTCAGGAAAATCTCCGCCTTGAGAAAATTCAAAAATTAAGTCTTTTTCGGTATATTTTTTCAGCCAATTAGGAATTTTTACTTTGCCGATATCATCAGATTGAATATGATGAGAACAAGCCTCGGCAATCAGTATTTTGTCTCCGTCTTTTAAGTTATCGATAGCATTTGCCCCATTTACAAAAGTTGCTAAATCTCCTTTGTTTCGAGCAAATAATATTGAGAAAGTAGTCAATTTTATATCTTCGGGAACAAGCGGAGCTACTTTCATTATAACTTGTGAATCAGAAATAATTAAAGTCGGTTTTTGTTTCAAGTTGTCAAGTATTTGAGTTAAATCATTTTCTTTTGCAGCGATGGCAATCGCACCGGTATCTAAAATTTCTCTTAAAACTTGAACTTGCGGCAAAATCAAACGTCCTTTCGGAGCGGATAAATCTAAAGGAACAACCATAACAACGGTATCGCCTTTGTTGAATAAATCTCCGGCGAGCAGGGTATCGGTTTTCATTTCTTCGGGGGCAATATCAATAATTGCTTGTTTTAACTGGTTTATGTTCAGCCCGTTTGCTGCAGAAACTTCTACATAACTGATGTTGTTTTTGTTGCAAAAATCAATATCTTTTTGACTTGTATTTTTTATATCGTTTTTATTAAAAGCGATAATAAACGGTATTTTCATATCGTTAAAACGAGCAATCATATCTTTTTCAACATCTTCAATTCCATCATTGCCGCATACCAAAACTGCAATATCTGTTCGGTACAGAACTTTTAAGGTGGCTTTAATTCGCAAAGCTCCCAATTCGGTTTTGTCATCAATCCCTGCGGTATCATACAAAGTGACAGCACCTAAAGGCAATAATTCGTACGGCTTGGCTACAGCATCGGTGGTAGTACCTTTGGTTTCGGAAACAATGGCTACATCTTGTTCGCAAATCGCATTTATTAAAGATGATTTTCCGGCATTTGTTCTTCCTATCATGCTGATTATACAACGTAAAGCTCTGGGAGTTGCTTTTGCAATATCGCTCATTTTTACACCTCAAAAATTCTGTTTTTTTCATCAAATAAAGTTAAAATCATTTAATTGTAATGTCAATTATTTTGGCAGAAATTATTTTTAACAATTTTTGTTCTTGATAAATGTTAAAATCTTTTGGTTTTTTATAAAAATATGGTATAGCTAATTGTGAAGCATAGGGTGATAGGAATGGATATTCGCACGAATAAGATAAAAGTTGAGGTGAAAACCGTATTGGGAGAAACAAAAATAAATCTTACGGATTTTATGAATTTGCGTAAAGGAAATATAATAAAACTAAATAGAGGATGCGAAAATACGGTTAGCTTAAAAGTCGGAAATGTTACGATTGCAAATGGCGAGCTTTGTGAGAATAACCAGAGTTTCGGGGTTGAAATAAAAGAAAAGTTATAGAGAGAAAAATGCGTAAAAAGATAAAAAATTATATTAAAAAAATTACCAAATCACCTGCATTTACTTCTTTTTTAGGGAAGGTTATGTATTATTACGGGTTGTTGGTATTTAAGACAACTCGTTGGCAAATTTTCGGAGTAAATCAGTTTTATCCGATTTGGGAAAAAGAAAAATCTCTCATTTTAACAATTTGGCACGGACGGGTCTTGATGATACCATATTTTTGGAACGGAAATCGTCCGCTTAATGCCCTTGTTTCTCCGCATAATGACGGACGAATTGCCGCCAGTTTTCTAAAAAAAGTCGGTTTCGGCATCATAGATGGTTCAAGTAATAATGATGCTCATGCCGCAGCGCTTAATTTGCTTCATTCATTAGAAAAAAATGAGGCTATTGCCATTATTCCGGACGGACCTCGCGGACCTCGTATGAAAATGCACGAAAGCCCGATTTATTTTGCTAAAAAGTCCGGAAAACCGGTGTTTGGAGCGACTTATTCGATAGAACATTCTTTTGTTGCAAAAAGTTGGGATGCTATGCTTATCCCGTTACCTTTCTGTCGTGGAACGCTTCATGTTACAAAACCGTATTATATTCCTGCCGATGCTACGAAAGAAGATGTTGAAAAATATCGTCAGGAAATCGAAAACGAATTAAATATGTTAACTTTAAGAGCCGATAAAATTTTCGGACTTCCGAAGATTGAACCCGGTGTAGCTGCAAAACCAAAACGTAAACGTGAGGAAAAAGAGTAATGTTTATCAGAATATACAATACATTAATTAGAGTTTTATATCCTTTAGTAATCAGTAGATATATTAAAAAACGTAAACTTAAAGGAAAAGAAGATGTAAAACGCTTTAACGAACGTATCGGTCGTCCCAATAAAGAACGTCCGGAAGGAAAACTGTTTTGGTTTCATGGTGCATCTGTCGGTGAATCTCTTTCAATGTTACCTTTGATTAATCGTATGCTTGAAGCATATCCCGATGCTCATGTTATGGTAACAACCGGAACAACCACATCTGCGGAGTTGATGGGAAAACGTTTGCCTGAAAGAGCTTTTCACCAATATATTCCTATTGATAATCCGGTATTTACGACACGCTTTGTAAAACATTGGCAACCTGATGCGGTATTATGGTTCGAGTCCGATTTGTGGCCGGCTATGTTATCATCAATAAAACGCAAAAATATTCCGCTTATATTGGTAAATGGTCGAATTTCCAACAAATCTTTCAAGCGTTGGCAACAATTTGACTATGTATGCAAAGAATTGTTATCATGCTTTACATATTGTTTAGGTCAATCCGATGAAGATGCATATCGTTTACGTGTCTTGGGAGCTAAAGAAGCAATTTGTTTGGGAAATGTGAAATATGCTGGACTTCCTTTGCCTGTTGATGAAGAGAAAAAGGCAGAAATAGAAAAACAAATTAACGGACGCACAATTTGGTTGGCAAGCTCTACTCATGAGGATGAAGAAATAAAAATTGCTAAATTTCACAATGAACTCAAAAAAGAATTTCCGGATTTGTTGTTGTTAGTAGCTCCTCGTCATCCGCACCGTGGCCCTGATTTGCAAGAACGTATGCAAAAGGATTTGGGCTTAAAGGTATCTTTGCGCTCAAAAGAAGAACCGATTACTCCGGAAACAGATGTATATATTGCCGATACCATCGGGGAACTTGGTATTTGGTATGGAATTTGTCCGTTAGTATTTATTGGCGGTTCACTCATTCCTCACGGCGGTCAAAACTTTATGGAGCCGTCTCGTTGCCGAGATGCTGTTGTTGTCGGTCCTCATATGCACAATTTTACCGATGCAATGAATAGAGCTAAAAAAGCCGATGCCGTTATTCAAGTTAATGATGTTTTGGATTTGGTGGATAATGTAAAACAATTACTCGGAAATAAAGAACTTTTGGAAGCTAAGAGAAGTTTGGCATATAATTGGGCTACATCTGAAGCTAAAGTTCTTGACGGTATTATGGAAAAAGTAAGGAGCTATTTGCCGGAATGAGAACTCCTTGCTATTGGAAAGACAAAAATTTAGTTTCTTTTTTGTTGCTTCCGTTGGGAAGTATATATGCCGGTTTGACTGCATTAAGAATTAAATTCAAAAATCAAAAAAAAGCAGAAAAACCGGTTATATGTATAGGTAATTTGACAGCCGGAGGAACCGGTAAAACGCCTACGGCGGTTTCAATGGCTCAAATCGTAAAAGAATTAGGTTATAAACCGATGTTTATTTCTCGCGGTTATGGCGGAAAGCTTTGCGGTGTTATGGTAGATAAAAATAAACATACTCCGTACGATGTCGGAGATGAGCCGTTATTATTGGCAAGAGAGGCAGATGTTTCCATAAATCATAATCGAGCATTGGCAGCGCAAAAGGCCATTGAAAATGGTGCAGATATTTTGATTATGGATGACGGTTTTCAAAACCCGGGGTTACAAAAAGATATATCCTTTTTGGTTTTTGATGGCGGAATAGGTGTAGGAAATGGTTATCCCGTACCGGCGGGGCCTTTACGTGAGAATTTTGCAAAAGGACTTAAAAGAGCGAATGCTGCAATAATTATCGGAGAAGATAAGACTAATTTGAAAGAAAAACTCGGAGATATGCCGATTTTTTATGGAAAAATGAAATCTTGCGAACTGCCGGAAAATTGCGGAAAGCTTATTGCTTTTGCAGGAATAGGGCGGCCGGAAAAGTTTTATAATTCGTTGCAAGAATTGGGAGCTAATGTCATAAAAACTTTTGATTTTCCCGATCATCATTTTTATTCGGAAAAAGAACTTAAAGAACTAATTGATATGGCTTGGAAAGAAGATGCCGATTTGATTACGACAGCAAAAGATTTTGTTAAAATACCACAGGATTTACAACACCATTTCAAAGTATTAGAAATAGAAATAGAGTGGCAAGATAAAGAAAGTTTGCGAGATTTTATCAAAGCAGGGCTAAAAAACTAGCCCTTTATTTTTTTACTTTTTTGTGATATGATGAATCCATATTTTTATTAGAAGGAGTTAAGCTTATGGCAGATAAACGGGAAGCAAAAAAGAAAATTAAAGAGGTTAGAGAAATTGTTAAACATAACCGAAAAATGCAAAGAGAGGAAGAAATAGAGGACCATAACGGTAAACCATTTACATCACATAATACTCCGACTCCTAAAACAAAATATAATCGCAAAAAGATGAAAAAAGTCGGACGTGATGAGTATTAAAAAAACTCGGGATTAATTAAAATCCCGAGTTTTTTTATGATGTTGTCATATTGTTTCCGGATTGCTTCATAAGGACTGACGTCTGCTCGAAAGACAAAAGGGGCAAGTATAAACTTGCCCCTGTTTTGTGATAATGAGGAGTTTATTACCAAGCGTAGTTTAGGCCTGCACCTAGTGAAGTAGCCTCATAGTCTGAACCAAAGGTATAATTTGCCCAACCGTAGGCTGACCAGTTGTCATTGAAACCATAGTTGCCGCCGATTTCAACTCTACCTAAAGTCTTATCTTCTACCGTATCAACTTTACCAAGTTCGGTTACATCTATTTCATCTCCGTCAACCAAGGTTTGAACGACACTCGGTTTGATATATAATGAGTAAAAACCATCGTCGGTATATTGAGTATGAGCAAATTTTGCTCCGGCCTCCAATTCAACTTGTTTCAAGTCATTATATTCTACTGTTTTACCGGCACTGTCGGTTGCATCATCATAGCTGATTTGTGAGTAGAATACACCTAAACTCGGAGTTACCGATAAGGTTCTGCTTAAAGCATAGCTATATCCGCCTTCAATACTTCCTCCCAACTCTAAACCATCAGTGTCGGCAGATATAC
>JAFTWG010000010.1 GCA_017465405.1 Alphaproteobacteria bacterium
GTGGTATCTACCCATAAGTTATGGAAAGCTTCGCCGTTCCAGTTATAGTCATAGAAACCGCAACCCGGACAATATAAACGATTTACGTTAACTTTACGCATTATGTTATATATCATTCCGTTGGTTTGGGCAATTGCTGCAGAAGGTAAAGCTTCCATTGCAACAATTTCCGGTTCTACCTCTATCGGACCCAATGGTTTGCTGTCTGACGGGGTATCTTCTTCATCTTCTTTCGGATCACAATCTTCGGTATAGGTGTTTTCCTCATCAGTCATAGAAACGCCCCAAACTTTAGCTACGTCAATCTCTGTTATACCTAATACTTCTTCAAGCAAAGAGCCACTAATATCTACAGTAGCATCTGTTTGATAGTCAATTTTATATTTGTATGGAGAACCGATTACACGGAATATCTCAAAAGATTTTTCATTAGCTTCACCATTGTCCATGCCTGCAGCTGCAAAAACTATACTGTCTTGTCCGCGAATGTCTTTATAGTTCTTGGTATCAACAATAACTTTAGTTGTGCCAATAATATCGCCGGCAATAAGCTTTCCGGCCTCTCCGGTTGAAGCATCCAATTCAACTCGCAAAATCGGATTGTTTACCGCTTCATAATTTCCTTCTGCCGCAACAATAGCATTTTTGCCCAATACCATTTGAGTAGTATCAAGAGTTATGTCTTGTGCTCCAAAAACAACATTATTAAAAGCAACGCTGTTTACAAAACAATTTTCACACACATCACCGGAAATATTTATATTATAATATTCTCCGGCGATAGTGTCATCAATAGTAATTGTTCCGTCGTTTACAGCCTCAAAATTCAAATTAATCAATCCGTTTGAAGAAGAACCGGCATCATTTAATTGAACTCCGAAAGAATTTGGTTCTAAAGAAGCTGGACCAACTGGAGGCTCTCCCATCATGAAAATAGCATTACTTATATCGTTTGCTCTGTTTCCGCTAAAGGTTGATGTTCCGTTGTCGGCAACAATAGTCAAATCAGAAGTTGAAGCAATAGCACCGCCCCAAACTACATCAGCTACTACATAGTTGTCAATAAAGTTTGAATTTACAATTTTGCCGATTGTTCCATTAATATTTGCAATAGCTCCTCCGGCGGCAACGGTTGGGGTAGGATTCATCATCAAACTGACATCAACAGAACCCACTTCAATCTCAAAACCTGCTGCATCTGCATAGTTACCGATAAAGTTTGAATTAGATATTTCACCAATATGGTGTATTGAGCTGTCGTAGCCGTTGTCATAAAAATTAGAAATGGCTCCACCAACAGCAGTTGCTCCGTCAAATCCGGCAGTATTAACACCATTATTTACAAAATCAGCTGTTATCTTATCGATTGTAACATATTCTTCGCCCCATGCTCCGCCATATCCATTAGAAACGGCACCACCTAAAGCTTGATATTCTCCATTTGCAACATTATCTTTGAAAGAACCGCTGATTTCAGAAGTGTAATAACCATTAAACAAAGCTCCGGCTGTGGCATATTGTCCTGTTATAGAATTTCCTTCAAAGGCAGAGTTTATAATTTTACCGCCGGTTTCAAGGCTTACCGCACCGCCTACTGCTTCATAACCGCCATATCCCATATTATTATAAAATTTGGAATTTTTGATAGCAATTACTCCACCTCCACTCCAACTTACGCCATAAATGGCTCCGCCATAAGTATAGTCCCCGCTAGCAAAGTTATTATAAAAATCAGCATTTTCGATATTAATGGTTCTATCCGATACATCGCCAACCATAACTGCACCACCGCTGGCCACAAATCCCATAATACCATTACCGATAAAATTACCGGAAATAGTACCGACTTGAGAATCTTCGTAATTGTCTTGAGATGGAGAAGCCACAATAGCACCGCCCCATACACCATTATTACCTTCGGCAATGTTACCAATAAAATCGCCGCTGATGTCCCCCATTACACCGGCATTAGAAATTGCGGCACCACCGGCTTCTTCGCCACGAGCATAGTTTCCGACAAATACTCCGCTGATATCGCCCAGAACTCCAGTTTTACTGTTAGAAATTGCTCCGCCATATCCATCACCATAAATATTGTCATCACCATTAAGAATAAAGGTACCGGAAATATTAATACCGGAATTTATTTCATTATAAATAGCGCCACCGAAAATATTGATATCGTCATCATAATTACCGGTAGCAGGAGCTTCTATATCTCCAAACACGCCGGAAATATCTTTTGTGTTCTCAGACACAACTATTCTATCTGTTTTGATATCTTCGGGATTAAAATTAATTGTAAACACTGTTTTACCTTCAGTCGGTTTTTCAACAGGCTTAAGAAACGGTTCATTTTTATAAATAGGTTCAAAATAAATTTTTTCACTACCGCTTCCGAACTCGGTCTTTGGTACATTGCTATAAAAATCTGCCATAGCAGGACAAGAGAGGAACGTTCCCGCCAGCAACAGATTAAAAAATCTAGATTTATTAGTCATTAACACCTCCAAGAATTATAAAAAAAATAAACGATCGTTTTTTGGGAACAAGTATTTATAACATATTATTTTTTGAGTTTCAATTAAAAACAAAAGGTTACCACTTGCTGTTTTTTATATTTTTTGTTCCAAAAAAACGATCATATTTATGGAACAAATCAACAAAAAACCGCTTTGAAAACAAAGCGGTTTTTGCACAAATCAATACATTGTGGACAATACGTTTTTGAAGGTAGGTAAGTCTTCTAATGCACGCCCCGTACCTCTAACAACACAAGCTAACGGATTTTCTGCGATTGAAACAGGAAGCCCTGTTGCATTGCGTAAAACTTGGTCTAAATTAGAAAGCAATGCTCCGCCACCGGTCAAAACAATCCCCTTATCAACAATATCCGCGGCCAATTCAGGAGCAATATTTTCAAGAGCAACTTTTACGGCCTCAACAATCTTTGCGACAGGATCGGCTAGACCTTCGGCAATTTGTCTTTCGGTAATGATAATTTCCTTTGGAACACCATTCATCAAATCACGACCACGAATTTCCACACAGCGACCTTCAGCACCATTTTCCGGCGGACAAGCAGAACCGATTTCTTTTTTAATTCTTTCCGCACTGCTCTCACCAACCAAAAGATTGTGATTGCGACGAATATAAGAAACGATAGCTTTATCCATCATATCACCGCCGACACGCTCCGAACGAGCATAAACAATACCGCCTAAAGACAAAACGGCAACTTCGGTCGTACCACCGCCGATGTCAACGATCATACTTCCGGTCGGTTCTGTTACCGGCAAATCAGCACCGATTGCAGCGGCCATAGGCTCTTCAATCAAACGAACTTTTCCCGGACTCGCAGCATCTGCAGATTCTTGAATTGCTCTGCGCTCTACGGCAGTAGCTCCTGAAGGAACACAAATGATAATCAACGGAGAAATAAATGAACGACGATTATGAACTTTACGAATAAAATATTTTATCATTTCTTCTGCAATTTCAAAATCGGCAATCACACCATCTGTCAACGGACGGATGGCAGAAATATTACCGGGGGTACGGCCAAGCATTAATTTTGCTTCATTACCAACGGCCTTAACTCTTTTTTTACCGTGAATTTCTTCTATAGCAACAACAGAAGGCTCATTAAGAACAATACCCTTACCTTTTACATAAACCAAAGTATTGGCAGTTCCCAAGTCTATTGCCATATCAGCAGACAACAGTCCCATCAATTTTTTCCACATTTACATCTTCTCCGAATTATATTTTTTATAAATTTAGTTACTTTTTATAACATTACATCAATTTGTGCAATCATTTATATAGTTTTTTAACATTATTTATAAAATCTTTTTGACCGTTATAACAATCTTTGAAAACAATATCTGCTTTCAACTTGTTTCTAAACCAAGTGAGTTGACGTTTAGCATATTGTCGGGTATGAATTTTTGCCAAAGCAACAGCTTCATCAAAAGTAATTTTTCCTTGTATTGCCTCTATTAATTCAGGAACACCTTTAGCTCGCATTGCGGGTAAATCAGATGAAAGATTGCGACTTATTAAATACTTAACTTCATCAACCGCCCCTAAATTAAGCATTTTTTCAAAACGTGTATCACATCTCTCGTCCAAAAATTTTTTATCCGGCAAAAGTGCTATTGTTAAAAACTCGGCTTCGGGTATTTTTTGAACCATCGGTTTCTTGTACCATTCTGATATCGAGATTCCGGTAGAATAAAAAATCTCTAATGCCCTCCTAACACGAGTTGTGTCATTAGGCTTTAACATTTTTGCCGCTTCTGCGTCTTCTTGTTTCAGCCTTTCATATAAACTTTCAACCCCGTTTTGTTCTAAAAAAGACATTATTTCTTCACGAATTTCCGGTTTAACATTCGGAATCGGTGTTGTTCCGTTAATCAAATTATCAAGATACAGTCCCCCACCTCCGACAACTATCGGCAATTTTCCCTCATGCCAAATTGAGCGAATTTCAGAGACGGCTTTATCCAACCAATCATATACATTACCGTTAACAGAAACGTCTAAATATTCATATAGGCGATGTTCTGCTTCTTGTTTGTCCTCGATTGATGGAGAAGCGGCGATTATCGGTATTCCGCTATAAACTTGACTTGCATCGGCATTAACAATAACACCTTTCAACTCCTTAGCCAAATCAATAGCTAAACGAGATTTTCCCGAGGCAGTAGGACCGGCAATAACAATTACATTTTTCGGCACTTAGCACCCTCTACCAAAAGTCGACACAGTTTAGAATAGCTGCCTCCGAGATGAATATATTGCTCCGGCACCAATGATAGCGGAGTCATACCGGGATTAGTATTTATTTCCAACAAGACAACTCCGTCTTCTTCATTATAACGTAAATCACTACGAGAAACAGTATTGCAGCCTAGAGCTTTATGTATTTTTTCGGCATAACGTAGGGCGGTATTAAATGCAATTTCAGGGATTGGAGCAGGAATAATGTGTTCGGTCATTCCGTCAGTATATTTGGCTTCATAGTCATAAAATTTAACCTTTGGGCGCATTTCGGTAACGGTTAATGCTTTTCCGTTTACGACTGAAACTGTTAGTTCTTGACCTGCAATATATTTTTCTATCAAAATTTCACAGTTTTCATCATCATATTTAATTTGCTCCAAATCTTTTTTTGTATTGATGATATAAACACCAACACTGGAACCGTCACTAACCGGTTTGACAACATAAGGCATTGCCACAACAGTCCCTTCTTCCTTAAATTGTTTAAATGTCATTTTTTCTCCCATCGGAACCTTAATTCCGATAGAATTACATATAAGCTTGGTTAAATTTTTATCCATTCCCGCTGCCGAAGCTTTTAAGCCGGAATGAGTATACGGAATTTGCAACATATCAAGCAATCCTTGTATTTCGCCATCTTCGCCCCAATTTCCGTGAAGAGCATTAAAAACAACATCCGGTTTTTCTTTTTTCAAAACATCTAAAAATTCTGATGTTGACGTCAAATCATGAGCTACAGTTTCGAAACCTTCTTGATTAAGAGCTTCAATAATTCCCTTTCCGCTAACTAAACTTACGTCTCTTTCAGCAGAAAAACCTCCCATAACAACCAAAACTTTCTTTGACATTTAACTAAATTCCTTATAATAACTAAAAACAGGTGGTAATTTAGCAAATTTTTTTTGATAATGAAAGATATTTTAACAAAAAAAACAACATATTTGTTGCTCATTGTAACATTGTTTTTCTCTTTACCGGTAAACGCCCTGTCGGTAAAGCATAATTTTAATGCTTTTATCGGACCTTTTAATGCCAGTATAGCTGATTTTGAATATCAACTTGATAATAAAAAATATGCTGTAAAATCAAAAATTAAAACACATGGGCTTTTTGATACTTTATATCCGTTTGAGGCCATATATTCCACAACCGGATTTTTGAAAAAAAACAAAATGCAAACCGATACTTATAAATATCAATCACAATCCCGCTTCTCCAAAAGAACAAAAGATGTAATATATAGCAGTCAAGGCATACCATTGCAAATAATCAGTTCAAAAAACGGTAGAGAAAAAATTAAAAAAGTAAATACAACAGAAAATATAGATGATACGACAGATTTACAAACTGTTGTTGCTGCTATCGCCAATCAATATAATAAGGTTAAAAATTGTAATGCCAAAATGCGTATATTTGACGGCAAAAGAAGATTTGATGTCATATTTGAAGATTTAGGAACGGATAATATAAAAAAAGATGAAAATTCTCCTTTTTACGGAGAAGCCACAAAATGTTCTATGTATATAGATAAATTGAAAGAAGACGGAGATGATATGTTGTGGCAACTGACTTCAGACAGCCCCATATATTTTTGGATTATGAAAGATAAAAATACTCAAGCTCCGTTTATAGCTAAAATTAATGTGGAAGATACTCCGCTTGGTGAAATGAATGTTTATACTACAAATATTGAGGTAACAAAATGAAATCAGAATTGTTATTGCCGGCAGGCTCTTTAGTAAAACTTAAAACTGCAATTTTATACGGCGCAGATGCCGTTTATGCAGGAACTCCTGATATGAGTTTGCGAACACAGTCTAAATTTTCGCTGGATGATATCAAAGAAGGAATTGATTTTGTTCATCAACATGGGAAAAAAATATATCTGACTTTGAACTTATATACTCACAACAACGATGTTGCCAAATTGCCTCACTTCATTAATACTCTTCGCCAATTAAAACCGGATGGTGTTTTGATTGCTGACCCCGGAGTATTTTTGTATTTGAAAGAAAATGCCCCGGAATTGAAACGTTTTGTTTCTACACAAGCCAACATCTGTTCATATCAAACTGTTAAATTTTGGCAAGATTTGGGAGCTGACCTATGTGTTTTGGGAAGAGAAGTTTCTTATGAAGAAATGGCTGAAATCCGACGCCAATGTCCGGATATGCCGTTAGAAACGTTTGTTCACGGAGCTATGTGCATGTCTTATTCCGGAAGATGTTTAATCTCAAACTTTTTGGCAGACAGAAGTGCTAACCAAGGAAAATGCGCACATTGTTGTCGTTGGCACTATAAATTACACTTACGTTTGAAAGACGGAACAATAAAAGATATTGAAATTAATGAAGACAATAAAGATGCTTTCGAATTTTTAGTTCAAGAAGAATTTCGCCCAGGTGAATTGTTTGAAATTGTGGAAGATGAACATGGTGCTTATATAATGAACTCAAAAGATTTATGTATGATGCCCCGCCTTGATAAAATTTTAGAATTAGGGTTACACTCGCTAAAGATTGAAGGAAGAAATAAAACCGAATATTATGCTGCTATTACCGCCCGTGCTTATCGTCAGGCTATTGATGACTATCGGAAAAATCCTGAAAATTGGAATGCGCAAAAGTATATGAATGAATTGTATACTTTGCAAAATCGTGGTTATTGTTTAGGATTTTATGACGGACACCTTACAAATATCAGTCAAAATTATGAATATACTCGCACTTTAGGAGATTGGCTGTTTGCAGGTTCAATAGTTGAGTGGGACGGCGATGATGCTATATTCGAAATTAGAAATTATATTGATTCCGATGAAGAATTTGAATTTTTAATTCCTAACAGTTTAGATGTTATCAAACTTAAAATGAGCGAATTTGAAGATGCGATAAGCGGGGAAATAACACCAAAAGTTTCTGCAGGACAGGGTAAGAAAATTCGTATTCGTCCGCAAGCATGGAATATGCCCATTGAAGAAATCAAAAAACTGTTGCCGCAATACACTATCGCTCGCAAGTTTATACCGTTAAAAGGAGAAAACGGTGAAATGTTAAATCATAAAAAAGAAGAGTTTGAAATTATTTGCCAACAATCAAAGGCTAAAGATTAAGCTCTTTTGAATACTCCATCTTCTATCGGTGGTAAGAAACAACTTCTGCGACCGACAACAAAATCGACACTATCCACTCTGGATAGAGCAGGTCCTTTGTGGCATGAAATCAGCATCTCTTCTATTTTTTCTTCTTCACCACGCATTAAAATTTCTACACTTCCGTCAGCTTCATTACGAACCCAACCGGAGATTCCGCCTATTCGCTTTGCTTCGTGCACAGCAAACCAACGGAATCCTATTCCTTGAACACGACCTTTTATTTTTATGTAAACCTCTTTCATTATTTTAAGAAGTTCTCAATATCGATTAATTCTTTTTTCAAGACTTGGCGTTTTTGTTCGGCATTTTCATCTTTACCCCAACGTTCTGCTTGGCTGATTTCTTCAAGATATGCTGCATTATATGCCGTTTCCGCATTGATAAAACCTCTGACTAAAGCTGCTGCCAATAGCTCCGATTTCATATTTATGGAAGCCAAATAAAAAGCAGCTAACTCCTTATCGCTCATTGTTTCTAAAAATTTTTTCAAACCTTGTAAGGTATTCTTTTTTTGTTCAACGACTTCCATTTTATCTGTAGTCATATACTTGGCATTAAGATTATGATGAGCCCATTTCAAAATAGGTCCCCATAATTCTTCTTGCTTTTCGTATAATGATACTTCTTTATCCCAAAATAACAAGGAATCGGTTTTTGAAAATTGTACTAATCGAGTAATAATTTCTTCACGATGATTTTTAATTTCTGTTATAGCTTGTTCCAGTTTTTCTTTAGTCATTTTTTTATCCTTTTAATATTCGAAAAGAATTTATTTTAATTATTTTAAAATGTTATTAAGAAGATTTTTAGCCTTATCAGTTATATCTTTGGTGCTTGACTTTACTCTATCAATACCTGAGTTTACAGCTTGACTTGCTCCTTGATAAACACCTTGTGTTGCACTTGAGGCAACTGACGGTTTTTCAAACTTATCACTGTAAATCGTTCCTTTTAAAGCGGTATAGCACGGTGCTGTATCTTTATCGAGTAATAATTGAGCTCCGTTTAAAGCCCCTCCGGTCATCGCAATACCTGCTATGGTTTTTATTGTTCCGTCCTTATCAATGGCAATTTTTGGATCTTGAATTGTTCCTTTTATTTTTATCAAATTAGAAAGGGCTTGCATAATACTCATATCAGTTACACCGCTCCTATAAGCATTTACACGAACATCTAATTTATCATTTTTAAGAACAAGCGAACCATCGCCGACCAAATCAAGTTTATCAGAATTTACGACTATTCCTTTAGGAAAATTTATAACTCCATCTTTTAAATCTGCTCTAACCACGGCACATTTCAAGCTTATATTTTCTTTACCCTCTGCCTTAATTTTTAATATTTCAGCTAATTGTTTCAAAAAATTACTGGTCATAAATTTAAAATGTCCTGTTTGTATTTCTGCCGGTTCCACTATTGCAATAATCTGTCCGCTCAAACTATCGACCAAAGAGCGATATGTTGAACCATGTCCATTTAAATTAAACGATGTTTGTGTGCCACCGCCGGAGGTAAAACCGAAATCATAACTTCCGTCAATCTTAAATTCTTCGTGAAGTTCAGTCAGCAAAATGTTTTTTGTTGTTCCTTCCGCAACTAATGATTTATTAGCCGCATTAACAACGGCAGTCATACTTGCACTACCGCTCCCGATATTAAAATCAAGCTTGCTTAAATTTAACAAACCGTTTGATAAATTCACACTCATTACTACATTGTCCAATGCGATATCAGAATTTACTATCAGTTTATTTATTGATAAACTTGCCTTCCCATTGGCAATTTTTAACAAATCAAAAGGAATCATCTCGTTTGGAACTAATGAGCTGGCATGTGCTGATTTTATAATTTCAAAATTTAACGCTGTCGGTTTTGAACGATTAAAGCTAGTTAAATCCAACAAATCAGAAGACAAATCAGCTTCAGCATACGGGATACTTTTTGATATATCGGCATTAATTTTTCCTTTGATGATATTGTTTACAATTTCTAGCTTATCAACATTAAGTGCGACTTTTTTTAATGTTGCATTTCCACTACCTATCAAAGTTGTTTCCGGTATATTCATATTCCCGGCTGCATTATACACGTTATAACTAAATGTTGCGCTAAGTTTGTCATTTAGTATATTTTTTATTTTTGCATCGACTAATGCCTTTATCCCTAAGGCTTTCACATCAAGCTTAATCGGATATTCTCCGGTAGCGGAAAATAACGCAGATATTGATCCTAATACACCTTTTCCGCTGATATCCATTTCATTAAAAATAATATCCCAGCTTACATTCATCGGACTGTTCATTCCCTCGGTACTGAAATCGAGATTTTTTATTTTTAATGTCATTAATGAATCATCGGAATGTTTAAAATAGTTAAAATCACCAGATTTTATTGCAACTTCTTTCGCAACAATATCAGAAAACATCTCTAATACATTGGAATTTTCAGAAGCATTAGCATTTTTTATAAGCCATCCGTTATTATTTGAAACAACAGGCTTAATCTTTTCAAAGTCCCAACTGTTTTGACCTTTTTTATTAGTTTCCAAGAAAATTTGCGGATTATTCAACAGTGCCTTATTTATGACAATTTGTTTTGATAGTAGTGGTAAAATAGAAAAACGAAGCTCAAGAGAAGCGACTTTGGCCATTTGCGGATTTTTTGCCCAAGACGGATTGGCAAAAGTAATATCGTTGATGATTAAGGTGGGAACCAAAGATATGCCTAACTCCGCATTGCCGTTGATAGATAATTTACGTCCGGTTTGTTCATAAACGATTTTTTCGGCATAGTCTTTATATTCATTTAAATCAAAATTTCGTAAAAAAACATATCCTGCAGTAATAACCGCAATTATTAAAACGAAAAGTATACCGAAAAACCAT
The DNA here is from genome assembly GCA_017465405.1 of Alphaproteobacteria bacterium. GTDB lineage: Bacteria > Pseudomonadota > Alphaproteobacteria > RF32 > CAG-239 > JAFUYI01. The sequence continues at coordinate 10,825 of JAFTWG010000010.1, forward strand.
TTTAAAAACTTCATTTCCTACTCCTTAAAACTTATACCTGATGCAGATAAACTATCACAAAAATGTTGTGGTAAAGCCGCTTTAATTACCACTTTTTTATTATATATTGTCGACAAATCTATTTTGTAGGCATGAAGGTGTAATTTATCGGCAAACAACTCACATTTTATGCGTTCCCCTCCGCCATAATATTTATCGTCACCGATAATCGGGCATCCGATATGTTCTAAATGAACTCTTATTTGGTGAGTTCTGCCTGTCAAAGGGCTAGCCTCGACAAGTGCAAATTTTTGCCCGACACTATCCAGCACTTTATATAAAGTTTTAGCACTTTGTCCATTTGTTACAACCTGCATCCTCTCTCCTATTTTTTCTAAAGAAGCTTTTATTTCTCCTTCTTCTTGTTTAGGACATCCTTTTACAAGAGCTAAATATGTCTTTGGTAATTTGTGTTCTCTAAACGCTTTGGTCAACAAATCTGCAGTTTTACGATTGCGTGCCAACAGTAAAATACCGCTGGTGTCTTTATCTATTCTGTGTACCAGTCTCGGACGCTCCTCTTTTTCAAAAATCAAGGCATCGAGCAACCCGTCAACATGAAACCGAGTATTGGTTCCGCCTTGTACAGCTAAACCGGAAGGTTTATTAATTGCAATAATATTATCATCTTTGAATATAACCAAACTTTGCATAAATTCTATTTCTTTAGGAAGTAAGGTTTTACTTTTTTCCGGTTCTGCTTCATCATTTTTAAGCGGAGGAATACGAATTATTTGTCCGGCTGCTAATTTTAGTGATGTTTCAGCTCGGCTACCATCTACTTTTATTTGTTTGGTTCGTAATAATTTTTGTAATCTACCCATCGTTATATTAGGATAATATTTTAAAAACCAACGATTAAGGCGCATTCCGTCATCGATATCTTTAACTTTTATCATTTCAACAGACATTTTTTGTTTTATCCTCTTTGCATATTTTTTTCTAACATTTTAAGCTGTAAGAAATAGTCTTCTTTCCCCATCATATCTGCTCTGTTTCTTAATTTTTTACACCGCTCAATATGTTGTTCCATCGGAATTAATTCTATATTTTCCATAAATTTATCAAAATCGTCTCCGGTCTTAAACGATGGTTTGTCTTTTCCAAATTCATAAATTTCAACATTTAGTCCGTCCTTTACTGCCTTGGGGATGAACTCGCATACTGCTGCCGAAACATTTTCGGATACTAAAGGCATTACCTCTAAAGGATTTCCTTTCGGATATTTTGCTCCGTCAATACGATTATATGTATATTTTGTATATTCATCATCAAAATCAAGTTTTCGCTCAACAACATTCATTGCTGCCTGATATTCATCAACAAGCATTATCTTAAATTCTGCTTTATAACCATATTTTTTTAGGTAAGCTCCCATATTGAGAGAATTTAACAAAGCAGAAGTATCATATGTTAAATTATATCCTTCTCTAACAGCTTTTTTAGCTATGTGGTTATTAACAATCGTCGCAAACCTGCTTACTTCTTCATCCCCATTATAATCTCTGGGATCAATTCCTACAGTGTTTATATACTCTGTAATAATATTGTCTGAAGAAATAACAACACTGTTTTTAATTTTCCTTGCAAGATGAGATTTACCGGATCCCGGAGCTCCTATCAAAGCCGTATAAACAGGTTCCTCAACCGGAGTTTTTCCGGCAAAAGCCTTTTCCGTCATATTTTCAATAAAAATTTGACATTCATCTTCTGCTAATTCTAACATTTATTCATTCTCCGATTTATTTTTATTTTTTTCATAACGAAGTTTATCAAAATATTCAATCCGTTTTTTTATTTCTCGCTCAAAACCTCGTTCAACAGGATAATATAATTTCACCCTTTTCATTCCTTCAGGAAAATAATTTTGACCGGAAAATCCGTCTTCCAAATCTTGATCATATATGTATCCCTCTTTATATCCGAGCTCTTTCATAAGTTTTGTGGGAGCATTCAATATATGTTTGGGCGGCATTAGTGAACCGGTCTTTTTAGCTAAATCAAATGCTTTGTGCATAGCCTTATATACTCCTGCCGATTTTGGCGCCGTTGCCAAATATGCAACCAACTGCATAATAGCCAAATCACCTTCAGGAGAACCCAGTCTTTCATAAGTTTCCCAGCAAGAAATAGCTTGATTAACCGCATTCGGATCAGCTAAAGACACATCTTCGACAGCAAAGCGTGTCAATCTGCGCAAAATATATTTTGCATCTTCTCCCGACGTTATCATTCGTGCTGTCCAATAAAGAGCCGCATCAACATCAGAACCTCTCAGAGACTTATGGACGGCGGAAATAAGATTATAATGTCCGTCTCTGCCTTTATCATATACCGGAGCTCTGGAGCGAACTATGTTTATAATATTATCCTTATTAAATATCTCTCCGGATTTAGCGTAATTAAATACATTTTCGGCCAAATTAAGAATATAACGCCCATCACCATCAGCTATGGTCTTCATTATTTCTCGAGCTTCTTCGTCTAGAGGTAAAGTTTTTCCTTCTTCTTTTTCAGCCCTTTGTAAAAGAATTTCAAAATCGTCAGAATTCAATCGATTAAGTACAAAAACTTGACAACGAGAAAGCAACGCAGCATTCAACTCAAAAGACGGGTTTTCGGTAGTTGCTCCGACTAAAATTATGGTGCCGTCTTCTACATAAGGTAAAAAACCATCTTGTTGCGATTTGTTAAAACGATGAATTTCATCAACAAACAGTAACGTTCCTTTCCCTTGCGTATTTCTGCGGTCAATAGCATATTGGAAAACTCTTTTCAAATCGGCAACACCGGAAAAAACCGCAGATATTTGCTCAAAGTATAAATTTGTATGTTCCGCAATCAAACGAGCTATTGTTGTCTTTCCGCATCCGGGAGGTCCCCATAAAATAAACGAGGTAATTTTTCCGGATTTAACCATTCTTCCCAAAGGTGAATCTTCTCCGACAATATGGTTCTGACCGACTACCTCCGATAATTTTTGCGGACGCAATCTATCGGCAAGCGGACGTTTTACTTGTTGAGAAAATAAGGTATCTTCCATATATACTACCTTCCGTAACCACTGTTTTCTCGCTGAATACGTCTCCCTTGTTTTTCTCGGCGACGATTAGCCAGTTCTCTCTTTTTACGTTCTTCTATAACTTGGCGCAATTCTTCTTTGTTTGCTTTATTTTGTTGACGTATATACTCTAATGTATCTTTATCCTGAACAGGTGCTTTATCCTTGCCTTCTACAGCTTTATATATCTTTTTACCCATTTTTACTAACTTATCAACGTCCATTCCTTTATAACCGGCAACATTAATAACTCCAAACTGTTTTCCTCCGTTTAAGAATAAATCGGTGAAATCAATATTGAGTCCGCCTTTAGCTTTTTTCCCCTTTGGAGCCAATATACGTTTCAATTCCATTGCTGTCGGAGGATGCCCCAAAGCTTGAGCAATTTGTTCCGGAGTAATGATACATTCGCTCAAATCCAATTCTAAAATATTAACTCCGGTAAAATCGCAACCGGTAAAATCTACTCCTCGTAAACTGACTTTTGTTAAATCTATTTTTTTCAAATCTAACATTGTCAAATTTATACGATTTAAATTAAGCTTTTCAGGATAATATTTCGCAACATATTCTATTAACTGCTGTAATTCTTCAAGACTGATTGTGTCGATATCAATATCAAGCAATATTGCATCTTGAAAAAAGGCATCGGTAAAAATTACATTTTTAAGCTTTGCGCCGGTGAAATTCGTTCCGATTAATTGGGCTCCGGCAAATGTTGCGCCCGACAAATCTGCACCGGATAAATTGGTATTAGTAAGATTAGCACCCGAAAAATCAGCTCCTCTTAGGTCTGAACCTTCAAAATTAACTCCGGTCAAATTTGCAGCAGAAAAATTTGCATCTTGAAGGTTTTCGTGGTCAAATTCGCCATTTTCAAGGTTTTTACCGTTAAATTCAATATTAAGCAGTGGCAAATCTTCATATTCATCATCTTCTTCGTCATAATAATAATCGTCGTCATCCTTATCTTTTGATACAGCGTGCCATTCTACATCGTCATCACCGTCATCATCATCGTCGTCTTCTGCTTCATCATCATCTTCTTCTTCATCATACTCATCGTCATATTCATCATCATTACGATATTCATCCGTTTCATCATAACCTTCTTCATCATATTCATCTGTATTATAGTCTTCTTCATCATAAAAATCTTCGTCTGACGGACGATAACGAACAGAATCATCTTCCTCTCCAAAATCTTCATGAGGAGGGAAGCTGTCATCTTCTTCTAAAAGCTGGTCATCAAGATATGAGGGTGCATCCATTTCAGCCATCTCTGCAAGGGTTTTATCCCTGATAGCTTTTAATGCGGCGATTTTTTCTTTATCCGTAGCCATAACGCCCCCAACCTATATTATAACAAGGTTATGTTACCCTATATTTTTGTGTTTTACAAACTTTTTATGAAAAATCGTCTATATTTTCGACTCCGATTATTTTTTTTGCGGTTTCATAAGAAAAACCGGCTCTGATGACTGCGGATATGTCCTTTTGCCAACATTCTCTTCTTTTTGTTTCGTCCTCGCGGTATGGACCTATTTTTTTCTTTGCAACAAACTTTTTTGCCATTTCTTCTTCGTCAAATTCTTGAGTTTGCAAAACTCTGTCCAACACTTGTTCATCAATTCCTTTAGCTTGAAGTTTTTGACGAATGTATTTTTCAGGTTTTCCGGCATTTATATAGTTTTGAACTTTAAATTCTGTATATCTTGTATCGTTAAGATAGCCTATTTTTTCAAACTTTTCGATTATATCATTAATCCACATTTCGGCTTCGGCAACATCCAAATTATCATCATAACGTCGATAGTTATATATGCGTCGTTTAAGTACTTGATATAAATTTGAAGAAGAAGAATCGAATCGCTCAAGATAATAAAGGGCAATATTTTGCAGTCTTTCCTTTGTCATTTTACGGATTCTTTTAATTTTTAATGCTTTTTTTTCATTATTTTCAAACATTGATAACCTTTTTCTTGCAAATTATATTAACTACATGTTAAACAATAAATAATATTTTACAATAACAAAGATGTAACAACAAGGATTAATAACCATGAAAAAATTTCTCGCTGTATTTGGTATTTTGGCAATGATTACCGCTTGTGCGACAACCGAAGAGCAAGCCCCGCAAAAATTCCAAGAATCTCGTTTTGATGCACAACAACAAATTAATCTCAAAGTAAATAAGGTTGAAGTTGTGTCAGAATTTGTTCCTTCATTTACAAGACCAAACGTTGAGCATTTGTTCCCTGTATCTATTGAAAAAACTGCTATGAACTGGGCTAACGACAGATTAAAGGCTGTTGATTTTTCTTCAAACAAACAAGCCGTATTCACAGTTAAAGATGCAAGTGTTACAGAAGAAATTATAAAGTCAGAAAAGTTGTTTGAAAAAGACAGCATTAAATATCGTGCAAAATTATCTGTTGTTTTAAAAGTTAGTGATCCTAATAAATTTTCAAGTGCAGAAACTTCTTTAGACGCATGGCGTGAACTCACAATTCCGGTTGACACAACAATCGAACAAAAAGAAGTTTATTGGAAAAATATGGTTGACAAACTTTTTGAAGAGTTCAATGCTCGTATGCAGATGAACGTCAACAAATATCTCAATATGTATATTGAGGATAATCAATTTATCGCTGAGTACGAATAAATCAGTTACAAGCGCAAGCGAAATTATCGCCCGCATTGAATTGCAAAATAGGCAGTTTAATGTTTTGGGCGATTTTTTTGCCCGCTTTCAAAATACTGCAACTTCCATAAAAAACCGCATTTGATGACTTTAGAGGTGCTTGTGAGCTGAATTCAAAATATTCTCCGGGTTCAATTTCCGGAATTTCCCCTTGAAATCCGGGAGTAGAATCGGAAAAAGAATTACCGTGGGAATCGGTAATATTCCAGTTTTTTCCTACAAGTGTAATTTTTTCATCGGAAGTATTTTCAATGCAAAAATAATATCCCCATACAAACTCTTTACCTGAAGCGTTTGTATATGTATCAACCAATTCAGAAGCCGCCGTAATAACCAGACCTTCCTCTTGCATTGTAATCATTTCTTCCGTAGTTTGCATCACTTAACCTTTTGTTAACTTTTACAAAAACAAACTATTCGGACTCTTTAAAATATGCAAACAAGGAATCACTTTGTTAACAAAGTTATACACATTTAAATAAACACAATAACAAAAAAGGCTCTCTTTCGAGAGCCTTATGTTTACCAAGTATAATTTATTCCTACTCCCAAAGAGAGAGAATCATAACTCGAACCATAGGTATAGTTACCCCACGAATATCCATATACATTTTCATTAAAACGGTAACTTCCGCCAATTTCAAAGCGAGCTAAGGTTTGGTCATGATATGTATCAATTTTATTTATTTCTGAAATCTTTACACTATCATCTGTTGTTAGAGTTTGTATTATGCTTGGTTTTATATAAATTCGGCCATTATCGTAGTTTTTCTCTACTTTAACTCCCAACTCGGCTTCCGTATATTGTATATTATCCCAATTATATTTCTTACCCATATCGTCATGTGCAGAATCAAAATTTACTTGGGTATAATAAATACCGATACCGGGAGATATGGATAAATCGTTACTGATAGTATAAGTTTTACCATATTCTGCCATCAAACCAAATTCCACACCATCAGTATCAAAAATTATACCATCGTTTGTATTAATATCTGCATTTTGAATTCCTCCATATATTCCGGCAAATAACCAGTGCATATTTTTATCATAGCGATAATATAATCCTCCTAAATAGCTATCTATATCAATTTCACTACCGATTGATGAATTGAGTTTTGCTCCCTCTCCCGATAAATCATAATTACCATCACGATAAGAAACAAAAATTCCCAAAGTATTATTAACATCATTTTGAAAATCAAATCCGCCTTCAATTCCCCAAATTTCAGCATCAATATTCACCGGTTTTTCTATATTAGCATTCTCTCCTTGTGCAAGCACCCAAATATTGCGAAGTTTTTCTCCATCCCAAGCATCTGATATGATTCCGCACCCGGGACAATATCCTCTACCAGATGAAACCTTACTGTTAACATTTCTGAAAACGCTACGAGTTTGTTCTATAGCCGCTTCATGCAATCCTATTCCGGCTATAACTTCCGGATTATATTCTATTGTTTCGGGAACTTCCGGTTCCGGAAATTCAAACTCATCTTCAACAGACAAAAACGGAGGAGTATAACCTATATACTCATTTTCATTGTCTTCTTCTGTTCCTACCAGATACCAATAGCTTCCTTTTGTTTCACCATTTATATTATATGCAACATCCCATTTGTACGGACTTCCGTAAACACGAAATACACTGGGAGTTGTTCCGTTAACATCATTCGGTGCTTCTATAAATAACACACTGGCTCCGCTATTATCTTCTCCGGTTTTATCATAAACTACAACTTGAGTCGTTCCCTCTATTTGACCTGTCACCGAAAGAATGTCTGCAATCCATTCATTATTATTTTTAAGAACATCAATATGAAGAAAAGTATCCCCTAAGGCTGTATAATTTTTCATTTTTATCTTATCTGCGTAGCCATTGTATATATAAAACCAAGAATTACTCAATGTTAAGCTTGTTATCGGTTCAGCCTCAAAATCCGGTGCTTTATAGTTATCTTTTGCGGTAGCAACAAAATTTCCTTTACAATTATTACCGCATCCGTAATCATCAGTATATGGAGCCTTATTAAAAGCAAACACCGCTCCATCTACATTAACTTCTTTGGCGTTAGAGATGTAGTTATTCATGAAAAATTTACCGCTTCCATATCCTTTTATATCAATATCGTAAACAGCTTTTTCGCCGGTTGCAATTCTTCCCATTATACTATCATTAAAGTACAAGTTTCCTTTTCCTGTTATATCAAAAGTCAATTTAATGAGAGAATTATCATTACTTTTATTATCAACAAATATTGCATTATAAGCTTTTCCATCTTTGTTTTTTGTATAATTACCAATGAAATAATTATCTAAACCGTCTGCTATGAATTTCATATTTCCACTAATGTAAACAGCACCGCCATAAGCATTAATTCCGGAGCTTTCTGCATAATTGTTAACAAAGCTACCGGTAATGGTATTAATTCCGTTCGGAGAATTTATTGCTCCACCCAATGCTTGCGGAGCAGATACATAGTTACCAATAAAATTACCATATATATCAGGCATAACACCGGTTGCAGCATTCATAATAGCACCACCGGAAGCATAACTTCCTGCTTTTGCATAATTTCCTATAAAATCAGCTTTTATTAATGGAATGAGAAACCCTCCTTCAACCGTTTCATCATCTATTATGGCCGCAGAGTTAAAAATTGCCCCTCCTTGAGCATATACACCACCTTCAGTATAATTCCCAATAAATGTTCCTTTTAATGTCTCAATAGTACCGGTAAGATTAACAATTGCTCCACCGGCTGCGGTTCCGTTTGTAAAAACATGATTACCAATAAAATTGGCATTTATTTCTTTTATATTGCTTATCAAATTCGCTAACGCACCACCTGCTGCCATCGCAGAACTGTCAGGATTTTGTTGATTTACAAAATTACCGATAAAATCGCCTACCAATAAATTTATTGTTCCCGGACTGTTCCAAGCTGCTCCGTTTTGCATACCACCGCCATATCCTACATTATTGCTTGATCCTGTAAGATACAGTTCATTGTCTATAAAATCTGCTGTTAATTTATCAATAACTGCTCGGTTCACGTTATAAAATGCACCGGGACTCATCCAACTTGTTCCTTGGCTTTTATAAAAATATCCGGTATATTCATTTACACTGCTTGAGTTGGATTTTATGGTATTATATACTTCTCCAAGTCTGTTTTCCCCGATAAAATCAGGTAAGATTCTGTAATATACCGCTGATGTTGTTAAATCGTCATTAATCTTATAAAAAACAAAATCATTATCGTTTTCAGAGCCTGTCGAATCGAATGTCAAACTGTATCCGCTATTTATAGAGGACATTTTTTTCTCATAAGCTTTATCAAGAGAGGGAATGTAATTATTGAAATCAAATAAAATATTTTCTCTGGAAAGTGCAGTACCGGTACATAGAACAGAACCAACCGTCAATAAAATTGTGCATTTTTTAGCATTCATAGCAATTCTCCGAAACAATTATAGTTCAATTTTACATATTTTTTTAATAAATACAATAACAAAAAAGGCTCTCTTTCGAGAGCCTTCATACTTTGCAATTTTGAAAAATATCTTTATGCGGAAGGATTTACCGAAGCTAAAATATCCAAAAGTTTACTTGTCGCTTCTGCAGATGAAATATTTTGACAAATAGCATATTCACTGGCTAATCTGTCGAGAGCTTGTTCATAGATTTGTCTTTCGCTGTATGATTGTTCAGACAAATTTTCACGGCGATGCAAGTCTCTTACAACTTCTGCAATAGCAACCGGACTACCGGAATTAATTTTATTTTCATATTCCTGCGCACGACGTGACCACATAATTTTCTTAACTTTTGCTTTTCCTTTTAATGTTTCCAAAGCATTATCCATAACTGAATTTTCAGAAATTTTACGTAAGCCGCTAGCACTTGCTTTAGCCAAAGGAACACGCAAAGTCATTTTGTCTTTATCAAAATTAACAACTATCAGCTCCAACTCCGTACCGGCAACTACTTGTTTTTGAATATCGGCAACTTTACCTACACCTTGAGCCGGATAAACTACATATTCACCGGAATTGAACGCAATTTTAGATGTTGTCTTTTTTATCATATTAAATTCCTACCATATCTTGAAAAACACAAAACGCGGAAAGCCTTATTTTCCGCAAGACAGAGTGGATTATACCACATTTTTGGACATAAATCCAGTATTTTTTTTATATATTTTTTGACGGGAATGACTTTGTCTGACGCAAAGCCTCACCCAGTACCATAGTTGCAGAAACCGCAACATTAATGGAACGAGCTTTTTCGTTCATCGGTATAATCAATCTGGCATCAACAGTCTGATGCACCTGTTCGGGAACACCGGCACTTTCACGTCCTAACAACAAAACATCGTTTTTTCTAAATTCAAAATCGGTGTATGGTGTTTGAGATTTAGTCGTTAAAAGGATTATTCTGCCATATTCTTCGGGATGAGCTTTGGCATATTCTACAAAATCCTCCCAAGAATTGTGACGACGATATTTTACCATATCCAAATAGTCCATACCATAACGACGCAGTGCGTGTTCGCTAAATATGAAACCGCAGGGTTCAATTATATCAACCTCAACGTCAACACAGGCACCAAGCCTAAGCATGGTACCCGTGTTTTGCGGCATATCCGGTTGGAATAATGCCAAGCGCATATTATGCTCCTTTTGACATTGAGGCTACAACTTCCGCATCAAAGCAAATTTTTACTCCGTCAATATCAGCCATTGTTCCTTGAGAGCAAGCAGAATTAACTTTCACTGCCAGAACTTGGTCGCAAATATATGCTTCATTTTCTTTAAGAGCTGCTGCCAAATTATCATCAGCGGTTTGCCAATTAAGTTCTATTCTGTCTGAAATATTGAAATTTTTATCTTTACGTAAAGTTTGAACCAAACGGATAAAGTCACGAGCCATACCTTCACGTTTCAATTCATCGGTTACGTTGGTATCTAAGGTTACGACAGCTTTATTTTCTGCAAAAGCTAAACCGGCAACACCTTCTTTCATTTCCAAACGAACTTCAAACAAATCGCCGGTTAAGGTTTGGTTGGCAATACTTAATGTACCATTATCATTAAGTTCCCATTGCCCTTGTTTATAGGCTGCCATAACTGCTCCCATATCTTTGCCCAAAGCTTTACCTAACAACGGAGTGTAGAGATAAATCTTTTTGGTAGCATAGTTTGAAAGATTATCATCAAAAAGAACTTCTTTAACATTTAATTCGTCTTTTACAATTTCTTGATACTCAGAACCAAAATGATTTCCGACAACAGTCAAACTGCTCAAAGGCAAACGATTACGCAAATTCTTTTCTTCACGAATAAATTTACCGGCAGAACACAAATCTTGTAAGAAATCCATCTCAGCCATCAATTTTTCGTTATCGGCAATTGCAGATAAATTAGGATAATCAGCCAAGTGAACTGATTCATCTCTGGTCAGATTCTTATATACATATTCGCAAACAAACGGCATTAACGGAGCCATAAGTTTACTCAAATTTACCAAAACAGTATAAAGAACGTCAAATGCTTGAGTATCACCGGTCCAAAATCTGTCACGTGTACGACGGATATACCAGTTATTCAAAATTTCCATAAATTTAGAAATTTCGTTACAAGCAACTGCTACATCATAAGTCGCAACCCCGTTTTGTACGACGTTAGCCAAATGTTTTAATTTTGCTAAAATATAATTGTCCAAAGACTCTGTTGAAGAACTCACTTCTTTTGCTTGATATCCTTCTGCGTTAGCATAGAGAGTAAAGAAGTAAAAGGCGTTCCAAAACGGAATTTGTGCTACACGAGCAGCCTTAACAATTTCTTTTCCTTCTTGGTCAACCGCCAAATTTCCGCCTTTTAATACCGGAGAAGAAACCAAGAACCAACGCAATGTATCAGAACCGATTGTATCTAATACCATTGACGGATCAGGATAGTTTTTCAAACGTTTAGAAAGTTTTTGTCCGCCTTCTGCCATCAACAAACCGGTACAAATGCAGTTTTTGAAAGCCGGACGATTATGCAACGCAGTTGAAAGAACCGTTAATGTATAGAACCATCCGCGAGTTTGATCCATAGCTTCAACAATAAAATCTGCCGGAAAATGATTTTCAAACCATTCTTTATTATCAAACGGATAGTGTACTTGTGCATAAGGCATTGAACCGGATTCAAACCAACAGTCAAACACATCGCTAACTCTGCGCATCATTGTTTTTCCTGACGGATCATCGGGGTTAGGATAAACAACATCGTCAATATACGGCTTATGGAGATTATCTACTTCAAAGCCCGTTTTTTCCTTAATTTCCGCAACAGAACCGAATACATCTACACGTGGGAAGTTCGGATTGTCGGATTTCCATACCGGAATCGGGGTTCCCCAAAAACGATTACGTGAAATAGACCAGTCACGAGCACCTTCAAGCCACTTACCGAATCGACCATCTTTAATATGTTCCGGCACCCAGTTGATTTGTTGATTATTTTCAACCATTTCATCACGAAAATCCGTAACCTTTACAAACCAAGAGGACATTGCTTTGTAAATCAGCGGAGTGTCTGTACGCCAACAGAAAGGATATGAGTGAGTATATTGTTCTTTTTTCACCAAAAGTCCGTTTTCTTTCAACCATTGCATAATCGGCTCATTGGTTTCAAAAACTTGTTTACCCTCATAATCACTTACTTCTGCGGTAAATTTACCGGCTTCGTCGACAGGACATACAACCGGAAAACTATCATCATAAGCACGGCAAGCATCAAAGTCGTCTTGTCCGAATCCCGGAGCAATATGAACAACGCCGGTACCATCTTCAACAGAAACAAATTCACCAGATAATACTTTAAAACAACCTTTTTCTTTGAGATTTTTGAAATATGGGAACATCGGCTCATAACTCATACCGATTAAATCAGAACCCTTGAAAGTTCCAACTTTTTCTGCCTTTTCGAGTTGTTTTTTATAACGACCTAGTAACGCTTCGGCCAAAACATATTTTTGACCGTTTTCTTCCATAACGGCATAAGTAATGTCTTTACCCACAGCCAACATAAGGTTTGACGGCAAAGTCCAAGGAGTAGTTGTCCAAACCAAAATTTTCATTCCGTTTTCAAGTTTAAACAAAACCGTAATTGCATTATCGGTTTTATCTTGATAGCCTTGATTTACTTCAAAATTTGATAACGGAGTTTCAGCTGCCCAAGAATATGGCAAAACTCTAAAATCTTCATAGATTAAACCTTTATCATACAGCTGTTTGAAGTTATTGATAACACTTTCCATGAACGGCAAATCCATTGTTTTGTAGTCACGTGAAAAATCAACCCAACGGCCGATACGTTTGAACATATCAACCCAAATTCCGGAATATTTCAAAACATCTTGACGACAAAAATCATTAAATTTTTCAACACCGAATTCTTCAATTTGCTTACGACCGGAAACTCCGAGTTGTTTTTCGGCAGACATCTCAGCAGGAAGTCCGTGACAGTCCCACCCTAAACGGCGGTCAACCTTTTTGCCGCACATAGTTTGAAAACGAGCGACAACGTCTTTGACATACGACACCATAATATGTCCGTAGTGTGGTGTTCCGTTTGCAAACGGAGGTCCGTCATAAAAAACAAATTCTGCCGCACCATCACGATTTTGAACAGATTTTTCAAAAGTATTGTTTTCTTCCCAAAAATTGAGAACTTCTTTTTCTAATTCGACAAAGTCAGGTTTTGCCTTTACCTCTGGGTAATATTTGGTCATCGTTAACCTCTGTATATTATTAAAATTTGATTGATTTTTTGTTGTTTGAAAAATGTATGTATAGAAAAGCGCATCCCCTAAGGGATAATATTGATATTGATATGTATTATTTTTGCAAACATTTAGCTTTTCTTTCTGTTTTAAGTCGGATGTAAATTTAATACAATAAACAAGCCGAGTCAAGCTTTTATACAACAAAATACGATTATTGACTTGAAGTAAAAAATATGTTATATTTTGTCTATAATAAACAAAAAGAGGATTTAAGATATGACTGATGCACAAAAAAGAGTCGTTGATGTCGGTGCTACACTAGCAAAATGGGGAATTAGCGGAATGGGACTGGCGTTTACTTGCGGGTCAAAGTTCGCCGGAGCAACTTTAGGAATGGCTACCACCTTAGCAGATCAATTTTCCGGATGCAAAATGGGAATGCCCATCGGGAAATTAGGTTTAGACGGTATGAACTGGCTAGGAAAGACAGCAGTGGGAGGAGCAGTAAAACTCGGACATAAAGGAGTTGACCTATTGGCAACAAAAATTAAAAGTCGCTTATAGAGTATACAAATGACAAAAAAGGTCATACACTCCAAAATATGGGAGACGAGAGAAAAGATTATGCGACACGCAGAAGATTATCGAATTTTCGTTTCAGAAGATAAGCAGGTCGTGTTTTTTATAAAACCGCAAAACGGAGAACCTGAAAATCCTTATTTATTATATGATGACAATGATCACGCATATTTATATCGAAATCGCCGTGATGTTTTGTTGTTGGACTATCTTAATCCTAATGCTATTGAATTTTTGAAAAATGCTGACGAAGCTTTGATTATTGAAGCTGATTTTGAAACTAATATCACTCATCAAGATTATAAAGTGAAAATCAAACATCAGAAGTATGTTGAAGAATAACAAAAAATCGTTATGAAAATAAAGTAATTTTTATAGATGATGAAAACTTCTATAAAAACAGCGAAAAATGAGTAAAAATCAATATAAAAATTAGAGATTTATTATCCTAACGTTACAATGACTACAACCTCATAACTAAACTTCAAAAAGTTCTCCGCAGATACAAGGAACGGGAACACCGGTAGTAAAAGGAAAACTTATCGGCAACAAGCTTAATCGTCTGACCGCCCAAAAGGCTGCAGCTTGTGCATCTATTGCATCAACATTCCAACCTTTTTCTGCAGTAGTTTTTACCATTACATTTGGCAATCGTTGACGAAGGAACCGCATCAAAGTAGGATTTTTTGCCCCTCCCCCACAAACATAAACTTCTTTCGGTAACTCCGGCAAATATAGTGCCATAGAATAAACTATTGATTCAGCAACAAATGCCGTTGCTGTCGCCGCACCGTCTTCAAGACTAAGCCCTTCCAAATGCTCCATTTTTTCGTTAAACATATTTCTGTCACAAGCTTTAGGCGGAAGAATTGCCAAATATTTATGGTGCATTAAACTTTGTAAAATCTGCTCATTTATTTTCCCTAAAATTGCGAGACGACCATTATAATCAATATGCATTCCGCCGTGTTTCATTACCCAATCATTGATAACAGCATTGCCAGGTCCGGAAATAAATGCAGTCATTTCACCGTTTTCACCAAACCACGAAATATCCGTAGTTCCCCCAATATCAATAACTGCCAAGGGTTTCGAACATTTTGAGGTTAAAGCTTCATAATATATGGGAGAAAGCGGAGCGCCTTTTCCTCCGTTTAAGATGTCGGCTTTACGAAAAGCACTGACAACGGATATTCCGGTAAGTTCAGATAACATTTTACCATCGCCGATTTGATGAGTGTAGTTTTCTTTAGGGTTATGACATATTGTATGTCCGGCAAAACCGATTATATCAACTTTTATATCATTATCTTGAATAAAGTTTTTTACCAAATCAGCACAAAACTCGGTAAAAGCTATTTCTGTATTGCGAATTTTATTTGCCATATCCGGAGATTCGATAGCACGATGTCCATCAATTTGGCGAATCGAATCGAGTAAACTTTCTTCAAACGGAATAATATAGGCAGGTCCGAAACCTTTTATATCAACGCCGTCCGTTTCTATTTGAGCAAGCCCTACTCCCTCGTACGAAGTTGAGCTCATTATTCCTAAAGCACTTATTGTTTTTATATTGTTCATTTATTTCCTCAAAAATTTGTCTGCCATTATATATTTTATGCGTTAATATTTTGTTATTTTAATATTTAGTTATCAAACTCTTGAACTCCGAAGATTATATGTTATTATGCGGTGTTATTTTACAAATTAAGGATAAGGAAAATGAGTAACTTTAAATCTGAATTTTTTAATATTATGGTTGAGCGTGGGTTTTATAATCAATGTACAAATGAAAACGGATTCGACAGCTATTTGTATGAATGCGAACAAAATGGAACTCCGGCCGTAGGTTATTTAGGTTCCGATCCTACCGGCGACAGTCTACACGTCGGACATATTGTTCCGTTAATGATGATGCGTTGGTTCCAAAAGTGCGGTCATAAACCTTTAACTTTGGTGGGAGGTGCAACCGCACGAATCGGTGACCCGTCCGGAAAAGATAAATTACGTCCTTTTTTGACCGAAGAAACATTACAACACAATATCAAAGGACTTAAAAAATCATTTATGAAATTTTTGAAATTCGGTGACGGAGCAAATGATGCCGTTATGGTTGATAACTGGGATTGGTTCAAAGATATTAATTATCTCGCTTTTTTGCGTGATGTAGGAACATATTATTCAGTTAATCGTATGTTGACCATGGATAGTGTTAAATCTCGTTTGGAACGTGAACAACCAATGTCGTTTTTAGAGTTTAACTATATGCTTCTGCAAGGTTATGACTTTTGTGAACTATATCAAAAATATAATTGTCGTGCTCAAATTGCCGGTTCTGATCAATGGGGTAATATCACCTCGGGAACAGAACTCGGACGCCGTCGTCACGATGTGGAATTATTTGGTTTCACAAGTCCGATTATAACCGATTCAAACGGTAAAAAAATGGGCAAATCAGAGGGTAATGCCGTTTGGATTAATGAAGATAAATTGCCAAGTTATGACTATTTCCAATATTTCCGTAACATCGGAGATGCTGAAGTCGGCAAATGTTTACGTATTTATACCGATTTACCGATTGATGAAATTCGTCGCTTAGAGGCATTAAAAGACCAAGAAATAAACGAAGCTAAGAAAATTTTAGCTTATGAAGCAACAAAAATTTGCAGAGGAGAATCGGAAGCAGAAGCCGCTAAAGCAACAGCAATAAAAACTTTTGAACAAGGCGGTATCGGCGGAGAATTACCGTTTATAGAAAAAACAAATGCAGAAGGCGTCAGCATTCTTGAAGCCATTGTAGAAATTGGTTGGTGCGCAAGCAAGGGCGAAGTTCGACGTTTGATAAAACAAGGCGGAATCAAAGTTAATGACAAGCCGATTAGTGATGAAAACTACTGTTTTTCAAACAATGATGTGGTAGATGGACAAATAAAAATTGCACAAGGAAAGAAAAAGTTCGGCTTGATTAAAATTGGCGCTTGACTTTTTTGTCCAAAAACATCACAATAGAACTACAGTAAACATATTTATAAATTATTAAATACACATTCAACGATGGCGAGAATTGTAAAGACTCAAGAGATGAAAGTTAGAAAAGTTATGCTTTCTAACTGGTTGACAACCCTCTTTTTTGGTAAGAAGAAACAAACCAAAGTAGAGATTCCTACCGCAAGATTCCGCGGAACAACTCATCCGAAAAAAGGCGATATGTTCGCTTTGGAGCAGGCGTTCTATGATGACGGCAAGGTTGAGGTAAGAATCTTTATTAACGGAGAGGAGGTTATATCAAAACCATTGAGTAAAGAGTAGCCGTAGCATTCTATCAAAAAAAGGAGCCACCCGAACAGGTTGCTCCTTTTTAAGTTATAAAGCACTAAAAAAGCTATTGACAAGGAAAGAAAAAAAGCTATATTACACCCAACGTAATATGTGTAAACCTATATGTAAAGGTATTTTAAAATGGCTAAAGCAATTAAAGTAAAAGTAAAATTAGAAAGCACTGCCGGTACAGGTACATTCTATCTCGCAGAGAAGAATCCTAGAACTCATCCGGAAAAGTTGACTTTGAAAAAATATGACAAGAAAACTAAAAAACACGAAGAATTCGTTGAAAAGAAAATGAAGTAGTTTCTTGTAAGAGAGATGAAATGCCGGTTATTTCCGGCATTTTTTTTGTTTTAAATTCATAAACAGTATTGACTTTTTGACTAAAATATCATATTTTGTCTACTAACAAACAATTAAAGATAAATTATTCATAAACTTCAAAAAAATTTTCAGTATGGAACAGAGATTAAAGATTCGAATTGCTTTGATTGCAATTTTGGTTGTCGCTGCGGGAGTGTTCTTCTACTACAATTTCAGCTTTGCACTTGCATCATGGATTATGGTAGGCATTGTACTTTTCGCCGGCTTTTTTGTGTGGAATCAGTGCAAAGTTGTTGAGCAACGCAAAAAATGGTTGGCAGATCCAATTCCTCCTCACTTCTATGAGTTTGATGACTTTTTCTGGAAATTGACGATTAACCAACAGTATTGGTATCTGTCAAACATTTGCACGAAAGATGATGTGAAGGGATTGATAGATGAGTATGAGGGAAAGATCAAAAAACTGTGGGAAAGCTCTACTGACAATTTGTATGATAAAATCAGGGATGCTCAAAGTCTTGAGGAGAAAGTACTCACCCTCATGTATTATATAGACTTCTACGGTGACGAAGAGGGGGATCCCGAGGACATAGACTAGACTGTGTCTAACACCACAAAAAAGGAAGAACAAAAGTTCTTCCTTTTTTCTATATATAAATTTATCTTCTGCGTCTTCTGGTAACTACTTCATATTCATCATCATAATTTGCAACCATTTCTTCTTTCATACGCATCATTTCTTCTTCTGCCTCTATGGCCTCTTGTTCAGCTTTTCGAATTTCTTCTTCCTCTTTTCTTACTCGTTCTTCTTCGGCTCTAATTCTTTCCTGTTCTTCTATTTGAGATTGAATAATAGCATTTTGTCGTTCTGTTTCATCAGTTTCAATAGAAGCAGGTTCAACCGATTGAGCCACTATCTCTTCACCTAAAATGTCGCTAACTTGCTTATTGATATATTCTATACGACTAACCGCTCCTCTACCCGCAACATCTACATCATCAAACATCGCAGAATAAAAATCTTCATTGTACAAAGGCTCTTCACCTAATTCGCCTTTAGCTTTTTTGTCTGCTTGCACTCTCATTGAAAAATTTATATATTCTTCTCTTGTAATTTCATCATCTCCATTTTCATCAATGAGTGTAAATTTTTCTCCGGCATCTCTTGTTGTCATATCTCTCATCATAGCATTCACACTCTGTTCCGGAGTTAATGTCGGTTCAGGTAAAGCTGCTGTTTCTTGAGCATAAGAATTTCCGGCAAAAAAGACACTTAAAGCCAATCCAGCTAACAGAATTTTATTCATTTTTTATTCTCCTTTGTAATAATATAACATTATAATAACAGCTAATTTTTATCTAACAATATTTTTTTGATAAATTTTCTTAAAATTGACTTTTTGCATTTTGTATATATAATGAGCTCGATAAAAATTAATGATTGAGAAATAAGTGAAAGAAATAATATCAATAAAACAAGCCGCAAATTTGATAAAAGAAGGTTCTTCGATTATGATTGGAGGTTTCTTGCGTTGCGGCACTCCATACAAAACAATAAATGAAATTGTAAAAAATAAAACTTCAAATTTAACTCTTATAGCAAATGATACCAGTTATCCGGAATATGACCGTGGACAATTAATCGTAAATAAGTTGGTGAAAAAAGCCATTGTCGCTCACATTGGCACCAATCCCGAAACGGGAAAACAGATGAATGCCGGAGAATTGGATGTTGAGCTTATTCCAATGGGAACTTTGGTAGAAAAAATTCGTTCCGCCGGAGCAGGATTAGGTGGTTTTCTAACCCCTACAGGAGTTGGAACCATTGTTGAAAACGGCAAAGAAACAATGGTTGTTGACGGCAAAAAATATTTATTTGAAAAACCGCTTAAAGCTGATGTGGCCATAATTTACGCAACTAAAGCCGACAAATTCGGCAATGCTTTTCTTGACGGTACTACTCGTAATTTTAATACAGTTATGGCTACGGCTGCCGATACTGTTATTCTTGAACCGGAAGAAATAACTGATGAACCGCTTAATCCGGCTGAAATTACAATTCCGGGAATTTTTATTGATTACATAGCAACTGAGGGCAAATAAAATGGAACTGTCAAAAGAACAATGTCGCGAAATTATCGCTCGCCGAATTGCTCAGGAATTAAAAGAAGGGGATGTAGTTACTTTAGGTATTGGTCTGCCGACTGAAGTTGCAAATTATATTCCTCATAATATCCACGTTATGTTACAATCAGAAAACGGAATGATAGGAATTGGTCAAAAAGATACCGAAGCACCTGAAATTGCCAAGGTTACTAATGCCGGAGGATTGCCGGTAACCACTCGTCCCGGAGCTGTATTTTTTGATAGCGCCATGTCTTTCACCATTATCAGAGGCGGACATGTCAATATTACCGTTTTAGGAGCATTACAAGTTGACAGTCATGGCAATTTAGCAAATTGGATGATACCCGGTGCCTTTGTTCCCGGCATGGGCGGAGCAATGGATTTAACTGTCGGAGCTCAAAAAGTTATTATTGCGATGGAACATACTACGGGTAAGGGAGAACCGAGAATCGTTAAAAACTGTACAATTCCGCTGACGGCAGAAGGTGAAGTTGATATGATTGTTACCGAAAGATGTGTTTTGGAAGTAACAAAAGAAGGATTATTATTAAAAGAAATAAATCCGATGTTTACATTAGAAGATATTTTGAAAGACACAGAAGCAGAATTAATTATTCCCGATAATCTTTAGAATACAAAATTTAAACATGATAATCACTCGTTTTTTACGAGGTGTTTCACATTATCTTCTTTATATTATAATTAGCTGTAAAAAAGAGCCTTCTGTATAAACATAAAGGCTCTTTTTTTAGATTTGTTCTCAAAAAACGATCGTTTTTTTAGTACCTAATTTTGTAATACTTTAAAATTTAAATTTCAATAAAAAACAAATTGTTATTCACTTTTAGATTTTGTCATTTTTTGTTTCCAAAAAACGATCGTTTATTTAGAACAAAAATACACAAAACAACTTTTTAGGAGAATCCGAAATGAAATATTCGAACACCGCTCTTAAGATTCTTAAAAGAAGATATAAGAGTGTTTTACTTAAATGTGCTATAATTAATGCCGCTTTGTTTATTATGATGCCAAGTGCTGGCGCAACTTTAAATATAGATGATAGCTTATTGGTTAATGGTAAATATGAAATAACCGAAAATGTGGGCACAGGCGGAATTACTGAAGATATTACACTACACAAAACAGACACTAACCCATTTCCTGAATTAACAATTAGCGGTAAGGTCAAAGGATATACCGGAACCTTTACTGCAAATTGGGCAAGCTTTTATGAAAAATATGGCACAATAATTTTTAAAGATTGGGATGGCGAACAACAATTTAAGTTAAGCGGTAATGGATTTTTTATTTTTGATAAACAAAATAAGCCTAATAACGTGATAGTATCCCCAATAAACAATGGTGCTCATGTATTTTTAAATAACAATACTTTTAGTAAAGATTCAACAAATAGATACATGAATTTATTTTTAGGCAATCTCATGGATGTTG
This sequence comes from Alphaproteobacteria bacterium, assembly GCA_017465405.1. Classification (GTDB taxonomy): domain Bacteria; phylum Pseudomonadota; class Alphaproteobacteria; order RF32; family CAG-239; genus JAFUYI01. Next base: position 32,218 of record JAFTWG010000010.1, read on the forward strand.
AAAGTACTGGATATAATTTTATTTTAGACGGATATGATTATGACCAAATCAGATTATATGCCGGAGGTTTGAGAAATACCGTAAATGGAGACATTACAACAACTATTAAAAATTCTAAATTTCTTTACATTAATGGTGGAGGACAGGGAGCAGATATAAACGGAAGTATTGATCTTGTTCTTGATAATACGGTAGTATCAGAGAAAGTTGTTGGTAGCATGACAGAGGTTGAGGATTTTAAATACCAAACAACCGGTGGTGTAGCAATTTCTTATGTCACAGGTGATATAAATGTTACATTAAAAAATGATTCTAAGGCAAAATCTGTATATGGACAACAAGTTGTATCCAAAGGAGATGAAAAAGTTGGATTGGGTGGAACTGTTAATATAAATATTGAAGATTCCTTTGTTAGTGAAGATGTCAGAGGCTCAACAGGTGGCCTTTCTGATTTTACTTGGATAGATGAATATTTATCAACTAATGATATTGTAATCAATGTAACAAATTCCACAATCGGAGGTGAGGTTATTTCAGTCGGTTCCTATGGTTCCGCTAAAGATGTTACTATTAATATCAATGGTAATACTAAAATTGGCTATGATGAAAATGGAAACCAGACTAATTTAGATGGCTGGATAATAGCCGGAACATCACGTGCCGGAGGTACTATTGAAAACACAACTATCAATTTAGACACACAAGGTGCCGATAATATTATTGA
>JAFTWG010000029.1 GCA_017465405.1 Alphaproteobacteria bacterium
ACACTCGGTTTGATATATAATGAGTAAAAACCATCGTCGGTATATTGAGTATGAGCAAATTTTGCTCCGGCTTCTAATTCAACTTGTTTCAAGTCGTTATATTCTACCGTTTTACCGGCACTGTCGGTTGCATCATCATAATTGATTTGTGAGTAGAATACACCTAAACTCGGGGTTACCGATAAGGTTCTGCTTAAAGCATAGCTATATCCGCCTTCAATACTTCCTCCCAACTCTAAACCATCAGTGTCGGCAGATATACCGTCATCGGTTTTGATTTCGGCACTTTGCATACCACCATAAACAGTAGCAAAAGCATACCAGTTATTATTGTCATAACGATAGTATAAACCGGCTAAATAGCTGTCGATATCAATTTCACTTCCGATTGTGGAGTAATATTTTTCGCCTTTACCATTCATTTCATAATTACCTTGACGATATGATGCGAATATACCGAGTTTATTATTCAAATCGTGTTGAATATCTGAACCGGCTTCAATACCCCATACTTTTGCTTCAATCTCTACCGGAGCTTCGATTGTCAAGCCGTTGTAGGTTGTATCTACCCAAGCATTATGGAAAGCTTCGCCATCCCAGTTATAGTCATAGAAACCACAACCCGGACAGAACAAACGATTTACACCAACCTTTCGCATAATATTATAAACCATTCCGTTAGTCTGTGCTAATCCCGAAGAAGTCAAAGATTCAAAGCCAATAACTTCCGGTGCTACTTCAATCGGTCCCAGCGGTTGCGGAGTTGGGGCTACAGTTCCGCTATCGTTTTCATTTTTGTTTTCATCTTCATTTTGGTTATCATTATCTTCTTCCGGTTTATAAGGGTTTTCTTCTGCAGTTGAATATAAGCTCCATTCCTTATCGGTTGTATCATAGTTAACTTCCCACATATAAGGGCTACCAATTACACGGTATACCTCAAAAGATTTTTGTGCTTCCTCTTCAGATAATGTATGATTTGGTGCAATCGCAAAAGGAATACCGTTTTCATTCGTTACTGATTGGTTACTTAATGTATTAACAATACTGTATTTTTTTATTGTTTCCTGTGATTGAAGAACATTAACAATTATGTTTGTTGTTCCAACAAGATCTTTATTAATATAGAGCTTTCCTGCTTCAAAATTGGTAATATCAATATCTAATTGTAAATATGGACTATTTTTAGCAATGTAATTATTAACAATATAAATAACCGCATTTTTACCTAATGCAACTTGAGTTTTATCAATAGTGAAATCATGAACGTTTCTGATTGTATTATTAAATCGAACTCCATTATTATTATCCGTGTATAAATCTCCATTGATATTAATATCATAACTATCGCCACTAATCGCATCATCGAAGACGATTAATCCATTATTGATAGCCTTAAGATTTAATGCCTTATACGAATCATAACTACCTTTCATATATATTGCATTGCTATTGCCATTAGCCTTATTCCCGCTAAACAATGAAGTTCCATTATCTGCAATAATATTTAAATCATTAATAGAATAAATAGCACCACCTTCAGCAGAAGTCCCTGATACGTAGTTATCAATAAAATTAGAATTTACTATTTCTCCGATAGTGTCTCCATTATAAATAGCTCCGCCAAACGCTTCTCCCTGCGAATTTATAGCACTGTTACTGATGAAATCTCCTTTTATAGAATTTATTGTTCCTTTGTTATCATTCCAATTAAAAGCATTGTTAATAGCTCCACCTACAACGGCATAATACCGATCGCTATTTATGTTGCTGTTTGCAATAAAGACACCGGCAATTTTTTTTATTATTGCATTATAGTTGTCATAATTACTTGCATAGTTATATATAGCTCGGCTGTTTCCTATAAATACCCCTTCTATTAAATCGATAATACTTGATTTATCTCTATCTTCCTCATGAAAATTTATAACAGCTAAATTATTATCTACAAAATTTCCTTGTATATTACCAATGATTGAACCATGATAATCATTATAAATAGCTGTGCGATTATTGATAAAATTGCCCAAAATATCAAATTGTTCTTGCTCATGATTATTAATGGCTCCATAACCATACCAAGCATAATTTATAAAATCTGCGGTTATGTCTGTTCCGCCATATTTTCCCTGATTATCATAAACTTCCCTTCCTTCAGGTGTAGTGTATTTATATTTAAAATATTTTGTTGTTCCTCCGGTTTTTATTTCTATTATATCATCGCCTGAAGTTGCGACTTCTTCCCATGTTATATCCGGCGATGTATATTGGTTCAAATATTTAGCATCTATAGTAGGAACGGTTTGCGCAATAGCATTAGTTGATAAAAATGTGGTGGCTAAAAGAAGGGGGAATGCTTTGTATTTCATTGGGAAATCTCCGGTTTAGTTTAAACATAATTAAACGTACGTTTATTTTGAACACGATTTTTCTTCTGTAAGCCTTGATTTTTGGTGTTGATTTTTCTTCAAAAAAAAGGTACATATAATCGGAACAAGCACATCAACAATACCTTGATTTTACACAAGAAAATTTTTGACATTTTCTCTTCGAACCACAATCCACCCCATTTTTATCCCAAAACTGTCATTGCGAGCGACAAAGTATTGCGAAGCAATCCAGAAAATATATGCCTTATAACCTCTATGGATTACCACGTCGCTTTCGCTCCTCGTAATGACGAAGTGGTAAACTTGATTACCACGTCGCTATCGCTCCTCGTAATGACGCTGTGGGATGTGGATTGCCACGAAAATCAAAGATTTTCTCGCAATGACAGTGTGGAATGAGGATTGCCACAGCCCTAAATGGTTTGCAATGACAATGATGAAAAGACAACAAAAAACCGCCTTGTTTTAAGGCGGTTGTAAAGGTTTATTTCCCCTCAAGATACAATTGGCTTTTTTTATAGTTTTTTATGGCATGACGGATTAAAACACCTATTACCGCTGCAACAGGAACTGCCATCATTAAACCTAAAAATCCTAACAATACCCCGCCGGCAAGCAAAGCAAACATTACCCATACCGGATGAAGCCCTACACTATCACCAACAAGCTTAGGAGTTAAAAAATTACCTTCTATAAATTGACCTACCATAAACACGGCAATAACCGCAACAAACGGCTCCCAAGTATTAAATTGAGCTACTGCAAGCCCTATACTTACCAAAAATCCGGTGATGCTACCGACATAGGGAATAAAAGATATAAGTCCGGCTAAAAATCCGACCATCAACCCTAAATCAAGACCTACCAAATGCAATCCCAAAGCATAAAAAGAACCTAAAATCACGCAAACACTAAGTTGTCCTCTGATAAACGAAGCCAAAGTTTTATCAATCTCTTTTGCTTGTTCTTCTATCGACTTTTTAGATTTTCGGGGTAACAAACCTCTGATTTTTTCAATAAACTTGTTCCAATCACGCAACATATAAAAGGCAACAATCGGGGTTATGAGTAATAAAGATAACAAGTTTACAATAGCCATACCGCTCGAAATCAGACTTTTAAGTATTCTACCTACCACTTTCAAATTGTTTGCCATATTAGAGCGCAAATACTCACGAACTCTATCGGCATTTAAATTGGGAAAATCTTCCTGCAAACGCACCAAAAAAGGCTCAAATTTCTTAAACAATGAAGTCATATATGCCGGAGCTGCATTGATAAATGTACTTACCTGACTGTCAATAACATTAATTAGCAAAATCAATGCCGGAACAGCTATCAACACAACCGAAACCAAAACCAGAACCGTTGCACAAGTTCTGTTCATTCCCCATTTTTCAAATTTTGTAGCCAATGGGTCAAACAAATAACCGATTATAATTCCGGCAACAAACGGCAATAAGACCGAACGCAACACATAAACAAAACAACAAAACAAAGCAAACAGAACCAACCAAAATATCCAGTTTGATTTGACGCTTGCAATCGTATTTTTTACCATCTTATTCTCCGTTAACATTTTCGGTTGGCTGGGCATTTGTCAATAAATATATATTCCCTTTTTGAATAAGTGTCATATTTATTTTTGCTAAATCCTGAAGTAAAGAGTTAAACTCTCCGGAATAATCAATACGAAATTGAACTTTCTTCAAAGTCATAGCCACCATCTCAATATTATTAACATTTTCAAATGTTTTGATTTTCTTTTCTATATTCAACCAATCCGAAAGTTTTGGAAAAATATATAATGCGTCAAAAATATTTTCGGGCAAAGTTTCCATAACACCCTTTTCGGTAAGATATTGTCTTAAAACATCGTTTTGAATTGTAATGTTAAAAGTAGCTATATAACGAACATTAGATGATTTTTCATCAATAACCGTTGCAGCCTTAATAAAATAAGGTATCTGTTCATCGGTCAATGCGTTGATTATTTCCATCCCGGCTTCATTAGTCATTTTTTGTGCAACTTCAACAAGAGCCTGACGATTTGCTTGAGCAAAGGCTTTTTCTTTTGCTACGGCAGCACTTTCATCGGATATGTCAACATGAACAACACTGCTATAATCTTGCAATGAATATGCGGGAAAAGAAAACAGCAACGATAAAACAATTATTGCAACCCGAAAAAGCATACCTACCTCCCTTATTCAATAATCTCTAATTTGTTGAAGAAAAAGCCGATTTCGGTATTGGCATTTTCTAAACTGTCGGCACCGTGAATTCCGTTTTTTTCTATAGATTCGCCATAAAGTTTACGCAAAGTTCCTTCTTCTGCCGCCGCAGGATTTGCAGCTCCCATTAATTTTCTAAAATCGTCAACCGCATTTTCTTTAGCTAACACCATTGCAATAATTGAACCGCAACTGATATTGTTTACCAAATCATCAAAAAAAGCTTTTTCCTTATGGATTTCATAAAATTTTTGTGCTTGTTCAACCGAAAGACGCACCATTTTAAGTGCAGCTACTTGAAACCCTGCATTTTCTATACTATCGATAATTTTTCCCGAATTATTATTACAAACAGCTTCCGGTTTGATAAAAGCTAAAGTTTTTTCCATTTTTTCCTCATTAATATTAAACTTGTTGCGATATTATATTAATTGTTATTAAAAATCAAAAAGTTTTTATAGACTTTTTGATTAAATAGTTGTTTATTACAAACATCAAAATCTATAAAAGAGGATAATCTGATGAAACAAACAGCTTTTTTACAAAATTTAATCTCAAAAGCTCAACAAAATGTTCAAACAATCGTGTTACCGGAAGGTGAAGACGAACGCATTTTGCAAGCTGCTCACGCAATTGCCGAAATGAAAGCCGCAAAGCTCATAATTCTCGGTAACGAAACCGAAATCAAAGCATATTATGAGAAAAACGGATGGAATTTTGACGGGATTGAAATTATTGAACCGGAAAAATCTCCAAATTTACAAAAATATGCCGAGATGTTTTATGAAATGCGTAAAGACAAGGGTATCACAATGGAAGATGCCGTTAAACAAATGCACAATTATAACTATTTCGGAACCATGATGATAAAAGACGGTGCCGCTAACGGTATGGTATCAGGTGCAAATCATTCAACCGCCGATACTGTACGTCCGGCTTTACAAATTATCAAATCGGCTAAAAAGGGACGTTCGGTTTCATCTGCGGTTATCATTGTTTCTAATGATAAACCTTATGTCTTTTCAGACTGTGCAATCGTAATTGATCCGTCCGCTCAAGAATTGGCCGATATTGCCGTTGATGCTGCTCAAACAGCAATTCAATTTGGTTTAGAGCCTAAAGTAGCCATGCTTTCTTTCTCTACCAAAGGTTCAGGAAAAGGCGAAATGGTTGACAAAGTTGTTGAAGCAACAAAATTAGCAAAAGAACAAATTGAATTGCCGGAATATAAAGATTTAGGTATTAAAATTGATGGAGAATTACAACTTGATGCCGCTGTTGACAGCGTTGTCGGCGCTAAAAAAGCCAAAGGCAGTGATGTTGCAGGACAAGCAAATGTTTTGATATTCCCTGACATAAATGCAGGAAATATCGGCTATAAATTATGCCAACGCATCGGTGGAGCCGAAGCCTATGGTCCTTTGCTTCAAGGATTAAATGCTCCGGTTAACGATTTGTCTCGCGGTGCTTTAGTAGAAGACATTATCGGCATTATTGCCATTACATGTTTACAAGCTCAAAAATAACTCATAACAAGGAAATATACTTATGGATAAAATTTTAGTTTTGAACTCCGGTTCTTCTTCATTAAAATATCAATTATTTAATGTTGATGGCGACAAATATGAAGTTCTTGCCAAAGGCTTGGCTGAACGTATCGGTATTGACGGCTCTTTTGTAAGCATCAAAATCGGTGAAGGCGAAAAGATTGTAAAAGAAGTTGCTTTACCAACTCACCAAGAAGCAATTAAAGAAGTTTTTGCTTTACTGTTAAACGGTGTATTAAAAAGCATGGATGAGTTGTCCGGTGTTGGTCATCGTGCTGTTCACGGCGGTGAATATTTCAACAAATCTGTATTGATTAATGATGAAGTTATCGCTCGCATTGAAGAACTTTGTTCTTTAGCTCCTTTACACAACCCTGCATCTTTACTCGGAATCAGAGCCATTAAAGCTTTGTTGCCCGATGTTCCGCAAGTTGCCGTATTTGATACTGCTTTCCATCAAACAATGAAACCGGAAGCTTTTATGTATGCTCTTCCTTTAGAACAATACAAAAAACATAAAATTCGTCGTTACGGAATGCATGGTACTTCTCACTTGTTTGTTTCTCGTGAAGCAGCTAAATTAATCGGAAAAGAAGGAAATATCATTACTTGTCACATCGGTAACGGTGCTTCTATTTCTGCAGTTAAAAATGGTGAATGCCAAGATACATCTATGGGCTTTACTCCATTAGCAGGTGTTGTAATGGGTACTCGTTCCGGCGATTTAGATCCGATTATTCCGCTCTACATTATGAAAACTCAAAACAAAACCGTTGATGAAGTTGATAATTTATTGAACAAACAATCTGGTATGTTCGGTCTTTGCGGATATTCTGATAACCGTGATGTTGAAGCAAAATATCTTGCTGGCGATCCTGATGCAATTACTGCTATGCAAGTTTATACATATAGCATTGTAAAATATATCGGTGCTTATACTGCTGCTTTAGGTGGCGCTGATGCTATTGTATTTACCGGTGGTGTTGGCGAAAACGGTAGTATGGTTCGTAAAATGATTTGCGACAGATTGGCATTTATGGGTATTGAACTCGATGAAGAAGCCAACAATACTCGCGGCAAAACTATTGAGATTTCAAAACCCGGTTCTAAAGTCAGAGTATTTGTAATTCCGACTAACGAAGAATTGGTTATCGCTCAAGATACCGTTAAACTTATTTAATTTGTTATATCCTAACTGCCGGCGAAAACAATCGTCGGCAGTTTTTTTATAAAAAGAAACTGATATGAAAAAAATTTACATCGCAAGACATGGTGAAACAGAAATGAATGCCAAAGGGATTTGGCAAGGGCAAACTATTGATGTTTCTCTTAATGATGAGGGACGCAAACAAGCAAAAACTTTAGCAGATATTCTAAAAGATAAAAATATTGAAGTTATATATACATCACCGATGAAAAGAGCTTTTGAAACTGCAAAAATTGTAGGTGATGTTTGTAAGGTTAATACAATAAAAGAAAACGGATTGATTGAAGGTCATTTCGGTATTGCCGAAGGAAAAACAAAAGAAACCATAGGAAAACATATACACACTTATAAACGATGGATTAGTTTGGAAGAAGAAAATATGGATGTATTTTTTGAAGGTGGAGAAACTAAACGACAAATTCAAAAAAGAGCATTAAATGCCATAGATAATATATTAAAATCTCCTCACGACAATATTGCTATTATATGTCACTCAATGATAGTAAGATTGATTTTGTTGCATCTGGGTTTGAGTTTACAAAAAATCCCGAATGCAGGATATTTTATGCTTGAATATGATGGAGAAAACTTGAAATTAGCAAGCTGATAATTATATCTCCTAAAAAAGGAGATTGTTATGCTAAAATATTTATTAATATTCAGCTTGTTTACAACCGCTGTATACGCACAAGAAGTTATCAGCACCATGTCTTCCCCAAATGATGAAACTATCGTGTATGGAGAAGCCGAAAACACAAACGGAACCTTTAATGAAGTTTTATTGGAGCAACCGAAAGATTCTCCTAATCCTTTAGGAAATCCCATTCCGGATTATGTTTCTCCCCAACCTTTACGTCGAGGACAGAAATCAGAAATAACTCCTAAAATCCCTGAAACTTCCACACCGCAAAATGCTGTTGAGGAAATATCTCCGCAAAATCCTAAAATAAGCGAAATGTCTCCACAAGAAATGAATAATGAAATTCAAAACAAATTATACGAAGCAGGAAACAGAGTATATGATGTTCAATCCTATCCGCTTGATGATATAAATAAATTAGGGGAAAATGGCCAAGATAATGCCATAACTAATTATCCTGCATATTAAATCAGATAAATCCATATCCGTATAATAACAAAAATACCCCCAATATTATTCGATAAACCACAAAAGGTAAAAAAGTACGAGTTTTAAGCCAACTCATCATTATCCAAATTGCCAATAATGATGCAACAAAAGAATAGCCTACTCCATAGGTTGCATAAATTAAGTTAGAATTTCCGGTTTGATACATTTCGTACCCTATTAACAAGCCTGCACCGGTAATTGCCGGTATGGAAAGCAACATACAAAATCTTGCGGCTTCACGGCGACTTATTTTCAAAATACGACTGACCGTAATTGTAATACCGGAACGACTTGTCCCCGGAATCATAGCTAAACACTGGGCAAAACCGATTATTAAAGCATCGCTGATTTTCATATCTTGCAAATTTCGGGTTGAAGCAAAATGCTTATCGGCCCAACCGAGCAAAATACCGAATATCAATATATTCCAACCGATGATTTTTATATTTCGCAGCCAGTCCATACCATAGTTATGTAACAACAAACCGAAAATCACAGCCGGAATCGTTCCTACAACCAGCATCAAAAACAGTTTTGTATTATATTGCGAGAACTTTTTATAAATACACCCTAAAAGGCCATATATCATTGCCAAGATATCTTTGTAGAAATAAATCATTACTGCTAAAATTGAACCGACATGAACAGCAACATCTATCTCTAATCCTTGATCCGGAAAAGAAGTTAATTTTGAAAGCAAAATCAAATGACCGGATGAACTGACCGGCAAAAACTCGGTAAATCCTTGAATTGCAGATAAAATCATAATTTGCAAATTAGTCATTTGTTTTCCCCATAATGACTTGACATTTCTTTTCATTTATATCAAGTAGCGAATGCGGACGAAAACGAACATTATTCAACGAAGCGCCCCAATGCAAATGTGGTCCGGTTACACGTCCGGTTTTTCCTACCGTACCGATTATATCGCCTTTTTCAACAATATCTCCCACTTTCACATTAGTATCCTTCATGTGTGCATACATTGTTTGCAAACCTTGTCCATGGTCAATAATAACCATATTACCGGTATAAAAATAATCTTTACCGTTCAATATTACCTTCCCGCTACCGGAAGCCTTAATCGGTGTTCCCTCCGGTGCCGCAATATCTGTTCCGTTATGCGGACTTTTGGGTGTTCCGTTAAACACTCTTTGATTTCCGAAATGTCCGCTTATTCGTCCTTTTACCGGCAAAATAAATCCTTCTCGCCAATAATCTCCCGGCTGCATTGTATTTACCGATTTTGCAACATCATTTCGTTCACGCATAATTTCGGCATCATTACTTTTATCCGGTGTTACTTTTTGTTGCGGAACACCATTAATTCGTTGAATATCCCAAGTAGCCTGTTTAATTTCAAGTTTATATTTTTCGTTGTCGGTTAAAAGTTCTTGATTGTTTTTCTCATCACGGTGAAAAGCCAAAATTGCATATCCGTCATTGGTTATGGGATATTCTTTTCCGTTTAATACAACACTGCGTGCAGTTGCATCAATATTTTTAAGAACGACCAGTTCTCCTTGTTTTAACTCACCGCAAACATTCATTTTTTCTTGAGCATTTACATTTGTTGCAAGCAACGAACTAAAAATCAAACAAATCGCCTTGTAATTCATTTTTCTTTACCACCGGAGAAGTTTTTATTGTACCATCGGCAAAAGTTATATCTAATCTGTGACTTTTTTTAGCTTCTGCAACATTATATACTGTTTTACCTTGTTGATTTTTCACCCAGGCAAATCCACGTCGTAAAACAGAATCAACCGAAACAGAATCCAAACGCAAAGTCAAATTTTGTAAACTTTCGCTTTTCTTATCGGTTATATTTGTAATATAAAAAGGTTTAATTTCATTTAAGCTCAATACATTTTCTTTTATATTGAGATAATTTTTGAAAGCCAAATTCAGTCGCTCTACTCTATCGTCAAGTTTTTGCACATTGTCGCTTAAAATTTGCTCTAAATTAGGAATACCACGAGCCAATCCTTCCAATATATTTTTATTTTCCTGATATAGGCGATGAACAGAATTTATCATCCTGCTTCCTTGTAACATCAATTTAGAGGCTATTTCTGATTTTACCGGCACAACAAACTCCGCTGCTCCGGTAGGTGTAGGAGCTCTAACATCGGCAACATAGTCAATTAACATCGTGTCGGTTTCATGCCCGACGGCAGAAACAATCGGAATTTGCGAATTATAAACGGCACGAACCACCGCTTCTTCATTAAAACACCACAAGTCTTCCAAACTTCCTCCGCCACGAGCTACAATTAAGACATCAGGACGAGGAATATTTCCGTCAATCGGCAAATTGTTAAAACCATCAATAGCCGCAGCAATTTGAGTAGCTGCTCCCTCCCCTTGAACTAAAGTCGGCCACACAATAATTCGGCTTGGAAATCTGTCGGTAACACGATGTATAATATCTCTGATTACTGCTCCGGTCGGACTGGTAACAACCCCTATAACATTTGGCAAATAAGGTAACGGCTTCTTATGAGCCACATCAAACAAACCTTCGGCGGCAAATTTTTGTTTACGCTCTTCTAAAAGTTTTAATAAAGCTCCGGTTCCGGCAACCTCCATTTTTTCAATAACTAATTGATATGAGCTTTTTCCGGCAAAAGTAGTAATTTTTCCGGTAGCAACGACTTCAAGTCCGTCTTCCGGTTTTATCGGAAGTGACGAAGCCACTCCTCGCCAACAAACCGCTGACAGCACTGCATTTTCATCTTTTAATGACAGATAATAATGCCCGGAATCAGCTCTTTTACAGCCAAAAATTTCACCGCGCACCCGAATTTGAGAAAAAGTCGTTTCGACCATTTTCTTGATTGCAAAAGATATTTCGCTAACACTAAACTCGGGTATTTGTTCTATCATTTTGAGCTTCTTCTTTCTGATTAATCTCGGCAGATTTTATATGATTATTGAATTTAGTGCAACAAAAAAGCGTCTCCTCCCATAAGGGAGGAAACGCTAATTCGCTAGAGTGTGAAGATTACTTCTCAGACTTAGGCTTTGGGGTATTCAATGCCATGCTGCGCATCAACTGAGGATTTGCAGCCACATATGCCATAGACTCATCATCCTTCGTGATAGCCTCATACTCTTTTTTGAAGAGATAAGATGCCATCGCCAAATCGCCCTTTGAGAGGAAATATCTGATAGCTCTGATGTCAAGCTTCAGATCATTCTCAAAGTACCTGATGTACTGAGACAACGACATACACTTCTGAGCCTGAAAGCAAATCTCGCGTTTCTTCTCACAAGCCCAACCCCACTCATTCAGTCCTTCTCCGGACTGTGTACCGAGCACAAACTTGCAATCGGCAAAGATAACGAGGTTGTCCTCGCAAACCTTCTTTGCCTTTTCGTTGCAGTGCTCGTACATTCTCTTTACGAGTGGTGCAGGAAGACCGTAACGACGAACGCAGTAGCCGAGAATATCCAACCACGCATCATCAACCTCATTCATCAACATATTTAACATGTGCTGATTAGGAGTGTTGTTCGACACGTAAGTCGAGATAACAATCGAGCACTTCTGCCTCATCATCTGGTCGAACTGAGCATCTGTAAATTTAGCACCAGCATTAGCGATGTTAAGCCAGTCATTAGCATTGCCTACTTTCCAAAGGAGCTGCACTGCATCGTCGGTCATCTCTTTGATAACCTCGACCTTCGGACGCTTGCTAGCATTGTAGTATTTCACTTGAAGCTTGGCAGAATAGTTTGATATTCCGCGCTCCTTCATGAAATACTTACGATGACTAAAAGGCAGGAAGTACTCAATCCATCCGGACAAAGCCTGCATGGCCTCTGAGAATACATCAATATCCATGTCCCACATCATCTTTGCAGCTGTACGTGGTGCGAACACAGCCCAGAGCAGAAATGCTACCGGGTTGTAGATGAATAAGAACATCGCAATCAATGCGATAGCGATGATAATACCCTTTCCTAACCACACGATGCCATCCCAGCATCGTATAAGTCCGCGACCGCAAGCCTTGAAAAAGTTACCTACACTCTTCTTGTTGTTTGTTTTTGTTGCCATAATATCATATTTTTAATGGCGCCCAAGTCTCCGTTTGGGTTAATCTTGGAAAGCTGTCAGGGAGACGTGATAAAATCACTTCAGACAACTGCTTCATCTTGAATTACTTCAATTTTGGCCAAAATTTCCCAATCATCGATTTGAGCAGAACCCAAAAAACAACAACCAAAAAATTAACCTAATAATGAACATATCCGTAATAAAACATCTTCATTATATCGTTTTGTGCAATTTTTGTCAAGATTGATAATGTTAATTTTTGTTTAAAATAAATTCTTCAATCTCTTTTAATGTGTCTGAGGCAGATTCTGTAAATTTTATGGTTTTTGAACCTATTTCACAAGTTGAAGTTTTTGCATTATAAAGGCAAAACGGTGTTGAAAAATTTTTGCCATAAGCAATAGTATCATCAATTTGAATATCAATATTATGTTCTAAACAATATTCTGCCTTTGCCTTGTTCCATAATTCGTCCGGAACTTTAAAATTGCCGTTTTCAAAATATGTTACTTTTCCATGACTTGCAAAATGCTCTAAAAGAGAAAATATTTCGGTATATTTTATATGCCAAGCATCTAAAAAATTTTTTTCGACCAAATACGGACCACCGGAAATTATATATATTTCATAGTCTCTATCAAATGCTAAAGTTGTCAAATCACGAAAAAAAGCAGGAGCTTCCGTAATTACACCATGAAAATCTATTCCAATTCGCAATTGACGCTTAAAATTCATCTTCTTCATCTCCAAACATCGAGGCCACTGCCTCCTTTAGCGAATTAGGACTCAATGCAGATAAAGGATTAAAGCTAACTTCTGCTTCCGATGAAGTTCCTGATATAGAATAATTGGCCGCAAATACCGTTCCGTCTTTTCCTGCCAACAAATTTCCTACCAAAGGAATACTTCCGATAAGCGTATTCAAACCATAGGCCGGAGCAAACATTCCTTCCATACTTATTGCCTCGTTATTCATGTTATAAGCACCGGTCAAAGTAATTCCCAAAACATTACCATAGGCTTTTGCCTTGTTTACATATAATATTTTGTTTTGATATTTAAACGGAGCATCAAAATGCGAAAATTTCATTCCGTCTCCTCGAAGCATATCGACCATTCCGCTGAACGAAGCAACAGTTAACAGTTTTGCTAAAGTCGGAGTGTTATGAATACTAAAATCTCGAATTTTTGCATGACCGATTAATTCTTTATCAGCTCCCATTTTTGCTTCTATATGCAAATTTCCGCCGTGCATATCTTTATACAATCGCAAAAATCGTAATGTGTTACCGGCAGCATTACTGTCAATAGTCAAATAATATTCCTTATTCGGTTTGGGAACATAATCAAATTTTAAGGTCATATTTTTATTATTATCATAATTACCGATAAGATGAATTTCATTAACCCCGATACCATTTATAAGCCTAACATTTCCGGCAAAATTCGTAACTGCAACATCGGGATTGCTCCACAATCTGTTAACGGCAATATTAATATCCATATTCGGAGTGCTTTCGATATTAGTTTCGGATTTAGAAGTATCTTTTTGCTCCGCTTCATCTCTATAATCAAAGAAAGGAGATAAATCATAACTGCTACCGGAAATATTTATCGTTATTTTATCGTCTTTGCCATTTGCAAAATCGATTTGTGCTCGAGCTTGGGTTTTAGGCCCTTTTATGTCACTTATATAAATTTGTTTCAGATGATTTTTATTATCAAAACTTACCTTTCCGCCAAGAGAAAAATCTTTTTTAGTTAGTGAAAATTCCGGAATTGATTGTAAATTACCATTTTTGAATATCAAGGTAGATTTTAGCTCACCTTTTTCATCAAGAGGTTTTACAAAACCCAAAAAGCTATAATTTAATATCGAATGTTTCAAATCTCCGTCTATATCAAGTTTATATCCGTCCTTCGTAGGAATAGCCAAGGCATCAATATCAATATGCCCGTCAACATATGGTTTACTTAAAATACTGACCGAAATACCAAACTTTTTGGCGATTTCTTCATTTAATTGTAGTTTTACCCGATATTGACTTTGATTATCCTTATCCGGTTTAAAACGTTCGTTCCACGATATTGTTAACGGAATGTCATCAAAAACCGCATCTCCGTCTACCAATAGACCATTATTATCAACATATAACTTCAATTCTTTAGCTTTTATTGATTTTCCGTTATAAATATCGGCAATTTCAACATCAAACAATTTAGAATTTACTTTTACAAAAACATCCTTATAACCTAAATTTCGTTTCAACTCAAAATCAAGTTGCAAATCTGTTTCGGCATTTCCTTGTAATATATCAGGTTTTAACCCTAATTGCGATGCAAATTCCAACGGCGGATGATCAATTAATTTTAAGGCATCGGTAATTGATGAGTTAGACACTAAATTTATGCTTATATAATTATGTTCTTCGCCTAAACCATAAATACGAACATTTCCGGTATCAAGCAATGCTCCGTTAGATTTAGCTTTATCCAGTGCAATTTCTATGGCTCCCGGCATAACTTTAAATTCACCATAAACATTTGTTACCATCGGCATAGTATTAATATAACGAATATTAGAATCCTCAATATACGCACCACCGCTTAAGTTTTTAAAACCCAAACTCTTTGTTTTTTCATCATAACCGAAGTCAAATTCAAAATGTGCATTTTCGGCTTTTCCGCCAAAAATACTGTCGTTACACCACTCCCAAGCTGCCGGAGCAATATATTTCGGCCAATATATATATAAGTCATTCAAATCTAAAGCTTTGATGTCTGCCGTTAATTTTAACTTCAAATCCTTCATTGATGATTGCAACAATAAAGGCTCCAATCCGGTCGCACTAAAACCTAATTTTACTTTTTGTTCGCCCAAATTAAAATCGGCATCTTTAATCTCCAAATTATTAAGGCCGCCGGAAATATTTCCGTCTAAAACAAATGATGATATATTATATTTTGAATCTTCATCAGATGAAAAAGCAATACTGCCTTTACTGCCTTCAAATTGAAAATGTATGTCTTTTATTGCGTGTTCAACTGCATTTTGTAAATTTTTTCTGTTTTTAATAAATTCATTAAAATCTATTAATGTAGAAATATTACCGCTAACCGGAAGATTTATTTGATACATTTTAGATTTTGTTTCTTCATCAACATAATTATTTATAACATCGGAAGGAATCAAATCATCAAAATATGCTTTCAAAACCAATTTATTATCAGCAGCTCTATAACCGGCATCAAGTCCGGCATGAACAACGGTTTTTCCAAGATATAAAAGAGAACTTATATCTGTTGAAATATCCCCCAAACCTCGCTCAAAATTATAATTCAGTTCTTTTAATATCCATTTTCGTCCCAAATCAACTTCGTGAAATTCTACTTCGCCTTCAGTTATGGAGATATTATTAATATAGCTCTCGGCATAAGTTTTATCTTCAGAATTAAATCGTTCCAAAAATTCTTCAAATTGCGTAAAATAATAGTTTATCTTTTTCTCGGTTATACGAGAAGCTTCATCCTGTTCTTTAAGCCCGTATGTAGTAAAAATATAAACTGAAGGCTTTTCCATATTAATTGATGATGGGGCAATTACACCTTGAAGCAATGCCGTAATACTAAATGATACGGAAGTTCGAGGGGCTGAAAAACGAAAGGCATTATTTGTACTTTTATAAACAACATTATTTGCTATAATTTTTAACGGTTTAACCGAACGAACCAGTTCAATATTTACACTTTCAACCGAAACTTCTGCCTCTTCACTATCCGGATTAAGCGCTGCAATAATATATGGTTTCAAAAAAGGAACGGATATCGGACCACGATATAATTGCCACATAAAAAAGATGAACAACAACAAAATCGCAACAATGATGTAGTCAAAAATTTTACGGCCGACATAGTGCCTGTTTGAAACTTTTTTCATTTATTTTGCAACCTTATCCGCTAATGCTGCTTCGAGAAACAAATCAATGTCTCCGTCCAACACCGATTTTGTATCAGATGTTTCAACTTCGGTTCGCAAATCCTTAACCATTTTATATGGCTGTAAAACATAAGAACGAATTTGATATCCCCAACCGTTATCACCTTGATTATCCCATTGTCCTTGTGCCGCATCCTCTCGCTTTTTCAACTCTATTTCATATAATCTGGCTCGTAACATTTTCCAAGCTGCTTCTCTGTTTTGAAATTGTGAGCGCTGGTTTTGACACTGAACTACTATTCCGGTAGGAATGTGAGTAATACGAACGGCAGAATCCGTCTTGTTAATATGTTGTCCGCCGGCTCCCGAAGCTCGATATGTATCAATTCGGCAATCTGACTCGTTTATTTCAATATTAATTTCATCATCAATATCAGGATAAACACCTACCGAAGCAAAACTTGTATGCCTTCTTGCATTGCTGTCAAATGGAGAAATACGAACCAAACGATGGACTCCGCTCTCTGATTTTAACCAACCATACGCATTGTGACCGATAATTTTAACCGTAGCAGATTTGAGGCCGGCAACATCACCTTCAGCTTCTTCAACATACTCTACTTTATATTGATGAGCTTCTGCCCAACGTGTATACATACGCAAAAGCATTTCCGCCCAATCTTGAGCCTCGGTACCGCCACTTCCGGAATGAACTTCCAAAAAGGCATTATTAGCATCAACTTCACCGCTCAATAACGCTTCCAACTCTCCCCTACGGCCTTTGGCTTTTAATTCTTGCATCTGCTGAATAATCTCATTAATCATATCTTGATTATCTTCAAGCTCGGCCAATTCGCATAATTCAACCAAATCCTGACGATTTTTTTCCAAATCATCAATAATATTAATATCTGCTTCGAGCTTATTTTTCTCACTCAAAAGTTTTTGAGCTTTTTGCGCATCATTCCACAAATTAGAATCAGAAGTCAAATTTTGCAATTCATCCAAACGGATAACTGCATTATCATAGTCAAAGAGACCTCCTCAGCAATGCAACCGATTGCTTGATTTCTTCGTTCAAATTATATATTTCTGCTTGCACTTCACTATTCCCTATATGCAATTAATATTGTGTACCAAGTTGGAAGCTGTCTTGTTCTGTCGTATTACCGAAAGTTTTATAACTTCCGTCATTTGTTGTTTCCTGATTTTCTTCATCTTCATCATTCCCACCGATTACACGTTGAGATGCTTTAGAAAAATCAAATTCAGGTTTTAATGCTTCGGTAATAACAATCTTATCACTCGGTTGCGCCGGTTTACCTGTTTCATAATTAATACGAACAAGTTTTATACCGGCAGGAATACGAAACGCCGTATCCGGTTGGTCTTTTAATGCTTCTTCCATAAAACGTGAGAATATCGGCAAAGCAACACTGGCCCCTGTTTCATATCTACCTAAAGAACGAGGTTCATCAAATCCGACATAGGTTCCGACAACCAAGTCAGGAGAAAAACCGATAAACCAACCCTCTTTGTTGTCATTAGTCGTTCCGGTCTTTCCTGCCAAATGGTGTTTAATTCCTCGCAATCTTGCACCGGTTCCACGAACCGCAACACCTTCCAAAATCGAAGTCATCTGATATGCAGACAAACTGTCAACTAACTGTTCTCTTGTATCCGGCAAATTCGGAATTGTCGGAGAATTCCACACATCATAATTGCAATCAACGCAATTTCGTGTATCGTGTTTGAGTATTGTTTGCCCATATCTGTTTTGAATTTGTTCAATAAAATATGGTGTAACTTTCTTTCCTCCGTTAACAATAATCGCATATGCCGAAGTCAAATCCAGAAGATGAGTTTCTCCTGCTCCCAAAGACATAGACAACAATTTAGGAAGATTTTTATTTATTCCCATTTTTGCAGCAAAATCAGAAACCTTATCCATACCGATATCTTGAGCCAAACGAACAGTCATTAGGTTTCGAGATTTTTCAACCCCTTCACGCAAAGTCATTAATCCATAAAACTTTTTAGAATAGTTTACCGGTTTCCATTTAGGTAACCCCGGACCTTGGTCAAGTACAAACGGGGCATCTAAAATTAAATCCGTCGGAGAATATCCTTCCTCAAGAGCTGCCAAATACACGAAAGGTTTAAAAGCAGATCCGGTTTGACGTTTTGCTTGTGTTACACGATTAAATTGTGAACGCTCAAAAGAATATCCGCCTACTACAGCCAAGACTTTTCCGGTATGAGGATCAATAGCAACCAATCCGCCGTCAACATTAGGTTCTTGTCTTAAATTATATGTATTTGCCGGAAGCTTTTGTTTTGCTATTTTATCTTTAGATACGGCTTCAACTAAAATAACATCGCCTTTTTTCAGAACTTCGGTTACGGTTTTAGGAGCATCACCGACATATTGATCAGGTAGATTTTTTCTTGCCCACGATAATACACTCATGGGAATAACACCTTTTTTTCCGTCTTTAGTTTCAATTTCAGCTTGCGTAGATGTTACTTTTTTTACTATTGCAATTTCCCAATTTTCATCAATACCTTTAGGAGCTTTAATTTCGTCTAATGCTTTTTTATCATCAAGCGCAATATTAGCTAACGGACCTCTCCAACCATGACGACGATCATAGTTTTGGATTTCTTCTCTGAATATTTTAGTCGCAATATTTTGCAAATGCGGATTGATTGTCGTACGAACGATTAAACCGCCTTCGTTCAAATAATCTGCTCCAAAACGATTTTGAATTTCACGACGAACTTCTTCACTAAAATATTCACTATTCGGCAAATAACGACCTTTTCTCTCAACAACCGTCAAAGGTTTTGCCTTTGCATCTTCTGCATCAACAGCGTCAATATATCCGTCTTCTAACATTCTGCCAATAACCCAATTACGACGCCCCACAGCAGCATCATATTTTGTTTTAGGATTATAGTTATTAGGTCCTTTAGGTAAAGCCGCCAAATATGCAACCTCTTCTATTGAAAGTTTATCAAGAGGTTTTCCGAAATAGTTTAAAGCTGCTGCTGCTACACCATAAGAACGATTACCTAAATAAATCTCATTTAAATAGAGTTCTAAAATATGATCTTTGGTAAAAGCACTTTCCATACGTTTGGAAATAATTGCTTCTTTCACCTTACGAACATACGAAACTTCTGAGCTTAACAAAAAGTTTTTAGCCACCTGTTGCGTAATGGTAGAAGCCCCAGCCGGACGACGACCGGTTCCCAAATTTTTTAAGTTACCAAGTATTGCTCGAATAATACCTACATAGTCAATACCCGAATGAGAATAAAACTTTTTATCTTCTGCCGCAATAAACGCATTTTTCACTAAATCGGGAATTGTATCTATCGGCATAAACAAACGACGTTCCGTCGCATATTCCATCAACAGCTGTCCATCGCCGGCAAATAAACGGGTAGTAACCGGAGGTTCATATTTTTCAAGTTGATGATAATCCGGCAAATCACGACTGATACGTGCCAGCAAAAGCATAAGCACAATAAGCCCTACAACTGCAAAAAAGAAACAAGTACTAAGCAGAGACGATAAAGTTTTAAACATATTCAGTTATCCGTTATATTTATTTTTGTTAATCAATAACAGTTTTTATAACAAACGACAACAATTTTATTTAGTTTTAGAACAAAGATTTATGTTTCATATCTTCAAAATAGCGATTAATTGCTCTAACCGTTGATGTTGCCAGTTTTTTTCTATAACTCGGTTGCTTCAATAAACGTTCTTCATTCTTGTTCGACAAGTATCCCATTTCAAGTAAAACAGAGGGAACATCGGGAGCTTTTAATACGGCAAATCCGGCAAAACGATGGGTATCGCTGATAGTTTTTACAGATTTTTTCATTTCTCGTACGATTGAGGCGGCAAATTCCGATGAACGATTACGTGTTTCTCCTTGTGCAAGGCTGATTAAGACTTCACTTACCTCTTTTGATTGATCGCCCATATCAAGCCCCAATATAATATCGGCCTGATTTTCTCTTTCCGCCAATGCTGCCGCTTCTTTATCCGATGCTTTTTCTGACAAAGTATAAACAGACAAACCTGTGGCTTTGCGATTTTTAGCACTATCGGCATGTATAGAAATAAACAAATCGGCATTATGTTTACGAGCTATTTTAACTCGCTGGCGTAACGGAATAAATATGTCGGTACTACGAGTTAAATAAACTTTATATTTTTTCAAAGCATCGAGTTGTCGTTTCAATTCTTTGGCCGTAGATAAAGTTATATTCTTTTCATAAACTCCGGAATATCCGATAGCACCGGGATCATGTCCGCCATGACCGGCATCAATAACGATAATTTTTTTCTCTTCTTTTTTACTGACAACTTTTGATGAAGACGGGGCTGATGAAGCGGTTATATTTTTACCGTTGGAAAAAGCAAATTTATGTCCGACTTTAGCATTGAACTCTTTGTCATTTGCAACCTTAATATCAATCGCTAAACGCCACTTAAAAGTAGATTGCGGAGCCAACATAAAAGCCTTTTTTATAATTACAGGCTTGAGCAAATCAAAAACTATACGATTTTTTTGTCCGTCAAGTTTACCCACCCGAACACTACCAACGATATTATTACTGTCTCTTGTTCTTTCCAATGATTTCGGCACAACAATATTGTCCGTGTCTATTACTAATCTTTTGGGACCGCTTAATAAAAAAACATTATAATCAAACTCGGTCGAGGAATCAAAAACAACCCTAACCGTATCACTGCCTTGCCCTATGCGCAAACCGGTAATTTCTCCCGAAAGAGCTTCGGGAGAAGAAAAGCATAAAAGCATCAACAAAATGCTCAACATTTTTAATATTGAAACAAATTTTTTCATAATCATCCGATGTTACAAGTTTTGCCTTATTATAATTATGACTTATTACCAATCTGTTAAAAACAATATATGAAAAATAAAAAAAATATATTGTAATTATAATCAGCTTGTTATATCTTGGCACTGTCAAATTTTATTTGGTTTGCAATTGCGCATTATCACAAATGAGGAAAAATAAGACGCGATTTGCCGGTCTCCGCCGTTTTTCAAAGCGAAACTCGTGCATAAATTTGATAAAAAAAGGTTTAACCGGAAGATTTTTTATTTTTTGAACAGACAAATTAAATAAGCAATAAACAAACTTGTTCAAAAAAGAGAGTTTTTTTATATTTTTAATACATACACTCAAACTCTTTGGTGTGTGTTTATATGCTAAAAAACAGAGGTTCCCTCGTTCTTGATAATAAAATCTCCCGATGTGTTATAATGTTTTCTGCCTGTGCAGAAATATGGAGTTATTTATATATGACAAAAAGAATGTTAATTGACGATACACAACCGGAAGAAACAAGAGTTGTTGTCGTAAACGGTAATAAAATTGAAGATGTTGAATTTGAATCCAGTTTTCGCAAGCAAATCAAAGGAAATGTCTATCTCGCAAAAGTTATGAGGATAGAGCCGTCACTACAAGCCGCTTTTGTAGATTATGGCGGAAATCGTCATGGTTTTTTGGCCTTCGGTGAAATTCACCCCGATTATTATCATGTTTCCGATGAAGTGTTAGCGGAATATGAGAAAGAAGTTGACGCAATTATTGAAAATAAAAAACAACTAATCAAAGAACGAGAAGCAGAAAGAGCTCGCATAAGAGAAGAAAAAGCTCTCAAAAGAGCTCAAAGACTGGAAGAAGAGGCTCGTATTGCAGCAGAGATTGAAGCAGCTCGTTTAGCTGATGAACAAAATGAAGAAAATCAACAAGCTCCCGCAACAGAAGAAAATAATATTGTTGCCGAAAATACTTCTGCTATTCAAAATACTGAAAACGTTGAAACAGCAGAAACCTCCACCGAAATTACGGAAATTCCTGCCGAATTAAATTCAGAACAGGTTATTACGGAAGAAAAACCTCTTCGCAGACGTGGTCGCAAACCTCGTGCAATCAAAGAAGCCGAAGAAGCTGCCATTGCCATTGAAAATACAGAGCACCAAATTTCTGCAGAAAAAGAAACAAATATTGAAAAAATTGAAACCGCTGTTGAAGACGAAACACTCCCAGCTTCTGAAACTGTTGAAAATACAACTCACACCGAAGAAGAAAAAAAGCCTGTCAGAGGTCGCCGCAGAAGGGTTAAAACAATGGCAGAAGATACAGGAACCGAAGAAGAAAAAATATCGGAAGAAGTATCTGCAGAGAACGAATATAAAGAAGAAGCAGAAAATGTCACATCTAATTCTGCCAATGATGATGATATTGCCGTCGATGATGACGATGACGGTGAATATGATTATGAGTCACAAAAAAAGCTTATTTTAATGCGTAAACTCTTTCATAACAGCAAAATTCAAGACGTTATAAAAGAAGGACAAATTTTACTCGTTCAAGTTGTAAAAGAAGAAAGAGGTAATAAAGGTGCTGCTTTGACAACTTATTTATCTTTAGCCGGAAGATATTGCGTATTAATGCCTAATCGCATCAAAAGCGGCGGTGTTTCAAGAAAAATTACCAATGCACAGGACAGAAAACGCCTAAAATCCATAATCAAAGAGTTGCCGATGTCCAAAGACATGTCTTTAATTGTTCGTACTGCAGGCGAAGAAAAGACTAAAGCGGATATCACTCGTGACTACAACTATTTAATCAGAACTTGGAATCAAATACGTCATGATTCTCTCAAAAACCCTGCTCCTATATTGATTTATGAAGAAGGGAACCTCATTAAACGAGCATTGAGAGATATGTTTACCAAAGAGATTTCAGAAATCATTGTTGACGGAGATACCGCATACAAAACAGCTCGCAACTTTATGCGCATATTATCACCGCATAATATGAAGAAGTTAAAGTCTTGCAAAGCAAATGATGTGCCTTTATTCCAACGTTTCCAAGTTGAAAGCCAATTAGATAAGCTTCACGATCCTAATGTTCCGTTGGAATCAGGCGGATATTTAGTAATTAATCCGACCGAAGCTCTTGTTTCTATTGACGTAAACTCCGGTAGAGCTACAAAAGAAAGCGATTTGGAAGAAACCGCGTTAAGAACGAATTTGGAAGCAGCAGACGAAATCGCTAAACAATTAAGAATGCGTAATTTGGCAGGACTGATTGTAATTGATTTTATAGATATGGACGATCCTAAAAACAATTTAGCCATTGAAAAACGCATGAAAGAAGCTATGAAAGGCGATCGTTCGCGTGTTCAAATCAGCAAAATGAGTTGTTTCGGATTGTTAGAAATCTCAAGACAAAGAATGCACTCATCATTTTTGGAAAGCAACTACCAAACTTGTCCGTTCTGCCATGGACGCGGTATAATCAGAACCGTTGAATCCGGCGCAATGTCAATTTTGCGTATTATTGAAGAAGAAGGAACAAAAAATCGCTCCTCTATGATGAATGTTTTTGTTCCGACAGATTATGCTGTTTATCTGTTGAATCAAAAAAGACAAGCATTATATGAAATTGAACAACGTTATAAAATGACGGTTATTATCAGTGCAGATAATACAATTAAAAACGTCAACGAATATCGTGTAGAACGTACGAAAGCCGTAAAAATAGAAGAAACCAATAAACCGGTTGCCGTTCAACCCTACGAAGTAGATGATGAATACGACGAAACTACAGATATTCAAAATGAGGAGGACGAAACAGAAAACGATAACAATGATCGTCAATATCGTCGTCGTGAACGCAACGGAAGAAGATATCGTTTTGACAGAAGACGCGGACGCCGTGAACGTAATGATACGGAAAACTCGGAACCGACTGCCGAAATAAGAGAAGAAACTCCAAAGGTAGAAGAAACCGAAGAAAAGCCGGAAAAAAGAAAGGTATCTTGGTGGAAAAAACTGATAAACGGATAAATATATTTGTTTTTTTATTTGCGATGTTGTCGATATTATTATCGGCAACATCTGCCCAAGCTATTGCTCTAATTTCTGATGAAGAGACCGAAATATTTCTACACCAAACACTTCGCCCCGTGTTCAAAGCATCGGGAACGGCTTTTAATCCGAGGCGAATTTATATTGTCAATGACAAATCCCTAAATGCTTTTGTCGCCGACGGAAACAATATGTTTGTAACTGTCGGGACTTTGATGACTGCCGATAGCCAAAATGAAATAAGCGGTGTTTTGGCTCACGAAACCGGACATATTGAAGGCGGCCACCTTTTGCGACATAAAATTCAAGCAAAAGAAGTACAAATGGTAAGTCTCGCATCTATGTTATTAGGCAGTGCTGCCGGAATTGCCGCCGGACGTGCTGATATAAGCATTGCCGCCATATTAGGCTCTCAAAGTACGGCTATGCACGGAATGTTGACCTATCAAGTCAGCGAAGAAAGAAGTGCCGATGAAGCCGCAGTAAAATTGTTGAAAGCAATAAATCAATCTCCGGCAGGAATGTTGAATTTTATGAAAAAAATTCAGAAACAAAATACCATTCAAGGAATTGAAGAAACCAGCTATTTCAGAACCCACCCGGTAACCACCGAACGTATTGCTTTTTTAGAAAAAGCAACCAAAGAATCAAACGCTCCGAAAAAAGGGTTGCAGGAAAAAGAATTTGCCCGAATAAAAGCTAAATTATATGCCTATATCGAGGAACCGAAAAATACGTTCATAAAATATCCTGAAAGTGACAACAGCATACCTGCTCGATATGCTCAAGCTATTGCCTATTTTAAACAAATGAAAATGAACAAGGCTATGCAAAAAGTGGACGGATTGATTGATGATGAACCACAAAACCCGTATTTTTATGAATTAAAAGGACAAATGTTGCTAGAAACCGGAAAAATTGCTGAAGCCGTAAAAATTTATCAAAAAGCTCTTAAATTACATCCGAATTCATCTTTATTTAAGCTAAATTTAGCTCAAGCAATGATTGAAAATCACCCTACTGCTGAAGAGCAACAGCAAATTGTTGATTTATTAAATCAGGTTCTTATCTACAATCCGGACAGCTACGCATGGATTTTGCTATCAAGAGCCTATGGTATGCAACACAATGTAGCAGGATATAATTATGCTGCAGCAGAATATAGTCTGCTGATGAGAGATATTCGTTTAGCTAAACAACAAATCGAACAAGCCCTAAAATCTAACCCTTCAAATGCTCTAAAACTAAAAATTAACGACTTAAAATTAAGAATAAAAGACATCGAAAAAGAGCAAAACTAAAGCAAATTTTATGAAGAAAATAAGGAGGTAAAAATACCTCCTTATTTTTTGTAATTTATTCATTATTTCGGGAAATTCCTAAGGCTTCATCTATAGCCTGTTCAATTTGAGGTTTTATATCCCACGGATTATCAACATTATAAAATTCCACTTTTGCTGTTCCGGTACCGGAAAAACAAATATTACCATACCCTAAAATGCGGCCCCAAAAAGATTGGTCAATTTGGATAGACTCTATTTTATCTATCTTTATCTCTGAAGTTTGAATAGAAACTATACCGGTCTTAAATATCACTCTGCGAGTTGTACAAGCCATTTCGGTAAGTTTTAATTTTAGATACAAATAAAAAGGATAAATAGTAAAACAAAAACCGACACAAGCCGTTCCTATTGCAAGATGTTTCTCATTATCAACATACATTTGAAATGCTACAAACCAACATACAACTGCTGCTGCTCCTAACATTAAAATAAAAAACATACTTTCTAACCATGCAATCCAGTGATATTTTGCTCGAACCTTAATTTTTTCATCAGAAGCAAGGCTACCTTCAACATATCCTTCAAACATCTCAATCTCTCCAAAAACCACGGGTAAAAACCACTAATACCGTTAAAATTTCCAACCTTCCCAAAATCATTGCTATTGATAACAAATCTTTAACTAAAGGAGAAAAAAATGAAAAATTCCCCTTTGGACCAACCGAATCCACAACTCCTGGACCGACATTTGTTATGCAAGCAATTACAGTAGCAAAAGAAGTATATAAATCAACTCCGCATAGTGTTAACAATAGAACCAATACTGCCGTTGTTGCAAAAAACAAAGTTGTAAAAATCAAAACCGAAGAAACAACATCTCGGCTTAAGATAAATTGTTTTATCTTTAACGGAACAATTCGTTTAGGGGCAACAGCCAAAGTCATTGATTGTTTCAAAAATGCCCAAATAACTTGCCAACGAAATATTTTTATTGATCCGGTAGTTGACCCCGGACATCCACCGATAAGAGAGATAATCGCAAAAGATGCAACTGCAAATGTTCCCCATGACAAAAAATCGGCAGAAGCAAATCCGGTTGTAGTTATAACAGATATAACATTGAACGAAACATATCTCAATGCAGAGAAAATATTATCATTTATTCCGCGAATTCTCATCCATAGTGCCATTATAACCACAATCCAAAATACTGTTTTAAGAAATACGGTAACTTGTGTTGTTCTGATAGATTGGCGAAATTTATTTTGCATAAGCATTATATAAAAAGTTATCGGCAATGATGACAAAATCATAAATACCATAATTACTGCTTCTATCTTCGGACTGTTGAAATAGGCTATTGAATTATTTTTTGTAGAAAAACCGCCGGTCGATACAGTTGCAAAACCATGATTTACGGCATCAAACCAGTCCATTCCGCATAAATAAAGGCTTATTGTACAACATAATAAAAAAAACACATAAACCAATACAATCCTTTTGGCTATATAGTGAAATTTGGGCATAAATTTATCATTAACATCCGAATTTTCACGTTGAAAAATTTGCATTCCTCCAATTCCCAAAAAGGGTAACAATGCAACCGCAAAAATGATAATACCTATACCTCCCAACATATTAAGGATTGAACGCCATAACAAAATTGGTTTAGGCAAATTTTCAACATCGGCAAAAATTGTAGCTCCGGTTCCGCTAATGCCGGAAACAGCTTCAAAAAAAGCATCGTGAAATGTTGGCACACAATCATACAACAAAAAAGGAATCGCCGACAAAAAGCCAAGTGAAAACCAACTTGTCGTAGTTAGCAAATATCCCTGACGCATACTTATATTTTTTATAGATGTGCGATTAGATAAAAAAAGCATCAGCCCAATAAATAACGAAAACAATGCCGAGTTAATGAAATACGACCATTTCGCCGAATTTATAAACATATCATATCCGGCAACTGCTAACATTGCACAGCCCAATATACTGATAAAATAGCCGTTAATCATTAATACCAGTTGCCACATTTTAACTATATCTTTCTTTATTTATAAATTTTATCGAGCAGAAACTCTATCCGCAAAACCTTTTTCAACCATCAACTGATTAATATCGACATCACCGACATAACATTCTGCTGTGGCAACCGCTTCACCTTTGGTATAAGCAACAATTTCACAACGAACAATTTCGCTTTGTACAAAGTTTTTGAGGAATACCTTACCTCTTACACCTCTGCCATCTCTGGGATTTGCATAAATACCATATAAAAATACATAGTTACCATCAACTGTCATTTCATTTGCATTATGAATAACCGCCTCACCGGAAACAATCACAGGTTCATTCAAATAATCAAGATTAGAATATTCGCCATAATGTTTACTATAATCAAATTCTTCGTCAACCTCTTCTTCCGGTTCAACAATTTCAACCGGTTGGGTTACTACAGCAACCGGTAACTTATATGCTTCGGCATCTTCACCGGCACGACGAATATCTTTTATATCAACAACATCTTGAGATTCTTCCGCTAAAACATCTACCGTTTGCGGTGAATTTCCGCTGGCTTTCAAGAACATCTGACGACGAACATCTCTGGCTGTAGGCTGTTGTGTTACCTCAACCAAAGTGTCTGTTCCCTTCAAATTTTGTGGCAAAGCAACTTGCTCTTTTACGGTATCAAAAAGACTTTTATACCATTCTTGAATATTTCTGGGTTCAATTTTGTAATAGTAAACCGGAACACAATAAGCTATCGCCCCCACAACGGCCAAAAATAAAAGAAAACGCAATGGCTTACGAAAAGGATAGGTAAAAAACATTATAATACGATGAAAAAAGCCGACTAATCCGCCAATTTTTTTCAAATCTTCATCTTTCTTTTTTTTCAATGCCATTGTTTTTACTCCTGTGGTTATAGTTTCAAACTATACATTTATACAATTTTATTCAAGTAAAAAAGACTATCCGTTGACATCTTTTCGCAAAAAATCAGGCAACTCGTTTAAAGATGATGCTCCGGCAGCCCCTCTGTGACCGCCTCCGCCAAATTTTGCCGCAATTTTAGATACATCGACATTTTTCTTAGAAGAATAAAAAGATAAATTCCATTTTTGATTCTTATTCATATAAAAATTAATCATAACATCATAACTGTCACGATTTTCAATCGAGTCATAGAAAGAAGAATATCCTTGGGGCATATTAGCGCAAATACATTTATATCCGTCTATTTCACTTTCAAATGCCATACTTCTGACCAAACGATAATTACGAACATTTATCCACCCTAAAATTCTTTGTCCGTCCTGTATCATTTCCTCAATATCCAAACGATTTTCAAAAAGATCGGTCCAAATTTTATCATCAGGCGTATTAACCCCGAATGATTGCATTGCAAACTCAAACGGACGAACTCTCGGATCACTCAAATCAAACAAATCATTTTTAGCCAATAAAATTATACCTAAAGGAACAGGTCTATCAGGATAAAAATATTCCCAACAAAGCTCTATGGCTGCCTGCCCTACTCGTCTTATTCCTTTTATGGGCTTTCGTCCTTTTGCAAGTTCTTCTTCATATTTATCAATAACCGAAGCATGATGGTCAATCCACGTAAAATCAACTGTTTTGCTGAGCTTAAACATATATTCAACCGGAAGAGCAAAATCACAAACCACGACTTTTTCGTGTTTTTCTATCAAATCATACGGGATTTCCATATCGTGATTAAGTCCTAATAACTCAATTTCTGGAAATACACTTTTAACAACAGCTCCGGAACCTTTACCGTCATGATCTGCGATATGATAAATACATAACATTTTTGCCTCCTATTCCAATATAATATTCATATTATCAAATGCCGGTTCTACGTTTTGCGGTGTTATGTTCCGAATAACATCATAATCACATTCGGCTGCCATATGATTTATTACCGCCATTTCGGGATTAATTTTCTTTATATCAGATAAAATTTCATCTAATCCGGCATGAAACTCTGTTCCTTCCGGAGTTGTCAGAGGAACAACCAACAATTTTACGTTTTTCTTAATCATATCAAAAGCTTGCTGTTCTATATGTCTGTAATCCGCAATATAAACAACTTCTCCATCATTAAAAATATATCCGGTAGAAGGAGCCATATGTCCGACTAATCTAATCGGAGTTATCTTCAAATCATTAATATAAAATGGCACATAATATTCAAGTTCATTAGCAATTAAGCTCGGCAAAATCGAAACATTATTTACATGGTTGGGAGTTGTAAGCAAATAGGGAAAACGCTGTTTTATAACTTTGATGGTTTCGCTACTGCCATAAATATCAAGACTTGATTTATTAACTCGATTAATTTCTCTCAAATCATCAATGCCGTGCAAATGATCAGCATGAGCATGAGTATAAAGAACACAATCCAAATTGTTTATCTCGTTTGACAATAATTGCATTCTTAAATCAGGAGAAGTATCTATCAACAATTTTGTATCATTATATATAATATAGGTTGTTGTTCTGCTGCGTCTGTTTTTAGGATTATCAGGATTACAATCCCCCCAACCGATTGCTATTGCCGGAACTCCGGGAGCAGCACCGCTACCTAATATTTTCACACTAAACATTAGTAGTCATACCTCCCCTTATCACTGGCTTTTCTAAACAACTTATAAAAATTATGCGAAGTAATTTCTGCCATTTTTTCAAATGAGACATTTTTTATTTGTGCTAATTTTTCTGCTACATATTTCACATTTGCCGGTTCATTACGATGTCCACGCAAAGGAACCGGAGCCAAAAACGGAGAATCTGTTTCGACTAAAAGCCTGTCTTCTGGAATATCGGCAAAAATTTCTCTTAACTCACCACTTTTATTAAAAGTAATTATTCCTGATGCCGAAACATAAAAACCGATAGAAACCGCAAATTCCGCCAATTCTCTACCGGTAGAAAAACAATGGATTTCACCGCTGAACGGCTTTTTTTCATATTCTTCTTTCAAAATTTTAATTGTATCTTCATCAGCATCACGAGTATGAATTATCAGCGGCAATCCTGTTTCTTGGGCGGCATAAATATGTTCCTTAAAAACTTTAATTTGATTTTCTTTTGAGCTGTAATCATAATAATAATCAAGTCCGCACTCACCGATAGCGACAACTTTCTTATGCTTGCTTTTTTCAATCAAATATTCTGCGGTAACATAGCTGTATTCATCAGCATTATGAGGATGAACTCCGACAGCAGTATATATAAAAGGATATTTTTCGGACAAAGCTAACTGCTCATCTAAACCATCAATATTATTACCGGCATTTAAGGCTGCAGTAATACCATTTTCTTTCATATGCTGAATGATTTCTTCTATATCATCTTCAAAATCATTAAATTCAATATGACAATGACTATCAACTAACATTTTTACCTCAATTCAATTTGCACAGTTTAGCAATAATATTTATTAAAACTTGTTTTTTATCCATATTCAAACTGTCTGTTTGCCTAAAACAACGAATTGCGTTTTCCCACGCAAGCGCCATTTCTTCAACATTTTGACTACTGATAATATTATCCGAACAAAATTTTAATATCAGTTCTTTAGCTAAAATAAATTTTTCTTCTTCGGCAACAGCCTTATTAACCCAATCTAACATTTCATCAAGCTTAAAATTTTTGCCCGAAAATACAATACGTTCTAAATTTTCATACATAGACAAAGCATCACCATCAACATAACGCAATGCTTTTCCGATACTTCCGGAAGATATTTTAGCAATTCCCTTTATCTTATCCTCACTCAACTCCGGTCTGTATCTTCTCAATAAACTTATAACCGTATTTTCAGCCAATGGTTTCAATATCAATTTTGCACAACGAGATTTGATGGTAGGAAGCAAACGTCCGACGTTATGACTGATTAATAATAAGATACTTTTTGCCGGAGGTTCCTCTAAAATTTTAAGCAACGCATTTGATGCTGCTGCATTCATATCATCAATACTGTCTATTATCACAACTCGCCAACCGTCTTGTGAAGATTTTTTGGATAAAAATTCATTTATTGCACGAACATCATCAACTTTAATTATCGCCGATTTTCGAAAATTGCGACGAGTCGCCTCATCTATTGTTGTTCCCTCTTTTATCGACTTAATTAGTTTCTTTCTGTCAGCTTCAACATAATCCCTTTCTATAATTTTTAAATCGGGATGTGAACCTTTGGTAATAAGGCAATTAGACGAACTATCCGGACTGGTATTCAGACTGTTAGTTCCTCTTTTTTCATCCAACAAAAATCGAGCGAATTTATATGCAAAGGTTGTTTTTCCAATTCCTTCTTCTCCGGAAATAAGCCACGAACTATGCAATTTTTGGCTATTATACGCATCCAAAACCACTCGTTCTGCTTCTTCTTGTCCGAGCAGAAAAAAATTGTTTTGCGGTGTGACAATATCGGGGTCAGGCATTAAGCAACCTTTCGTCTATTAGTTTTATTATATCGTTGTGTAATTCATCAATCGTTTTATCTGCATTCAAAACATTATATCGAGGTGATGTTTTTGCAATTTCTAAAAATCCGTTCCGCAGATTATTATGAAATTCCAAACCTCTGCTTTCATGTCTTGTTTCTTGAACAACACTCGAATTATTACGAGCCATGGATCGAGCTAATCCTATCTCGGGATTGATATCCAAAATAACCGTCATATCGGGATAAAAATCACCGACAGTCATTTTATACAGCTCTTCCAAAGTTTGTTTCGGAACTCTTTTGTTATATCCATAATATTGATAGGCCATCGTGGAATCTGCAAATCTGTCGCTTATAACCCATTTTCCTTCAACTAAAGCCGGCAATATTTTTTGTTGCAAATGTATTCTTCTATCAGCATAATATAAAAGAGCTTCCGCAACTGCATCAAATTTGTCCTTATCTCCGGTGCAAAGCATAGTTCTTAACTCTTGTCCTATAGGTGTTCCCCCCGGTTCTTTGGTTAAAACGACCTCAATTCCTTTTGACTGCAAATATTCTGCCAACATTTTAATTTGTGTGGTTTTTCCGGTTCCTTCACCACCTTCAAAAGTAATAAAACGGCCTTTCATTATTTTCCTCCGAACAACAAATATGAAATATTACTCTTTATACGACCGAAGAAACCTAGTTTCTCGACATCATGATCAGCGTATAGCGGAATATAACGAGGTTCTTGATCTTCTACCTCCAAAATAACTTTTCCTAATCTTTCTCCTTGCTTAATCGGAGCTCGTATCGGTGTTTTATATACAGCTGTCAACTTTGCCTCTTTAGCTTTGCTTCTCGGTAAAGTAACAACAACATCATCTTTCGTAACCAAATCAATTTTATCTTGTGTTCCCATATATACCGGAGCTTCTACTACCCTTTGAAACTGTTTAAAAACTTTATAGTTATCAAATTCCCTAAATCCCCAACTCATCAATTTTTCAGCTTCTTCCGAACGCTCTTTATTAGAGCTCATTCCGTTCATAACTCCGATAAGACGACGATTTCCTCTTTTTGCCGAAGCCGTTAACCCATATCCGGCTTCTTCGGTATGTCCGGTCTTTAGTCCGTCAGCATCAGGCATTGAATATAACAAAGGATTTCGATTTCCTTGCACAATGTTGTGATATGTAAAAGACTTTTCCGAAAAAATAGAATAAAATTCAGGAAAATCGCGGATAAGAACTTTAGCCAATTTAGCTAAATCTTCAGCAGACATTTTGTGGTCCGGTGAAGGTAAACCGGTTGCATTGTCAAAATGAGAATTTTTCAAACCTAATTCGGCTGCTTTCTCATTCATTAATACAGCAAAATCCTCTTCCGAACCGGCAATATTTTCTGCAACTGTAATACAAGCATCATTACCGGATTGAATTAAAATTCCTCGAATTAAATCTTCAACTTTTACTTTATCTCCAACCGGCAAAAACATTGTAGAACTTCCGCTTGCCGCACCCCCCTTTTTCCAAGCATTCTCACTGACAGTAAAAACATCTTCCAATGATAAAGAACCGTCCTTAATTTTGCTGAATAAAATATATGTGGTCATCAATTTACTCATTGATGCAGGTGGAACCGGCACAAAAGCATCTTTAGTATACAAATATTCTCCGGTATCATAATCCATTAAAATTGCGTTTCTGGCCTTTGTTTCAATCGCATGAGCTTCGGTTATTAAACCGACAACCGCAAATAATGATAATATTTTATAAAATTTCATATTTTACCTCTATTTTTCGACGATATGTGCTGATGAAACACCATAATTTCTAACATCGGTTTGAGTTTTTAATGCCTCGGAATATCCCGAATACGGTCCCATTCTTACACGATAAAATGTTTTTCCGTTTACTTCCGCTTCACTTATATGAACACTACCCAAATCTCCTAAACGAGAACCCAATGATTTTGCCGATTCGTAATTTGAAAAAGC
Organism: Alphaproteobacteria bacterium; assembly: GCA_017465405.1. Classification (GTDB taxonomy): domain Bacteria; phylum Pseudomonadota; class Alphaproteobacteria; order RF32; family CAG-239; genus JAFUYI01. Next base: position 34,190 of record JAFTWG010000029.1, read on the forward strand.
ACCTACCTGTACATAATATTTTTCGCCGGAAACAGTTTTTTCTTCTTCAACTTTTTCGGTTGTCTCACCATCAGGATTGTAGTTATAATCAGGAGTTAAATTATCATAAGTTGATGTAGTCATTTTGGTTGTTGCAACCGCAGAACCTTCAATTTGTGCGATTCCCGAACTCGTAATTTTAGCCACCGGAGCAGCAGAAACATCTGAATACAATGGACTTCCGGTTAATGCAGCTTTCAGATTTTTACTCTCTTTTTCCAAAACCTCAACTCTGACTTTTGCTGTTCCCTGTTCTAAAAAGCCTAATAATTGAGCAACTTTTTTCGACACGTCAATAATTCTGTTACGAGCATAAGGCCCTCTGTCATTAACTCTGACAACCAAAGAACGTCCGTTTTCCAAATTTGTAACTCTGACAATTGAAGGCAAAGGAAGAGTACGATGTGCAGCTGTTAAACTGTGCATATCATATTTTTCGCCGTTTGCAGTCCTTTTAGCATGAAAATCAGGACCATACCATGAAGCAGTACCGACCTCTTTGTAATTATAATCCTCTTTCGGATAGTACCAACGCCCCAAGATTTTATAGGGATTTCCCACCTTATATGAACCGCCCTGATCCAAAATTGCCGCAGCTTGTTTTTGCGGAGGATCCGTGATATCCGGTGAAGAAACACCACAAGCACAAAGTCCTGTCAATAACCCGCAAAATGATAAAAAACGAATAAGTTTAGCCAATTTCATATCTTCCTCTATTTTAATTCGCCTTATTTTATACTACTTTTTTTTCATCGTAAAGTTATATTAACGACTATACAATAAAAAAACAGTATTGCTAAATAAATTTAGCATGCTATGATTTGAGCAGATTCTTAAAACTTTTATAAGGAAAAAAACGATGAGCAGAAAAAAATTATATCCGATAATCGCAGCTGTATGCGTTGTAATTGGTGTTTTGGGTATTCTATTGAATATCAAACCGATTGCCGTAACTTTGGGTTTAATGAACGGTATGGCTGACGAATGGCAAATTTGGGCTGCAGCAATTTTATGTGCTTTTGTTTTCTCTCGTGTAAAACATTATTGGATAACAATGGTCGGATGTGCATTGATTGCTTCTTTGCTCTATCAAGCATATTTATTTAATCCGCTGATTAGCGTTGACTTTTACACTGTTTGTGTACGAGCTCTGTTGTTTATTGCCATCGTATTCGGTATAGACTATTTGCGTTTAATTTTTAACAGATAAAAAAAATTAAAAAAAATGCTTGACCTTTAGGTTTGTTTTATGTATTAACTATGGCAGACCGAGTGGAGAGTTGGCAGAGTGGTTTAATGCAGCGGTCTTGAAAACCGTCGTGGGGCGACCCACCCGGGGTTCGAATCCCTGACTCTCCGCCATTAAAACAAAAAAGCGCCTTTATGGTGCTTTTTTTGTTTTAAAGTTTCGAAGAAACGGATACGAACTACGGGTGGAGGGGTTCGACTACAAACGAAAGGCAGACGGAGTATGCCGGTTGGCTCGAAGCCAATGAGTGCAGTGGAACGAACATTGCTTGCAATGTTGAGGACAATCCC
>JAFTWG010000011.1 GCA_017465405.1 Alphaproteobacteria bacterium
TGGTATCGAGTGTCAAATTGTAAACATTTTTAACTTTGCTGTTAAAGATTACGCTGTTGACGATACATTGAGGACATACATCACCATAGATGTTAATGTTGTAAGCATAGCCGTCTTGAACTATTTCCATATTATTTTGATCAAAAAATCCGCCATCAATTTCATCGTCAAAAACAATAGCACCATTGTTTCTAACTTCAAAATCAAGATTTAACGGGGAATCAATGGTAATATTATTTACAAAGATAGCATTATTAACCTTAGAACCATCGGCATTTTCAACATAGTTTCCGCTGAAACGATTGGTTATACCATCGGCTTTGAAAGCTAAATCATCATCGCTGACAAATATAGCTCCGCCTAATCCGATACCATCTGTTTCGGTAACTTTTACATAGTTATTGATAAAACTACCACTGATAGTACCGATAGAACCAATATTATCTTGTGGATTTTTAGCATGCAAAATTGCACCACCAGCTGCAAATATTTTTCCTTCGGCGTAGTTACCGATAAAGTCACCGGTGATATCTTCTATATCAGCGCCTAAATTTGAAATAGCACCACCTAAAGCAAGAATTCCCTTAACATGGTTGGAAATAAAGTCTCCGGTGATGTTGCCCAGTTCTGCAGGATATTCTAAACCATTCATTATGGCTCCACCAAAAGCCAGAGCAGTATTGCTTTCAGTATTGCTTTCAGCATAGTTTCCGATAAAATCTCCGGTAATATTGCCAATAGTTCCTATATTTACAATAGCTCCAGAAGTTCCATCACCAGTTGAAATACTGTGATTTCCTATGAAACTTCCGGTAATATCGCCGATAACAGAAGTTTCCGGATTCCTAAAACCATTAAAAATAGCACTACCAAAAGCAGCATCTCCTTCAGCATAGTTACCGACAAAATCTCCGGTAATGTCGCCGATAGTGTTATCTTCGTTATAAATTGCTCCACCATAAGCAAATCCATCAGAAGAAGATACATAATTTTCTACGAAATCTACAGTTATATCTCCTTCATCCCAATTAAAAATTACGCCACCTGCAACATCGCCAGAATCATTTTGTCCCCAGTTAATGGCGGCATCATTTCCATCGCCTTCATAAACATTACTTCCTGTCCATTCATAAGAAAAGTATTGGGTTTCGCCGTTCGGGAGTTGAACTTCGATAGAACCTAAATCATCAGCTGTGAAAGTTAAGTATGTTGAAGTTGAAAATTCTTCCGGTTTGAGAACAATTTTATAAGCTTTATCAGTTTCTGCACCATAAGCATTAGTATCGGTAAAGCTGAAACTGTTGTCGCCTGATGTCGCTTCTTGATATGCAAAAGCGCTATTCGGCAAAGCTTCAACATCAGAAATATAATCTACAACTTGGATACCTTCTTTAATTCTATCCAATGTCGGCATAAATCCGTCAATTTCCGGTGTTTCCGGTTCTTCAGGAGCCAGCTCAGGACAATCTTCTTCATAGTCATTTGCTTCGCTTCCCATAGCCAAAGACCAGATATTAAGATCATCTTCCTCATATTTTACATACCATTTATAAGGACTGCCGACTGTTCTGTAAACTGCAAAAGCTTTGCTTGCTTCGGCATTGTTGCCGTCTTCGTCATAGACATCACCATAGGCTTTGGCAAAAACTATACTTTTTTCGCCAATATCCTTATAGTTGATAATGTTGGCAATAACTTGGGTTGTGCCATATACATCGCCGTCAATATAAAGCTTTCCGCTTGTTTCGGCAGAAGCATCTACATCTACACGCAACCAAGGATTGTTCATTGCATAATAGTTATTGGTAACAAAAACTTTTGCGTTTTTACCTAATGCTACTTGGGATTTTTCAATACCAAAGTTTAAAACGTTGTTAACAGTACTGTTAAAGCGAACACTATTATATTCACATTCCGGACAGGCATCTCCGGTAACCAATAGATTGTAGCCATAGCCCTCATAGTCGATATAGTCTTCACCTGCATAACCGCCGTCAATGATATCATCAATAGTATAAGAACCTTTATTGGTAACATTGAAAGTTAAAAATTGCGGTAATTTATTCGATTTGGTGCTTATATTGATAGAATCAATACTGACAGACGGACGAGCTACATCGTAATGCCAATCTTCCTGCATCCAAATTGCATTGTTTATTTTGCCGCGGCTGTCTTGGGTGTAGTTTCCGCTGATTTTATATGCTTTTCCATCAGCAACAAAATTCAAATCGGAATAATAGTTATAAATCGCACCACCTAATGCTAAACCATCATTATGACTGGTTTTTGCATAGTTGTTTAAGAAATTGCCGGAAATATAACCGATTTCTCCTTCATCGTTATAAATTGCACCGCCTGCTGTCCTTACGTAGTTATCAGAAGATACCGAGTTTTTAACAAAATCACCGACTATACTTTCAATATATCCCTCGTTGTCAATCGCACCGCCTAGTGCTTTAGCATATCCATCACGAGTATATCCCATAGAAATATAGTTGTTACTGAAGTTTCCTTTTATATTTCCAATTTCACCCTGATTGTAAATAGCTCCACCTATAGCCTCTGATGGTCCTAAAGTTTTTGGAGTTATAATCGGATATAGGCTATTTTCATCAAGAGATTGGTCATAATCAAGAAAAACATAGTTGCCATCAAAATTTCCTGTTATGTTATCAATTGTTCCGCCATTATATCCATTGTAAATAGCACCACCGCCGATAAAAGCACTATCAAGATTTGATAACACATTATTTCCGATAAAATCGCCGGAAATTTTACCGATTTTAGCATCATTATAAATAGCACCACCATGAGCACGACCAGCGCGAGCACTGTTGTTTAAAAACGCGGTTGCGGTAATATTTTCGATAACACCATACCCTCTATTGTATAAAAAACCACCATAAGCATCTCCGCTATTGAAATAAAGCTCGGGGATTTCGGTATTTACTACATTTGCAGGAGTTACGTTTACACTAGTTGGCACAGAAGAATACATGTATAATGCATAGTTATTGGCGATCAAATTTGCGGTAATGGAGTTAATTTTTCCTTCATTATTATAAATTGCTCCACCGTATGCTTCTCTGCCTGCTATTGCAATGTTTGAAATTATGTCGCCTTTGATGCTGCCGACTACTGCAAAATTATCAGGATCATGTTCCATCGGAGTTAGAGATAAAGATTCTGGTTCGTTTTCATCGTAATTATTATATAAAAAACCTCCGTAGGCATATCTGGTTGCAAAAGCCATATTTTTTGCAAAAAGATTACCCTGTATAGATTTTATACTACCGGCATTGTAGATGGCGCCGGCTTCAATAGTAGTATAACCATCCCAATTTCCGTTACCGATAATATCACCTTTTACATCACCTATTCTGTGCCCGTAGTACGGATTATTGATAAATAAAGCGTTATTGTTTATAGCATCTGCCGTAATATCGTGAGCGATACTTGACCAGTTATCTATCATAGCATAGCCATATGTACCTTTGAAATATACATTTGAGATGTCGTCATCCTCATCGTATAGCTCAATAGGCTGTCCTTGGGTATAGTTATTTGTATTGTTATATTCGTAAAAATATTTCTTGCCGTTAATTATCATGGCATCATAACTAAATTCATTACTCTCTTCCCATGTAATGTTCGGAGAGGTGAGAGAATTGAGATAGTCAATATTGACCACCGGAGTTTCGGCAAACGCATTGGTTGATAAAAAAGTGGTTGCTAACAACACACTTAGAGGGGATATTTTCATTTTGTTTTCTCCAAAGTTCGAACTGATAAGGAAGAGTATCTTTTTTTGAAAGAAAAATCAACACCAAAATGTTGTAAAATTTAACGTTTTTTACTGTTTTATGTTTTTTTAAAAATGCATTTTTTAAAGATTATAAAAATATATTCACATATTGGATAAAAAAGTTTATTATCTGAGCAGAGGAGAATAAATAATGCGTATTTTAGGATTGGACCCGAGTTTGTCATCGACAGGGTGGGGGGTTATAGAGACTGAAAGTAACAGAATTAAGTATATTGCTGACGGTTTTATAAAAACAGATACCAAATTGCCGATAGCAGAACGTTTGGCAATCATTCATAAAACTCTAAATCAGGTTATCGAAACATATCGTCCCGATGAGGCGGCTATCGAACAAGTTTTTCTCAATGACAATCCTACTTCGACCATAAAACTCGGTATGGCTCGAGGGGTGGTTATTTTGGCTCCGGCAATTTATGATATTCCGGTCACCGAATATGAACCGAATAAGATAAAGAAAGCGGTTGTAGGTGTCGGAAAAGCAGCAAAAGAACAAGTGGAAACAATGGTTAAGGTTTTGCTTCCCGGTTGTAAACCGAAAAATAATGACTCTTCGGACGCATTAGCTATTGCAATAGCTCATTTTAATTATCGTGGGGTTCGCAATTTGTTAAAATAAATTTTTGTTGATTTCTGTCTAAAACAATGCTATTTTATGGGTATGAAAATTATCCATTAATATAATCATTATGAACACAAAAGAAATGTTTAACACGATTGATCGTGAGGCATATATCTTGAAAAACAAGATTATGCAGGCTTTTGACCGAACTTTTGGTACCAAACTCTCAGAGAAAGATGCCGATGACTTGAGTTTTGTAGATATCCTGATGGCCGTCAGTGATAAATCTGCAGAAGAGGTCTATACTCTGCTCAAGAGAATCGCCGGACATGGTGTGAGCTTCAAACAGAAAGATTTTTTGTATGAACACTCCAACATGCTGTTCCTTAACGAATGCGGATACGACTTCGAGGACTTGATGGAAAAACTTGCGCCCGAGCTTGACAAGATAGACGGTTTGGTGCGAGTGGACGGTATTCCGGTGGATATAAAGGGGGCTCAAGGTCCGTTCCAGATTATCTGTCACAAAGGACCTTTCTGGATTTTGGAATATGTCGGCATTGTTCCCGACAATGTTCCGCTTGTTGAGGCTTTGCTTGTGCAAAACGGACAAGTAATGGTCTTGCGTACCGAACACCAAAGACGAGAGATTCCTTGGGAGCAAATTATCAATTTGTATCCTCAGGGAGGTCTTCCAAGTTAACGGTCTTACACAACTAAAAAAGGCATCGGTTTTGTTCCGATGCCTTTTGCTTTGAAATGTAAATTAGAATTCTTCTTGCAATTCAAAGAAATATGCTTGCGGGTGGTCGCAAACCGGACATTTATCCGGAGCAGAAAGACTTTCTACACGATGGCCGCAGTTGCCACATTCCCAAATAACTTTTGTAGGACGAGAAAAGATTTTGCCTTCGCAAAGAGATTTTAATAAGGCATTATATCTTTCTTCGTGACCTTTTTCGATTTTTCCGACCATTCTGAACAAAGCTGCAATTTTGGTAAAGCCTTCTTCGTCAGCTTCTTTTGCCATACGGTCATACATATCTGTCCATTCATAGTTTTCGCCGGCTGCAGCATCTTTTAAGTTTTCGATTGTAGATGGTACAGAACCGCCGTGAAGAAGTTTAAACCAAATTTTTGCGTGTTCTTTTTCGTTGTTTGCTGTTTGTTCAAATTTGTCAGCAATAATATTATAGCCTTCTTTTTTTGCTTTTGAAGCATAGTATGTATATTTGTTGCGAGCTTGAGATTCTCCGGCAAAAGCTTCCATTAAATTTTTTTCGGTTTTGGATCCTTTAAGTTCCATAGTTTAAACTCCTTATATTAGTTTTTAGTTTGACAATTTTTGCATATACCGTGAAAAGATAATTCTGTCTTTTCAATGGTAAAACCTGTTTTTTTCCAAACATTGTCGGCTATATCCGATGCAATATCATAGGGAATATCATATATCTTATTACATTTTGTGCAAATAAAATGATGATGGTTGTGGGTATTATGGTCAAAGTGAGCTGCATCATCAAGACCGTATATTTTTTTGATTATGCCTTTTTCTGCTAAAAGATTTAGGTTGCGATATACGGTTGCCAGACCAATGTTTGGAAAATCTTTTATTATCAGTTTATATAATTCATCGGCAGTAGGATGAATTACGTTCATCTCTAATGCTCTTAAAATTATTTCTCTTTGTTTTGAATATTTCATTATTATTCCTAAACTGATAATGATTATCATTACTAATATAATAAAAATAAAATTAGTCAATATTTAAAATAAAAATAATCCCGATTTTTCGGGATTATTTTTGAAACTGTTTATTTTTTGTTGTTAGGCTTAACATAGGCAAGGGCTGCATGTTCTTCACAATATGTTTGGCCCAATTTTATTTTTCTGCCGCAAAAATGAAAATTTTCATCTTTAGGGTCACCGATTGGCCAACGGCAAGTGTGATTGTCAAGATCGGTAAGCTTTGCATTTCCGTTATAAGTTTTTGTCGGAGTAATGGGTTTGGGAGTAAAAGTTTTCACTTCTTCAATAAGCGGTTGAGGAGCTTTTTCTATAACTTTTTCTTCAGCCTTTGTTTCTATCTTTGCTTCTTTTTTTGTTTCTTTTTTAACTTCGTTCTTTTCTGCAGATTTAGATTTGCAAGATTTTTTCTCGGTTTTTGTTTCTTTAACTTCTTCCGGTTCTTTCTTTTTTATCGGAGAGGGGCGGGCATCTAGTTGCAAACGATGTACTTTGCCGACAATAGAGTTTTTGGATACACCGAGACGTTTTCCGATTTCTCCGGTAGTTAATCCTTGTTTCCACATAATTTTTAGGTCTTCAACCATTTTTTCTGTCCAAGCCATAGCCATTTCTCCTTAAAAAATTAACAGTGTAATAGTAAAACAATATTTTTTGCGAGTCTAGTGTTTTCTTTGCTTGATTACTTTTTATTAAATATATTATTATTATAATGTTATGAGAGGTACTGTTTATGAAGTGTAAATTTTTTGTATTTGTTTGTTTTTGTTTAGTGTTAAGCGGATGGGCAAATGCCATCTCTCCGGCAGACTATGCCGAACGCTTCAAAATCGATTTAAATGCACCTCTTCCAAAAATTGAAGATTTGCGCATTCAGTTTGCTCCGGCTCCGGTTTATGATCGGAAATATAAATATTATTGGTCGATAGGTAATAAGTTTGATAAAGAATTTGCTCAGACAATTCGCAAATACGGTACCAGAGAAAAAAGACTGAAATGGCAAGGCGAAGATGAATATTATGAGATGATAAAATCTATGCCTCCGCAAATGTACGAATATATCGGGCCATATTTACATACGATTCCCGGGATTCCGGAAAAAGTTTTAAATATGCCGGGGATAAAAGAAACAAAAAATAAATTTCCCAGCAGAATTGCACCGCAACTTGCAGATATTGAAGATTTGGAGATGATTTCTCCGGTGTTGTATTTTCTGTTAATGCCCGAAATGTGGCCGGATGAAAATGCGGTAGAAGAAATTGTAATGCCTGAGCCATTGCCTGAACCCGCAAATAAATATAATTCAAAATTGTTGGATGATATTGCAAAGAAATTGTCTCCGCAAGATTATGCTCCGGGAGCTACCGTAAAAAGCAATGTAAAAAGCCGGTTGAGAACTATCAGTCCTGATGAAAATTCTCCTTTGACGTCGGCTGATGTTAAGGCGGTAATTTCTACTTTAGAAGATTTGAAGAGTTTCGGCTCGGATATTGTTACTCAAGTACAGTTGGTAGAAGCGGGATATTTGCTTGATGCTTGGGATGATGCCAATGGAACAGGTGTCGGTTTGTCCCATTTGAAAGATTTGGTTTCTCCTTGTGCAAGATTAGTACAAAAAATTCGCCTTATCGGAAAAAGTACAGAGTTTCAAAGTGTAATATCCAAGAAAGGCTTTAGTGAAAATGAGTGGGCTTATACTTGTGATAAGACTATAAAGGCTTACAGATTGTTAAGGATGAGCCAAGTAGAATTGTTAACAATAAGATTATTCAGAAAAAATGTATATCAACATTCTTTACAATCATATAACTATAAATATGGGCCGAGAATTGCAGCAACGATGCAAAGTATGATTGAAAGATATAATTCTACGATTGATGATATGCTTGAGGTTAAGAAAAATTCAAAAGAATTGGAAAATGTTTTACGCAATTCAAAATTCCGAATCGTGGGACAGGAGATTTTTTTGAAGTAAACTCAATCTGTTAGCTTTTAAAAAGTATGGTTTTTCTTGCCTGTTTTGCAAAATGGGGCTATATTTGGGCAAAAATGTGTTTTAACAACTTAAAAAAGGTAAAAAAATGGCTAGAGTTACAGTTGAAGATTGTATTGATAAAATTCCTAATCGCTATGATTTGGTTATGATTTCTACACAAAGAGCAAAAGATATTTCTTCCGGTTCTCCGATTACGGTTGCTCGTGATAATGATAAAAATCCGGTGATTGCATTGCGTGAAATTGCCGAAGAAACTGTCAGCGTAGAAGATTTGCAAAAATCTTTGGTTATGGGACTTCAAAAGTATGTTGAAATTGAGGAACCGCAAGAAGAAGAAATGGAAATTATGGCCGCAGAAAGAGAATTGGCCGAATTAGATGAACAGTTCTCCGGTGTTTTGTTGGAAAGTGAAGTTGCCGAAGGTATGCAAATTTCTTCTGAAGAAGATATTGATTTTGATGCGGCAATGGATGAAGGTGACGAAGATTTTGACGGCGAAGATGATCTCGGCTTTGATGATGGTGCAGACTTCGGCGACGATATGGGTGATTTTGACGAAGAATAATATTTTAGGCAATTATCCCGATGTTAAGACAGTACGAATTAGTTGATTTGGTCACATCTTATGACCCCGATGCAGATGAAGATGCGTTGAATCGTGCCTATGTGTTTGCGATGAAAAAACACGGAGCACAGTTGCGTGCATCCGGCGATCCGTACTATTCACATCCGGTTGAGGTTGCCGGTATTCTGACAAAATTTAAACTCGACAGCAATTCGGTTATTGCCGGATTGTTACATGATACGGTTGAAGATACGGATACAACAATCGAAGAAGTTCGCAATTTGTTTGGAGATCAAGTAGCAGGAATTGTTGACGGTTTAACCAAATTGGCAATGATTGAACAAAAATCGGTTTATACCAAACAAGCTGAAAATTTCCGTAAATTGCTTTTGGCAATGTCGGAAGACATTCGTGTTTTGCTGATTAAGTTAGCAGACAGATTGCATAATATGCGTACTTTGCATTTCTTAAAACCGGAAAAAAGAGCTCGCATTGCAAGAGAAACTTTGGACATATATGCTCCGTTGGCAGAACGTATCGGTATGCAAGAGGTAAAGAGTGAGTTGGAAGAACTTGCTTTTAGCGAATTGTATAAAGATGCACATGACTCAATTATTGCTCGTTTGAACTTTTTACGAGAACAAGGAAGCGATATTGTTCCAAAGATTATTGCTGCCTTGAAAAAGGATATGGCAGACAATGGAGTTAATTGCATTGTTACCGGACGAGAAAAAACTCCTTATTCCATATGGCGAAAGATGCAACAGAAAAATGCTTCTTTTGAGCAACTTTCCGATATTATGGCTTTCAGAATTTGTGTCGATGATATTGCTGCCTGTTATCAGGCTTTGGGTATCGTTCACAGCAAATATCATATGGTTCCTCGTCGTTTTAAGGACTATATTTCAACACCTAAACCTAACGGATACCAATCTATCCATACCGGAGTGATTGGACCGGAAAATACCAGAATTGAAATACAAATCCGTACCTTTGAAATGCACGAAATTGCAGAAAAAGGTGTTGCCGCACACTGGGCATATAAACAAGGACAAAAGGCAGAAGGCAAGAATTTTCGTTGGATTAGAGAATTGTTGGAGATTTTGGAACAGGCATCTAATCCTGAAGAATTTTTGGAAAATACAAAACTTGAGATGTATAATGATCAAGTGTTTTGTTTTACTCCGAAAGGTGACTTAATCGGTTTGCCAGTTAATTCTACGCCGGTTGATTTTGCTTATGCCGTTCACTCTTCTGTGGGGGATACTTGTGTCGGAGCCAAAATTAATGGTGAAATAAGACCCTTAAGGACAGTATTACAAAATGGTGATCAAGTAGAAATTTTGACTTCCAAAGCTCAACACCCGTCTACCGAGTGGGAACGTTTTGTTGTTACCGGAAAGGCTAAAGCGGCAATTCGTCGATATGTGCGAGCAAATAAAAGAGACCAATTTATTGTCTTGGGTCAGGAAATTTTGGAGAAATTGTTTAAGAACGAAAGTTTGGATTTTTCTGAAAAAGGTCTGGTTAATGTTTTATCTTCGTTTGAAGCAGAATCAATTAATGATTTATACGCAAAAGTAGGAGAAGGTTTGGTAACCGGTTGGGATGTTATGAAGGCGGTTTATCCGGCTTATAAACAATCTAAACTGGATAAGGTTGTTCAGGCAATTAAGGTTCCGAGCTTTAAAAAGACGAAGAAGAAAGATGCGTCTCCATTGCAAATAGAGGGACTAATTCCGGGTATGGCAATGCACTTTGCCGGTTGTTGCCATCCCTTGCCGGGGGACAGAATTGTCGGTATCGTAACTACCGGAAAAGGTGTTGCAGTGCATACGATAGATTGTAAAGCTTTAGAAAAATTTGCTAACGAGCCTGAACGTTGGTTGGATATTTCTTGGGGAAAACAAGAAACTACCGACGTTCACACCGGACGATTGAAAGTTATGCTATCTAATGAGCCCGGCACATTGGGTGAGATATCAAATATTTTGGCTCGCCATAATACAAATATTTCAAATTTAAATATTATATACCGTACAGTCAGTTATTTTGAGATTATATTAGATGTAGAAGTTAAAAACGTTAATCAATTAAATGACGTGATTGCTGCTTTGAAATCTTCAAAAGTTGTCAGTTATGTAGCGCGTTCAAGTTAGGGAGACGGTAGTTGTTTAAAAGAAGAAAAAAGCAAACACTGTTGACTAAAGTAAAATCGTGGTTTTGGCCGACTATCGGTTGGAATAAATATAAGCAATATTTGGTTTTGAGATTGAGTAGATTAGGTAGTACCCCATATTCTATTGCGGCAGGGGTTGCCTGTGGTGTAGCAATATCATTTACTCCTTTTGTCGGATTTCATTTTGTGTTGGCCGCAATTACGGCTTTTTTATGTCGTGGAAATATTTTGGCCAGTGCAATAGGAACTGCAATGGGGAATCCGTGGACATTTCCGTTTATTTGGGTATCGGTATACTATACCGGAAAATGGTTTTTAGGGATTGGAATTGATAAACATGTTTCGTTTATGCAAACTTTTGAAAAAGGAATGCATGCTTTGATGAGTTTTGATTTTTCAAATTTTGCAACCGATGTTTGGCCGGTTATATACCCTATGATGGTAGGATGTATACCTTATTATGTCGTTTCGTGGTTATTAAGCTATTACATTGTTTGGCATGCCCTAAATCATATCAACAAAAAAAAGAAACAAAAAAGGAATGTGATATGATAATCGGGCTTGGAAATGATATATGTAATATAGAAAGAATTGAGCAGAGTTACAAAAAATTCGGGCAACATTTTATCAAACGTTGTTTTGGTAAAAATGAGCAGAAAGAATTGCAACAAATTGGAGCTGAAAAAAAGTTTTGTTCATCTTTAGCTAAGAGATTTGCTGCAAAAGAAGCTTTCAGCAAAGCTTTGGGAACAGGTTTTCGAAACGGGCTTGCTTGGGCTGAGATAGAAATTTTACACGAAAAAGACGGACGGCCTTATGTTTGTCTTTGCGAAAAAACGGAACAACTCGCTAAAGAAAAGGGTGCGAAGAAATTTTTTGTAAGTTTATCCGATGATTATCCCTTTGCACAAGCGGTAGTCATTATTGAGGGTTAGATTAAGAGAGGGAACTATGGAAGAAAGAGAAAGTTTTGCCGATACAATTAAAACGGTCGTACTTGCTATTGTTATTGCTGTTTTAATCAGAAGTTTTTTATTTGAACCGTTTAAAATTCCATCCGGTTCAATGTATCCTAATTTGTATGTCGGAGATTTTTTGTTTGTGTCAAAATATACTTATGGCTATTCAAAACACTCTTTCCCTTTCAGTATCCCTTTATTTTCGGGAAGAATTTGGGCTGATGAGCCTAAAGTAGGTGATGTTGTGGTATTCAAATATCCTCAAGATAATCGTACGGATTTTATCAAGAGAATCGTGGGTGTTCCGGGAGATAAAATTAAACTGGAAAATGGTCGTTTATTTATAAACGGAAAAGAGTTGCCTCGTGAAGAAAAAGAAAACTTTGTTGTTCGTAATAATATGGGATATGCCGAACGCTATCACCAATATGTCGAAACTTTACCTAATGGGGTTGAGCATACTATTCTAGAGATATCAGATAATGAAAATGATGATAATTTTGCCGAGGTAACGGTTCCTGAAAATAATTATTTTATGATGGGCGATAATCGTGACCGCTCTGATGATAGTCGTATTCATGTAGGATTTGTTCCTTATGAAAATTTGGTCGGAAAAGCTCGTTTTCTATTCTTTTCTTATGACCCGCATGAGGGGGCTTGGTATAAACCTTGGACTTGGGGTAAAAAAATTCGTTGGCGCCGTTTGTTTAACAAAATATCATAAAAAAAGCAGGTAAAAATGGAAACATTGGAAAATAAACTCGGATACAAATTTAAAGACAAAAGTTTGTTATTCAGAGCATTAACACATAGCAGTATTACCGGAAATTTATCGCAAAATTATGAACGTCTTGAATTTTTGGGCGACAGAGTTTTGGGTGTTTCTGTTGCTGCGATGTTATGTAGATTGTTTCCTACTGAACCGGAAGGAAATTTATCGCAAAGATTTATGGCATTGGTTTGTAAAGAAACCGTTTCTGAAGTTGCTTTAGATTTAGGGTTGGATAAATATATTCGTGCTGAAGGTATAGATATTAAAAATAATGATAATGTTCTTTGTGATGTGGGAGAAGCGGTTATCGGTGCCATATATACTGATGGCGGTTGCGAACAGGCAATAGAATTTGTTGAAAAACATTGGAGAGATTTAATTAATACGCATACCAATCCTCCCAAAGATGCTAAAACCGCTTTACAAGAGTATGCTCACAGTAAAGGATGGAATACTCCTAAATATACGGAAGTAGGTCGTGAAGGGACTGAGCATAATCCGATTTTTTCGATGAGGGTAGCTATTGAAGGTCAAGAAGAACAAATAGGCAAAGGACATAATAAAAAATTGGCGGAGCAAGAAGCGGCTAAAAAAATGTTGCAAGTTTTGGGAGTAAGAAATGGAACAAAAAAATAATCTTCCGACTCGTTGCGGTTTTGTTACGCTCATAGGTGCTCCTAATGCCGGAAAATCTACGATTACCAATGATTTTGTCGGCTCTAAAGTGTCGATTGTAAGTCCTAAAGCTCAAACAACCAGAACAATGGTTAAAGGTATTGGTATTTATGAAAATACTCAAATTATTTTTCAAGATACTCCCGGAATTTTCAAACCTAAGCGTCGATTGGACAGGTCAATGGTTGCTTCGGCGTGGGGCGGAGCTAAAGACGGAGATATTTTGGTTTTGGTGGTTGATGCAAAACGTGGATTTGACAATGAAACCAGAACAATAATTGATGAACTCAATAAGCAAAAAAGAGAAGCTGTTTTAGTGCTTAATAAAGTTGATATGTTGAGCAAAGAAAAGTTGCTGCCTCTGTCTGCAGAGCTCAATGCTTACGGACACTTTACGGAAACATTTATGGTGTCTGCAACTACCGGTGAGAATATAGATATTTTTTATAAATATTTGGCCGATAATTTACCTTTATCTCCTTGGTATTATCCTGAAGAACAAATGTCTGATATGCCATTAAAATTATTGGCAGCCGAAGTCGTACGAGAAAAATTATTTTTGATGTTGCAGCAAGAGATACCATATTCTTTAACTGTCGAACCGGAATTATGGCTACGCAGAGATGATAATTCGGTTCGCGCAGAAATGACAATTTATGTTGAAAGAGAAGGGCAAAAAAAGATTATAGTCGGACAGGGTGGAGCAATGATTAAAAAAATTGGTGAAAAGGCTCGCCACGAATTAGAAAATATGCTTGATTGCCGCATTCATCTGTTTTTGTTTGTCAAGGTTCGCGAAAACTGGGTTAATGACCCTGCTCGATATAGTGATTGGGGGCTCAATTATAATGCTTAGATGCCGATTTTTTGCAAAAATTCAAATAATTCGGTTGCTAAAATTTCGTGACCTTCTGCATTAGGATGAGTAGCATCTTTATATATTTTTTCTAATTCTCTGTTTTTCCAGTTATTATAACGGGCAAAAAATATAATGTTTCGCTCTTTGCATATGTTTTCGATGATTTGGTTATATTTTTCAACATCTTCATTACGACGCAATAATGTTGCTTGTTCGGTATAACGGCTTTCTACTACCGGAATTAAATCGGTAACGATAATTTTAGCATTAGTTTTATCCAAGATGTCAAGTAAGCGATTCCAATAAACGACTCGAGTTCCTACTGATATGTCGGTTTCAAGATTGCTGTTTTTACGTCGGCGTAAATCATTAATTCCAATATTAACGATGATAACATCAAAATTGCGAGTAAGAGCTTCACAAGTTGCACGAAAACAGGCATCTGCAATATTGTCTCCGGCTTGAGACATATTGTTAAATACATATTCACCGGAACATTTTTGTAGCATTTTTTTAGCTAAACGTGCTACCCAGCCAGTGTTATTTTCATCATAAAAACCATGAGCAATGCTGTCCCCGATAATACCTATTTTTTTCATAATTTACCTCTTTTGGAAGAAATTTGCCAAAATTTCAAAAAAATACTTGCTTTTTGATGTTTTTTTGTATATAGTATACTCATTCAAATAACTATTATCACTATATATAATCCCAAAAGTTTAACAGTCTGTGAAGGTGCAGACAAAATTAAATCAAAATCTTATGAAAAGGTTTATGTTGATGATGTGCGCGATGCTCTCTATGGTAGTTGCGTCTGCGCAGGGTGTTGATCTCGAAAAGTGGAGACTTCATGTTGCCCCAACTGTTTATGGCGGTTATAACTGCCTTGAAAGTACCCCTACTGCGGGTATTGCTATCCCTGTCTATGCAGGATTAATTCGTGCCGAGGCTGAACTCAGCTATAATATGCACGATACCTCGCTCGGACACTACAATTACTTTACCTACGGACATTACTTCGGAATGCAGTACGGTAATGACAAGATAAAAGGATATGCGCTGATAGGTGCAACCACATGGCCTTGCATAACGAAAGTCGGAGCTCCGTATTATAACGGAAATGAAGACTATTTTAGTGTGTGCGACATTCAGGGAAAGATAAAGTGCGGTGTTGATGTCACCTTGTACAAAAAGCTTTTCCTCAATGCTGAACTCGGGTATGTGTTTGTTTCTGACGGTGGTCAGTACTACGAAACCTATAATCAGCTGGCGATACGCATCGGTATCGGATGGCGGTTTGGTTTCAAACACGCATAATTTTAAGAGGGGTGTCTTTCGACCCCCTCAAATTTTTTTAAACGTATATATGATAGCTTTTTTGTATTGCTCTCTGATGTTTTTTGACAAAATTTTAAAAAATATATTGTTTTTTACAGAATTATGTGTATAATGGGGGCATTCGAGAATTTTTTATACTTATTGTTAAACTGTCTGTTCAGACGCAGACCAAAAAACATCTATTATGAAAAAACTGTTGGTTTTCGTGTGTGCGATGCTTTCTGTTGTGGTTGCATCAGCGCAGAGTGATTGGGAGACAAAGTGGAAACTTCATGTAACTCCTACAGTGTATGGAGGTTACAACTGTCTCGAAAATGCTCCGATTGTGGGCATTGCAGTTCCTATTACCGCGAATTTTATTCGATGTGAGCTGGACTTCGGTTACACCTCCGTTGAAACTTCTCTCGGTAATAAATCATTCTTTACCTATACTCAGAGTATTGGTGCGCAGTATGGTAGCGAGAGAGTTAAGGGTTACGTTATGTTTGGTGCTACAACATGGCCTCGAGTGGTACACGAAGGAGCAGCCGGTTACACTGGAAAAGGTTCCGTTTTCGGAGTCAGCCAGGTGCTCGGAAAGATTAAAGGTGGAGTCGATGTTAATTTGACATCTAAGTTAATGCTCAATCTTGATGTTGCCTACATTTTATGGAATGGCGATGGTGAACATCTTGAAACTTTTGACCAGTTGGCATTGAGAGCCGGACTGGGGTGGAAGTTCTGATTGAAAAACTAAAAATATAAAGAGGAGGCATGTATAGGGTCTCCTCTTTTTTTTGTTAACAATTTTTTATAAAATAGTTGTTGATTTTTTGTTTTTTTTGTCTATAATAGAGAATATGAAAAGAAATTATTCACAAATTAAAAAACCTTATAGCTATGAAAAAGTTTTTAGTACTTTTCGTGATGATGTTTTCGGTGATTGCATCATCATCTGCACAGTCGAAGTGGATTGAGGATTCAGATTGGAAGCTCCACGTGGCTCCTACCGTTTATGGCGGATATAACTGCTTGGAGAATGCTCCGATTGCCGGAGTGGCCGTTCCTATCTATGTCAACTTTATCCGTGCCGAGCTTGACTTCGGGTATACCTATCTTGACACATACCTCGGTCACAAGGATTTTATGACATTTTCTCCATCAGTTGGTGTGCAGTATGGCAACAAAGTTCGTGGATACTTGATGTACGGTTGGACAACTTGGGCTAGTATTACCAAGGTTGGTGCTCCGAACTATGCGTGTCCGAACGATAGATTCTACTCAGACTATCTGCACTCAAAGATTAAGGGCGGTGTCGAGGTTATCCTGACGAAGAAGCTTTTCCTCAATGCCGAGGTTAGCTATATCTTCTCAAGGGAGAGTAGTACTTACTACGAGAATTTCGACAATCTGTCGCTTCGTGCAGGATTGGGCTGGAGATTCTAAAGGGGGTTAACCCTAGCAGAAAGGCGTTGTTAAAACAAACAGCGCCTTATTTTTTTGTTTTAATAAAAGAAAAACTCCCGAAAGGGAGCTTAAGATTGGTGCTCTGGAAAGGACTTGAACCTTCACGGGAAAACTCCCATAAGTACCTGAAACTTACGTGTCTACCAATTCCACCACCAGAGCGATGACCTACAATTAATAAGAATTTTTTGCTTGATAGTCAATAATAAAATTTAAAATGTCTTTTTTTTGTAACATAAAATTTGTTGAAAATACGTTATGATAATTGATATTATGTAAAGGAATCAACAATGGAGGGGGATATGTGTAAGTGTATAAAAGTAGTTACGCTTTTGTTTATGATGATGACTGCTTCCGATTCCTATGCCTCGGTTGTTGAATCTTCAAAATATTCTCAAAATGAAACTTCAGAAGTTTGGCAAGAAGTAAGCTCCAATATATCTGAGCTCAATGCCTTGATGCACCACTGTTCAAATCCGGTAGAAGAAAACGGAGTATATAAAGTTGCAGTCGATTTGAGTGCTGCCGGTGTAAGTGCCAAAGATGTTCAGGTAAAAGTGATTAAAGGTGGAACGGTTGACACTTTGGTAGTGCTGGTTTTGCAACGCAGAGATGACAGTGTTAATGTTATGTCAAGTTCAATATCTCTTTCAAAACCGGTTAATGAGAAAGGGGTAGAAACAAAATTTGATGATGATGATATTTTAATAATTACAATTCCTATCAAGTATAGTGCACAACTTATTGATGATGAAAAAGATGTTAAGGTATTGCCGGAGTTACGTGCAGCTCAAGAAAAAATGCAACGACTTCTCAATGTTGGTGTGGTGTGGGATACACGCGGATATGTGCGTGGAGAGCCTATTGATGCAACAATGGCTCAAATCGATGTAGACGGAGTTTCATATACTCGTAGTAGTGATGCTTATGACTATAATATCATCATAAATTCAATGAAAGATATCGTTATTTACGATTCTATGTCAAATCAAAAGGTTATAACTCCAAAAACTGATGATAAAATGTTTAAAACTTATCTTATCGGAACTGATAAAGAGCTTTCACAATATTATCAAGCAGGTACAAGAGAAATAAACGGCGAAAAATGTCGGGTATATAAAAGTGATATTGAGGGTGGTGAACTTTGCATCAGTGAAGAATGGGGTATTCCTATTTATCGTAAAAATACATTTTGGAAATATGAGCAAACAATCAGTAATATCGGTGTTGGTGGTATAAGAATGAGCTGGTTTGATATTCCTCAAGATGCAATCAATACAAAATAAAATCAAAAAAACTTTGACTTTTGTCTAAAAAAGTGTATAGTTTTACTCGGATATACACTATTAATACTATATATTATGGAATTTACATTAACCCAACTGGAACAATCCGGTTTGAGAGATTTGCTTGAGGTCAAAGGCTCTCACAAATTTGGTAGGAAAGTTGCTGACTTTATTCAGGACTTTTATCTGCAGCAAGTTACTTTTTATGATGTTCCGGTCAGTTATGACGGAGTGCATTTAACACCTGTTCAACAGCTGGATAATCAGTTGATGAGCGTTGTGGTGTGGAAGTATTTCAAAAGAGTCCGTTCCGAATGTGAATATGTTCCGAACGAAGTGCTCTTAAGAGAGATTGAAAGGCTTTTTGCTTTTCGTGACAGCTGTGACAGACACCTTGAGTACTATCGTGAAAGAGATCGAGGCTCGTGGTATTCTAATTGGCGCAAGCGTAGGATCATCAACAGATATTTGCGTAAAGCTGATATGTGGATGACTATGCAGGATTTGTGGTCGGTGCTGATTGCTTTTTATGTTCGCAATGGTTTTGGAACCGTTGAGGACTTCAATAAAGCGGTTCATCATCTGAACTAGTTTTTTACGAAGTTTTTATGGCGAAGATTTAATATGTCTTCGCCATTTTTTATTTGACAATTTTTGTCTATAATGTTAAATTGCTTTCATAGACTAAATTTTTTATTAATTATGATAAACGACAAAATTTGTTGCTTCTATGATGTCGCAGACATTATGAGCATTGAAAACAGACAAAGTTTTCTTGCCAACTTGATGAATTATCTTTATGAAGCCTTGGATAAGGTGGATATGATGGATTGTGCAGTTCGCACAGAAAATCAGAGAGATTTTGAATTTAAGTTGTTTTTGCAGATGGTTCCGCTGGATTACAACGTGCCGTTCCTTCGCAAATTGCAAGACGAAGTTAAGATGGATATGATTTATGAACGCCATCTGAGTTTCTACAAGGCAAATATTTTCAATCGATTTAAGTATCGTGAGATTATTCGCCGTATTGAGTATCGCCAACTGAGAATGCAAAGAGTTTTGAGTATCAGCGAAGTTTTTGAACTTGCCGCATCTCATTACTATCAGCAAGGTTGGGGCGATGGTAAGACTCTTAAAAGAGATTTGGAGATACTTACCATTAAGTAAACTCTTTATTCATTAAAAAAAAGAGAAAGCAATTAAGCTTTCTCTCTTTTTTTATCCTATATTAACTATTCCTCGAGAAAAGGCATAGATTGCCCACAAAGCAATTACAATCAGCAGACAAGCCAGAGCGGCTTCTCCGACGCTAAATGCTTTTTCGTTAGGAGCGGATTGTTTGCGAGCCCATACAAAGATAGGTATTCCGGCTGCCATAAATACAACGGCCATAAGCAGATAGTTTAATCCGGCTGCATAAATCAACCAAAGAGCATAAATTGAGCCGATAATTCCGGAGATTAGAGCAACAGATCGTTTAATGTAAATTCCAACCGGATATTCTCCATCTTCGCATATTTTCCATAAATAAGCACAACTTGAGAAATATGCCGGTAAAACCATTACTCCGGTAATGCTTAACATCGTATTCCAAGCATTATTGGAAAAATACACCAACAAAATAAACAGTTGCATCATAATACTTGTAATCCATAGTGATGTAGATGGTGCTCCATATTTGTTTTCGGTTGCAAATTGTTTCGGGAATGTTCCGTTAGATGCAGCAGCTTGCGGAATTTGGGCGGTAATCATTGTCCAAGCTAACCAACTTGTTAATACTGAAATCAGCAATCCGATATTCATTAGCCATGCTCCCCATTTTCCGACAACTTTTTCCAATATTCCTGCTGTTGACGGATTGGCAACACTTGCCAATTCTGCTTGCGACATAAAACCATATGGAAGAACGGAAAGCAAAATATAAATTCCCAAACAACCTAAAAATCCCAATAATGTTGCTCTTCCCACAGTTTTAGGACTTTTTGCATGTTGAGATAAAACAACCGCCCCCTCAATACCTATAAATGCCCACAAAGTTACAAGCATCGTGCTTTTAATTTGAGTGCTTAATCCGCCTAAATGTTTGCTGTTTTCTCCCCAGAAATCAAACTCGAATTTATCAAGATGAAAAACAAACATTGAGATTATGATAAACAAAATCAACGGAACGATTTTGGCGATTGTTCCGATAGTATTAATCAGAGTTGCTTGTTTTAAGCCACGCAAAACCAAAAAATTAAATCCCCAAATCAGGATTGAACCGCCGATAATCGATGCAAGATTGTTTCCCCCGGCAAAATAAGGTGGGAAAAAATAATTTAGAGCATCCATCGTAATAACCGCATATCCGACATTACCGCATATTTGGCATAGCCAATATGACCAACCGATAGTAAAACCGACATAAGGGCCGAAACCTTCTCGACTGTACATATAAATTCCGGCAGTTAAATCAGGTTTTGCAGCGGATAAAATACGAAATGTATTGGCAATAAAATAAACTCCGAAACCGGTAATTGCCCAAGATAAAATTACGGCACCGACAGAAGCTCCGGCGGCCATATTTTGCGGAAGAGAATATATTCCTCCTCCGATCATAGAGCTTACAACAATAGCGGCAAGAGCCAGAACTCCCAAGCCATTATTTGAATTTGTTTTATTATCTTTATCAGTCATCTTATAATCCTCATAAAATGATGTTTCAACGAAAGGAGGCGAAGCAACCCCTACAGATTGTTCCGCCTCTCGTTCGGCATTGGTTTCTTAAAATTTTGAAAATATCAAAATGAAACCAATTTATGCTACCGTTACAGGGGCTGCATGCTCAAAGTTCAGGAAACCTAAACAAGTTAAGCAGTAACCGAATTGTTGGGTTATATTTATATAATTATGAAAGAGTTGAAATTCGGAGTGTTTGGTAACACCTCTAATTTCAAGTTCGTGATTCAATGATTTATTGAGCCACATTTCGCAGTGTGTACGAGCAATATCGTCATCGATGAAGGTATCAAAATATTCTACATATTCTGCTGCCCATCCTCCGATAAGTTCGCCTTTTGCATCTCTTCCCCAACAAATTCCTACACCGGTGGCAATAGCTTTATGTTCGTCACGGCTTGCACCGTTTCCGGCCATAATAACTTCTAAAACCGCACCATGCTTAAAGTGATTAACAACTTTATCAACCGGCACAATATTGCCATATAATTCTTTTGGCAAAACCGAGGTGTACGGAACAATATTAAAGTTTTCAATTTTGGCTTCTAAAAGTGCTGAGTCATAACAGAAGGTTTCAAACGGTTGTGGAGGAATGCCCACATCAGATTGTCCTGCACCACCGGTTTGAAAAGCTAAAGTAGGATAACGAACACCTTCGGTCATATTTTTTCTCCTTGTTAAAAAATTTTTGAATACAAACAAAAACTAATTATGGAGAATGATTTTTCAATATAACCTATACTAATTGCATAGTTACCTCTTTTTATTTCAATAAGGATGAATATATAAGCTTTGTATTATGAAATAACTTTAGGGGAATTAAAATGAAGAAAACTTTAGGATTTTTACTTTTATCCGGTTTGATGGTATTATCATCTTCCGTATATGCCGGAGCAAATAAAGGAGCAGTAAAACGAAGTCAAGCAGCTCAAGAAAGACATAATTGGAGTTTTAGTGAATTTGGCGATGAATATGCCGAATTTAAGAATAAGCTGAATAAAGATTATGGTTTCAGCTATGCGGTAGATGTTTCTTTTATGCCACAGAGAGGGGCACCTAATGGAGATAAAACCGCATGGCAAACTATGATTTATCCGAGTTTCAGTTGGACTACTTTTAACAATGAATACGGAACCGGAATTTTGAATTTTGCGTATAATATTGTTCGTTACGGAGGTTCTTCAGCTTCTCGAATCGGAAATAATATAGGTGTAGTCAGCGGAATTAATGATTATACTTCAAAATCAAATTCTTTTGATGAACTTTACTATACTTATCAGTTAGGCGGTAAAGCTGATTGGCTTACTTTAGCTCTCGGTCAATTTCCGATTTATAATTTTGACGGAACCGATTATGATTCTAACCAACAGGTAAATTTTATAAATTTTGCCTTATCACAAAATGCAAGTTCAACCTATCCGACGGCAGGTGTCGGAACTTATGTGCAAATTACTCCTAATGAAGAATGGAGTTTTGTACTCGGCGGACAAGATGCCAGCAATATTGAAGGTATCAGTGTGAGAGTTAATGATTTAAAAGATAAACATTTTACAAGTTTTGCTTATGCGTCATATACTCCGACGATAAAAAAATTAGGACAAAGTGAAATTTCAGTTTTGTTATATAATCAACCGGGCGTAAAAGAACAGCCGGAAACAACAAACGGTTGGTCGTTAAACATAAGTCAAAACATCGGAGAAAAATTTGCTGTTTTTGGCAGAATTAACGGTGTTTCAGGAAATACTGCCGAAATTAATCAATCTTGGGTATTAGGCGGAGTTTATAACAATCCTCTAAACCGAAATCCGCTTGATCAAATAGGTTTAGCTTTTGCGTATAATAAAGTTGATGAAAAAGCTGTGGGTAGCAATTTATCGAGTTCCGATGAAAAAGTGATAGAAGCTTATTGGGCTTGGGGAATTTCAAAATGGGCAACCATAACACCGGATATTCAATTTTATATCGACCCTGCTCAAAATTCAAAATCTGATTACGGAACAGTGTTGTCGCTCCGTGCAACTTTGTTTTTCTAATTTAGTTGGTGTCGTTGCCGTACTAAACTCTGCTTTTGGTACGGCGACGATTATCAATAGATGCGACCATCGGGGGGTGTTTTGAAATGTTTTGGTTTTTATTGGTATCAGCTAAATCATCGACAAATGTTCTTTCGTGCATTTTTGCATTTTCTTCTGCTTTTGCCAACAATCTCGGGCTGATTTCGTGAGGTTGGATTTCTTGAATAGGGTTGGTGACATCCATACCTGCAGACAAGAAATCTCTAATTTTTCGAGCTTGTTCAATGGGTAAAATCGTATCTATGTTTTCCCAATCTTCATTAATCAGATTTTCTCTTTCAAGATTTTGCATAATTGCTTTTTTAGTTAATTTTTTCATATGAATGACAATGGCTGTAGAATTTTTCAGCTCTCGGATGCCATCAATGTTAAAGTTTAAGCAATAATGTTTTCCGTTGGTTTTTCCCAGATATTGGCGGGCATGTCGGTCTCCGTTACTGTTACGAACTGTAAGTACAATATCTCCCGGTTCCAATCGGTTGTAATTTATACGTCCTGATTCCATACAATCGCTAAAACCTTTTTGTCGCAGATATTCGGCAAAAGCGTTGCAACCGTTGGCATATCGACATTCAGCACTGTTAGGGTCGGGCAAAACATTTGATAAATCTCCTCCGAAGGAGTTTGCATCCATCAAAGCTCTGTTTAATGCGGTAATGCAATAAGGAGTTGTTCCAGGAAGACCACGAACGGGAGAAACAACATCGAAAAAGTTTTCTTTAACATATTTAGTTTTATTACCGCAACTTTGAAGTGCTTCAAGATGATATTTTGCCGATTCTAAAAATTTTGATATAAACCAATCAGCTCTTCGGTCTACTTCTGCGTTTATATTAAACACAACCTTTCTTTCATAAGCCAACATATCGGCAGACAGTTGTTCTGTTGTTATGGTATGGGTAAACATTTCGGTGTTTTCGGGAATATAATCAGATTGAACAGCACTCGGAGCTTGTGCTTGAACGTTAGAAATGTTAAGCGCCATTGAAGCAACGGTAGGTAGCAAAATTTTGCTTCCGGCCTTAATTATTCCATAACGTTTGATATAATATTTCATTTTATTCAGACGCGCGAGGGCGACTTTTTTATGATTGCCTTTGCTCATTATTCCCCCATATTCTTAACTACGGGCAAATTATATACTAAAATGATTGTTATGTCATTAAAAAATTTTGATAAAAATTGCTTTTTTTCTTTACAAAATTTAATGTTTGGAAGTAAATTGCATTAACACTGGTTTTTATTTTTTTGAAGTTAAAAGATGAATAATATTTTTACAAAAACTACACTAATCACTCTTGTAACCGTTTTAATGTGTGCATGTGCCGATAAAGAAATTCGTCCCGCTATTGTTCCGGGGGTGGAAATTAAACGAGAAGAACCCAAAAAAGTTGAAGTAATTAAAACTAAAACTCACAAGCTCGGAGTTATCGGAGCTATTGAGCCGATATACTTTTTGCCAATGAAAACCCCGTTTAATGCCAGAATCGATACCGGTGCAGAAACATCAGCCGTTGATGTCGATAATTTGGAATATTTTGAAAGAGATGGTGAAAAGTGGGTTTCTTTTGATTTGATAAACAGATTAAATAGCGAAACACACCATTTTGAAAAGAAAATTTATCGCAATCAAAAGGTAAAACGCTCTGAAGGCAGAGAGGAAAGATTGGTAGTTTTGATGCAAGTTAAATTCGGTGGTGAAATTATCAATGCACAATTCAGTCTCTCGGACAGAGATAAGTTTAAATATCAGGGTTTGGTCGGTCGTAATATAATTACCGGTCGAGCCATTGTCGATACAGCAATCAGCAATACACTAAAATAGCTAGGAAAACTAATGTTACAAAAACTTAAATCAGTCAGAATTTTACTGGGCATCGGGCTTTTTGCTTCGGTGCTTTTTGCCGCTTATAGCATTTATTATAAAGTTGAATATTGGGGATTTAGTTTTGCTCCAAAACAAAAAACCGCAGTATGGACTATTGAAGCACATGTCGGTTTTGAACCTACGGGAAAACCGATAAAAGTATCAATAACCAGACCATCGGCATCGAAAGGATTTAAAGTTTTGGATGAAGATGTCGTTGCTTTCAAATATGATATAGATATGCAGGAAGAGAAAGTTGTTTTAACGTCTAAACCTCGCAAAAAAACGCAAGATATTTATTATCGTGTTTTGTTGTATGATAATGTGGAGAGCAGGGGAAAGACTCCGGCTCCGAAACCGGAAAAAATTGTAAAACCGATATTAGATGAACAATCAATGAGTGTAGCATATCAAATTTTGGAAACTGCACAAGGTTTTGATGGTGATGAAGTTTGTCAGATTATCAAATTATTCAATCAAACACCTCCCGATGAAACTGTTCGTGCTTTTATGCCGGAGCGTCGCAGTGATAAAGAAACGGCTCAAGCTGTTATTGACTTATTGGCCTTGAAAAATATCTCTGCTCGTATGGTGAGGGGAATCAAACTTCAGGAAGATAAAAAAACATTTATGCCTGATATAATGATTGAGGCATATATGGACAATATGTGGAAAATATATAATCTGAAAACCGGTAAAAAAGGATTGCCGAGTGATTTTATTGTTTTCCAAAGAGGCAACCGCCCATTAGTTGATGTAGTCGGAGGCGAAAATTCGGTTATAAAATATTCGGTTATGAAATCTTTGAGTACCTCATACAAAATGGCCGGACATCGTGCCAAATTGGCCAATCAGGAAGACCGTTTCGGTTATTCGATATACAATCTTCCGCTAAATCAACAAAATGCCTTAAAATGGTTGATGATATTCCCGTTAGCGATTTTGGTAGTGGTTCTGATGCGTAATGTTGTCGGTATTTCTACAATGGGAACATTTACTCCGATGTTGATAGCAATGTCTTTGGTTGAAACAGGTTTTGTTTATGGTTTGATTTGTTTTGCCATTATTATCGGTATCGGAATTTTAATAAGAGCCCTTTTGTCCCGATTAAATTTATTGTTAGTTCCGAGAATTTCTGCGGTGGTGATTTTTGTTATTATCATAATGCAAATTATGGCAATTATCGGTTATAACTGGCAACTTCCGATAGCTTCATCGGCTTTGTTCTTCCCGATTATTATTACAGCTTGGATAATTGAGCGTGCTTCCATCACTTGGGAAGAGGACGGAGCGAAAAATGCGTTACGAGAAATTGTAAACAGTGTTTTGGCGGCGATTGTGACCTATTTTGTGATTGTTAATGATACAATTCGCCATATTATGTTTGCGTTTAATGAGCTCAATTTGGTAATTTTATTTATTGTAATGTTGCTCGGTACATATACCGGTTATCGCATAACCGAATTAACTCGTTTTGCACCTTTGGCTAAAAAGGAAAAATAATGTTCGGATGGTTTAAAAATTTTGCTACTCCTTCACAACTTAAGGCTGCCGGTGTTTTAGGTATGAATGCCCGCAATTATGACATTATTGCCAAGAGTAACAAACGTCGTTTATATCCTTTGGTTGATGATAAGGTTCAAACCAAAAAGTTAGCTAATGAAGTTGGGATTAATACTCCTCGTTTAATTGGGGTGATTGATGTTCAAAACGAAGTTGATAAATTTTTAGATTTGGTAAAAGACTATAAAGAATTTGTGGTTAAACCCGCTCATGGTTCCGGCGGAAAGGGTGTTTTGGTTATCAAACAATATGATGCCGAAAATTTTGTTACCGCTTCAGAAAAAGTTTTAACTTATAATGAAGTATATCAACATATTTCCAACATTTTGAGCGGTCTGTACAGTTTGGGCGGAAAATATGATATTGCATTAATTGAAGAAATGGTACATTTTTCCAACCAATTTCAAGATTTCAGCTATCAGGGGATTCCCGATGTCAGAGTTATTGTATATCAAGGTTTTCCGGCATTGGCGATGATGCGTTTGGCAACAAAAGAATCGGGAGGCAGAGCAAATTTACACCAAGGTGCGGTAGGCGTAGGAATTGATGTAAAAACCGGATGTGCGATTTCTGCCGTTTCACACAATTTGCCGATAGCAATTCATCCCGATACTAAAGCCGATTTAATGGAGTTAAAAGTTCC
Organism: Alphaproteobacteria bacterium; assembly: GCA_017465405.1. Lineage (GTDB taxonomy): Bacteria > Pseudomonadota > Alphaproteobacteria > RF32 > CAG-239 > JAFUYI01. The sequence continues at coordinate 27,073 of JAFTWG010000011.1, forward strand.
TTTTTGGCGTGAGCATTTGGAAATTGCGGTAAAAGGCTATGAAATGACCGGATTGGGATATTTGGGAGCGGACATCGTTTTGGATAAATTTAGGGGACCGATGATGTTAGAGCTTAATGCTCGCCCCGGATTAGCAATTCAAATTGCCAACAATCGAGGTTTGCGTAATATTTTGGAAGATATAAAAAACAACTATCCCAAAGGGTTAAATCCGCAACAACGTCTTGATTATGTGTTGGGTGTTGCGAAAGATTAAATCATTACCTATATATATAGCAGTTAATTTTTAAGGAGATAAAAAATGGCTGAGTTGTTAGATGATAAAAAAACAGCTAAATTGGAAAAACCGGATACTAAAGAATTGGGTGGAGCAGATACTAAAAAGCTTACCCAAAGCGAAACCAGAGCAAAAAAGGAAAAAGCAAAATATAATATAAAAGATGCCGAAAATTCATTATTGCTTAAGTTAAAAGATGGTGATGTTGTGATTGAAATGTATCCTGATGATGCACCTAACCATGTCAGCAGAATTAAAGAATTAGTGCGTGACGGTTTTTATAACGGATTGAAATTCCATCGTGTTATTGAAGGTTTTATGGCTCAAACCGGTTGTCCTTTAGGAACAGGAACCGGCGGTAGCGGAAAAAAATTGAAAGCCGAATTTAATAAACGTCCGCATTTGCGTGGTACTGTTTCTATGGCGAGAGCCATGGACCCTAATAGCGGCGACAGTCAATTTTTCATTTGTTTTGCCGATGCTCCGTGGTTGAATGGTCAATATACGGTGTGGGGAGAAGTAACTTCTGGTATGGAATATGTTGATATGATAAAAAGAGGAGGCGGAGCTAATGGTATGGTACACTCTCCCGATGAGATTATATCAATAAATGTTATCGCCGATTTATAGTAAAATACAACCGCTCATATGAGCGGTTGTATTTTTATAAAAAGTGCTTGATTTTTCAGCAAAATCTAATATGCTTTTACTATCGTATTCCTTATACGAAAAAGTTATAACTTTAAGGATTTTTATAATGACTAAAAAAGCACAGTTTTTCACTATGTTATTAGCTGGTACGTTTATTACTTCATCGGCAATGGCAGATATTTATAGCGATATTCCGCAGACAGAATTTGGAAGCGGTAATGAAACTAAATATTTTGAATGGACGCCTCCTTTTGAGGGATCTGAAGACCTCTTTGGTTTTGGGGTTGAAGTTGATGCTCCGACTTCAGGCAAAACCACAGTAACAGCAAAATATTCTGAACCTACTGAAATACAAAGATTATATATTGATAGTGCAGGTGATATTAATGGTAATTTTGTTGATATCATCAGTGAACAATATTCTTATTATTACGGCGGAGCTTTTTATGGTGGTGCCATTTATAATGAAAACGCCTATGGTAACAACATAAAAGGTACCTTTATCGGTAATATGGCTGTACCTCACCAACAGGGCCCTGCGAGTTTGGACGAAAATTCACTTGCCGGTGTGAGTATTAAGGAAATGTCGTATGATTACGATTACGACTCATCTTGGGGCGGAGCTATCGCAAATGGTCGAGCTGACGCAGTGTTAGGTGACGTTGAGGGAACTTTTATCGGCAATGTTGCTTATGCTCAAGTAACTGCCGGCGGCGGTGCAATAAGTAACTCCGGACAAATGGGAGATATAAAAGGAGACTTTATTGGCAATACAGCAGAAGGTGGTGAAGCTGTTTTTGGTGGTGCGATTGTTACTTCGGCATTTTTGACCGATTATTATAATCCGACCGCATCTTCTGGTACAATTTCGGGTAATTTTTATGGCAACACAGCTTTTTCTCCTTACGGAATGGCATTTGGTGGTGCAATAACTGCCGGAAGTTACAAGGAAATTAATATCGAAAATTCTAACTTCTACAATAATACAGTCGCCGGCGGATATTGGACACAAGGTGGTGCTATTTATGCTTACAGATTGTCTGAAACCGACGGGAGCAGTTTGCCGGTAGTAGTTAAAAATTCAAACTTTTATAACAATGCAGCCATAGGTAGTTCAGATGGTTATGCAATAGCCGGTGGTGCTATTTCTACCGACTCAGAATTAACTGTTATAAATTCAAATTTTTATAACAACTACGTAATGTCTTCCGGACCTGGTAGTAATGCAATGCCTATGGGTGGAGCTATCGGTCTTTTGTATGGTGATAAGATTAATATTTATGCCGATGGATCTGATTCCGTATTTTCCGGTAACTATATGTCTATTAATGGTGAAAAAATTGATAATGCTATTTTTACAATGGGTGATGTAAATCTCAATGTTAAAAATGGCGGTAAAATTGTTTTTGACGACAGTGTGTTAGCTTTGAATATGGACAATATGTATAATAGCGGAAATACAAATGTTGTTCCTAATTTGAATATCAGCGGTGATAAATGTCCTAACTGCTTGGTAAACAGTGTTATTTTTAATAGCGGTGTTTTGGTTCAAGGTAATGTAACTCTCGATACTACACAAATGGTATTGGGCAAAAATGCTATTGTTGCGGCTATGGGAAATTATGAAGCAGTAAACAATCCGATTTTGCGAGTTGAATTAGATGCTTCAACCGGAGAAACCGGAAAGCTTATTGCCGGCGATATTATTGGCACAACTAAAGTTATTGTTGATACCAAGAACTATAAAGACATTCGCGGACAAGACAGTATAGTTTTTGCAGCTGCAAGCTCAGCAAGCGGTGAAGCTAATGAAAAATCTTTTGAGATATTCCGTGTAATCGGTTCTCCATACAAATATAAAATTGACTATCAAGAAAATGTTGAAGTTGATTTGAGCGAAACATGGTTAGGAAAGTTAACACAGTCAGGAGCTGCTACATTAAATTCCAGCACAGGAAACGAAATGGCTAAAGTTTGGGGAGTTTCCATGACTGATGAGGAAAACACCTATACCGAAGATTGTGATCCGAAAGAAGATACCCCGTCAGACAGCAAACCATTGGGTCCGATAGAGGTAGAACCGGAAATTGTTGCAATGGAAGCTTTACCTTCAGCAGCAATCGCTCAAACCAGCGGAATGATTTATAACATTATGCGTAAAGTTAACGTAAATCGTTTATATTGTCCGGGTTGCGGTTTCTATGACTATAATTGGGATGGCAAACCGTTGCATAATGCTTGGGTAGATACATTCTATAACGGATTAGAAATTGATGCACCTGTTGCTATTGATGCTGATGTATGGGGCATTGAGGCAGGTGCTGATATTCAACACGATTTGAATAATAAGTTAGGTATCTTCGTATCATATCGTCAAGGTAACTACGAAATGGACGGTAAAGGCGATAAATATTTCGCTAAACTCGGTTCAGAACTCGATATCGACAGCTATTTAGCCGGTTTATATTATCGCTATGATAATAATAACTGGTACGCATTCGCAACCTTATATGGCGGTATGCAGGAAGCAGAAATTAATACCGATGACGGCGTATCGACTGATACCGACGGTATAGAATTTGGCGGAAGTGCGGAAGTAGGTTATAGCTATGCTTTGAATAAGACAGTATATGTCACCCCGAGTTTAGGAGTGTTCTATACCCAAGTCAGCTATGATGATGCAAGCGATAACTATGGCAAAACGGTAGAA
>JAFTWG010000012.1 GCA_017465405.1 Alphaproteobacteria bacterium
GCTGTAAAGCTTGCACCGCCTTCTTCTGCCAATACTTTGGTAATAGCGGCTGTTAATGTGGTTTTACCATGGTCTACGTGACCAATTGTACCAATGTTGCAGTGAGGTTTGTTTCTCTCAAATTTCTCTTTTGCCATTGTTATTTTATCCTAAAATAAATTAAAAAATTAAAACAAGTGGGAGGACGGTTTTAGCCGTCCACCCTATTCCATAATTAAGCGTTCTTTGCTTTTACTTTTTCAGCAATGTCGTTCGGAACTTCAGCATAATGGTCAAATTCCATTGTAAACTGAGCACGACCTTGTGAAAGTGAACGTAAGGTATTTACATAACCAAACATATTTGCCAATGGAACTTGTGCACTAACAACACGAGCATTAGCACGTTGGTCCATACCATTTACAAGACCACGACGAGAGTTCAAGTCGCCGATGATGTCACCCATATATTCTTCAGGAGTAACAACTTCTACCTTCATAATCGGTTCCAACAATTTTGGTCCTGCTTGACGCATACCTTCACGGAAAGCAGCACGAGCAGCAATTTCAAAGCACATAACGTTAGAGTCAACTTCGTGGTAAGCACCATCATAAAGGTTACATTTAACACCTGTTACAGGGTATCCGGCAATAACACCGGCATCCATAGCAGAGCGTAAACCTTTTTCAACACCTGGAATATATTCCTTCGGTACGTTACCGCCAACAACTGTGTTTTCAAATTCAAAGCCTGTGTAACCTTCCATCGGTTCAAACTTAATTTTAACCTTAGCGAACTGACCGGCACCACCAGATTGTTTTTTGTGAGTATATTCAATATCACAAGGTTTAGTGATGGTTTCACGATAAGCCACTTGAGGTTCACCGACATTACATTCTACTTTAAATTCACGTTTCAAACGATCAACAATGATTTCCAAGTGCAATTCACCCATACCTCTAATGATGGTTTGACCGGAATCAGGATCTGAAGAAACTTTGAATGAAGGGTCTTCCATAGCCAAACGAGACAAAGCCAAGCCCATTTTTTCAACATCAACTTTGGTCTTTGGTTCAACTGCCAACTCAATAACCGGATCAGGGAACACCATATTTTCAAGAACAATCGGATTAGATTGGTCACAAAGTGTATCACCTGTTGTGGTATCTTTCAAACCGGCAAGAGCTACGATATCGCCTGCATGAGCTTCTTTCAAATCTTCACGTTTGTTAGAATGCATCAAGAGCATACGACCAACACGTTCTTTTTTATCTTTAACAGAGTTGTAGATATAAGAACCTGCAGTCATTGTTCCTGAATAAATACGAGTAAAGGTCAAAGAACCTACGAACGGATCGTTCATAATCTTGAAAGCCAAAGCAGACAAAGGTTCATTGTCATCAGGTTTTCTTTCGATTTCAACATCTGTATCAGGTTTAACACCTTTAATAGCTTCAATATCAAGCGGAGAAGGCAAATAATCAACTACTGCATCCAACAAAGGTTGAACACCTTTATTTTTGAAAGCAGTACCGCAGAATACAGGAACAAAATTTTGTTTCAATGTACCTTTACGGATACATTTCTTCAAAGTTTCAACAGGAATTTCTTTACCTTCGAGGTAATCTTCCATAGCTTGTTCGTCTTCTTCAACAGCCATTTCTACCAATTCTTGACGATATTTATCAGCTTTTTCTTTCAAATCAGCCGGAATATCTTTAATTTCAATCGGAGAATCAGGTGTGTCACCAGTATAAACGATTGCATTCATATTGAGCAAGTCAACAACACCTTTAAATTCTGCTTCTGCACCGATTGGAATTTGTAAAGCCATCGGGCGAGCACCCAAACGGTCTAAAATCATATCCAAACAACGATAGAAGTTTGCACCGATACGGTCCATTTTGTTACAGAAACAAATTCTTGGAACACCATATTTGTCAGCTTGTCTCCAAACTGTTTCTGATTGAGGTTCAACACCTGCAACAGAGTCGAACACGGTAATAGCACCGTCCAATACACGCAAAGAACGTTCAACTTCAACAGTAAAGTCAACGTGTCCCGGAGTATCAATAATATTTACACGGTGATTTTTCCAATAACAAGTAGTAGCAGCAGATGTAATTGTAATACCGCGTTCTTGTTCTTGTTCCATCCAGTCCATGGTAGCTGCACCATCGTGTGTTTCACCAACTTTGTGGTTTACACCGGTGTAGTACAAAATACGTTCGGTTGTTGTTGTTTTACCGGCATCAATGTGAGCCATAATACCGATGTTTCTATACATTTCCAATTTATGTGTACGAGCCATTGTCTTATCCCTCGATTAGAATTTGTAGTGAGAGAATGCTTTGTTAGCTTCTGCCATTTTGTGGGTATCTTCACGTTTTTTAACGGCTGAACCACGGTTAGCAGCAGCATCTAAAAGCTCATTAGCTAATCTTTCGGTCATTGTTGTTTCTGAACGTTTCAGAGCAGCACCGATAATCCAACGAATAGCCAATGCTTGACGACGATCGGCGCGAACTTCGCAAGGAACTTGGTAAGTTGCACCACCGACACGACGAGATTTAACTTCTAACATCGGTTTTACGTTTTCAATAGCTTCATTAAAGACTTCCAAAGGAGCTCTTTTTGTTTTGTTAGCCAAAATGTCGAAAGCTGAATATACAATTTTCTCAGCAACGGCTTTTTTGCCATCTTCCATAACATTATTAATAAATTTAGCTACTACCTTGTCATGATATTTTGCATCAGGTAATACTATTCTTTTTTCTGCACTATGACGACGTGACATAACTTACCCTCCTATTTCGGTCTCTTAGCGCCGTATAATGAACGACGTTGACGACGTTTAGCAATACCTTGAGTATCCAAAGTACCACGAATGATATGATAGCGAACACCAGGCAAGTCCTTTACACGGCCTCCTCTAATCAGCACCACTGAGTGTTCTTGAAGATTATGACCTTCACCAGGGATATAGCTGATTACTTCAAAGCCGTTGGTCAAGCGAACGCGAGCCACTTTACGCAACGCAGAGTTAGGTTTTTTAGGGGTTGTAGTGTAAACCCTTGTGCAAACACCGCGTTTTTGTGGACAAGCTTTCAAAGCCGGAACTTTGTTTCTTTTCACTTTAGGTGTTCGTGATTTACGAATTAACTGACTAATTGTAGGCATCACAATTTCCTTATTTTAAATTAAAACATAAAAAACCGCCGTTTTGACACGATAAACCGTTCAAAACACGGGAAAAACTCTTATTTTTCAACTTCTTTAAGCCCTCTACGACTCCCAAGAATTGAGCGCATACTAATGTTTAAATTATTGAGTGTCAACAGTTTTTTATCATTCGACATACAAAAAAAATGCCGAATATAAATATCCGGCATTTTAAATAAAAACATACAAAATTACTCTACATCAAAACCAAGTTCCGCTTCATCAGCTGACATATCAACATTAGCCATAGCTTCTTGTTGTGCTAAAAGCTCCTGAATGTTGAATTTTATAGGTTCTGATACTTTCTTTCCGTCAACATAAATACCTGTTTCGTTCAAAACTATCGAAACAGTATCAATCGTTTGCCCCTTATTATTTGTTGTACGTTTAGATAAGTCTATTTTGCTTCGTATTCCCTCGGTAAATCCGGCTTTCAAACAAGATGCCGGAAAACTGTCAGGAGAAGCTTTTTGCTCTTCTTCACAAATTTTAGAATAGTCAGGAACAATTTTATCCAAATTTTCAACCGTTATCTTAGCGTTTCCGACAACATAATCCCCTGCTTTTTTGGTTGCCGCAACAAAATTTAAATTTGCATCTTCAAAAACTCCGTTTACCTGCATTTTAAATTCCATTTTTGCAAGAACATCATCAACAACCAACATAAGCTCCTTTTGATACTTGTCATCAATTTTGGTCATATCTGCATTATCTTTATTTGCAAGAGCTTCTTCCATCATTTTTTCTTGTACTGATGATATTTGTTTTACGGCATCAACAGGAATATCCTTAAACAAATATTTAATCACAAGTCTGTTCAATTTAAATTCGCTCAATAGCGGAGACGATATATTATACAAATCGGTTCCGGCACTAATTTTCAAACTGTCATTTGCGATATCTTTTTCAGTTTTTGTGATAACTTTCATATCCATAGTTATCGGAGTCCCCATTGCTTCAACGCTAAAACCGTTTACATTCATCACTGATGATGAATCCAAACCGGCACCGGCATCCATTATAAGTTTTGAATATTCTTTTTGACCGTTATCTTCATAAACTGCCACCATTTTGTTCACAATAGATTTAATGGACAAAGAGAACATCATGTGTTTAAAATTCAAACCGTCGGCATTCCAGTCAACACTGTATGTCATTTTTCCATCCGATGGAACCATGGTCGAATTAAAATTGAGTGATTTTAAATTGGCTATTTCACTTTTTAAACCGGTAGAGCTATCTTTTTCGGCATAAATAACATTTTCAGCTTTTATATGTTGAGCAACAATTTCCTTAATTTCCGGAACAAAGTGTAATTCTTCCGAATATTTTGTCGGCACAAAATTGTGAAAAGAAAACAAATTATGAGCAATATTCTGAAGTCTGGACGGAGAATTTGAAGACAGTTTGTAGCGAGATTTTCCGTTAAAATCTTCAATTTTAATCACATCCATTTCCGAAGCTGAAATTTTTTCACTTATCTCAACAGGTTCGCCTTTTTCATCAAATTTCGGCAAACCGAGTTCATCAGTTGCAAATGTTATAACCTCGTTTTCAGGAAGTTTTACTTTCCATCCGGAACCGAAATCCTCTACGGTAACAGTTTCATATATGTCAGAAAAAGTTTCTGCAAGACTTTTTTGTAATTCTTCCGTTGTTAAGTCAGCTGCATAAGAATATCCCGACAACAAACAGGCTATTGCAACGGTTGATAAAAATTTTCTACTCATAAGCACCTCCAAATAATATTCGCCCATATTATAATCAGTAAAAAACAATTAAACAATAACTTTAAGTAATATATTGACAAAAAACAACTTGCCAATATTGCTAAAATATGGTATAAGGTTACGCATTGCATGAAACATTATGATGTTTTTGCGACTGTTTTTATTAACAATTTTAGGAAAAATAATGACACAAAACAAAGATTTGATATCAGCCTATCATACTATTGATAAGGAAATTGAAGCTTTGAATATGATGAAATCAGAGCTTGATGCGTCTTTAACCGCAGCATTGGATTTAATGCAATCAGCAAAAGGTCGTGTTATCGTTACGGGTATGGGCAAGTCCGGTCATATCGGCAAAAAAATTGCCGCTACCATGGCTTCAACCGGCACTCCTTCTTTCTTTGTACACCCTGCAGAAGCCAGTCATGGTGACTTAGGTATGTTAACCGGCGATGACGTTGTGTTAGCTATTTCAAACGGCGGAGAATCAAAAGAATTGTCTGATATTCTCATTTATTGCAAAAGATATGGAATTCCTTTGATTTCAATGACAAAAAATCCTAACAGCACATTAGGCAAAGCCGGCGATATTTTATTAAGATTACCAAATGACGGCGAAGCTTGTCCTTTAGGACTTGCTCCGACATCATCAACAACCGCAACCTTGGTTTTAGGTGACGTTTTGGCAATTGCTTTGCTTGAACGCAAAGGCTTTTCGGTTAATGATTACAAACAACGTCATCCGGGCGGAAAATTAGGTGCTATCCTACAAAAAGTTTCCGATTTAATGCACACCGGCGATGATATTCCTTTGATTGATGAAAATGCAGGAATGCGTCAAATTATTACAACCATGTCTTCAAAGATGCTCGGTTGTGTCGGAATTATTGACAAAGACGGCAACTTAACAGGTATGATTACTGATGGTGACTTACGTCGTGCAATGGTAAATTCTACTGATGATGAATTGTTTACTCGTACAGCAACTCAAATTATGACCAAAAACCCGAAAGTTACATCTGCAGATGTATTGGTTGCTGAAGTTGTAAACTTTATGAACAGCAAAAGCATTACACAGTTGTTTGTTGTTGAGGATCAAAAACCTATCGGTGTAATTCACTTACACGACTGTTTGCGTGCCGGTTTTACAGTTGGTGAAAAAGATGAAGCATCTGCCAACGCTAATACTAACGTATATAACCTTCGTAAAGTGGCATAATTAGGTGTTTGATTTAAAACAATTAGATAATCTTTTTAATGACGATAGCCTAAAAAAACAAATTAGTGCTAATGAGGCGGTTTTGCAAAAGCAACGAAAACGAATTCGAATTATAAAAATTTGTTTTCCAGCTATTGCAGCCGCCCTTATTGGTATATTGGCCGTTCTCCCGAATTTACAGGAAAGAGACGAATTTTCCATCCAAATTTCTAAACCCACAAGACAAGAGTTAGAAAAATTACATATGGAAAATACGGTTTTATACGTTACCGACAAAGCAAATAGAGTCAATAGCTTTACTGCTGAAAATATTGATGAAACCGCCCCCGGTTCACAGTTGGTAAAATTTAAAAATCCGGTAGGAAAAATTCCTACATCGGATACCGAATGGCTTGATATTACAGCTCCAACCGGATTTTATAACCAAAAAACCAAACTCATTTCATTAAATGAAGATGTAAACATAAAACACAATAGCGGAACAGTCGGAAAAACCAGCGAAATGTTTTACGATTCTAACAAATCTCTGGCGTACGGAAGCAAACCCACCATAATTGAGGGAGATTCCGGCACGATAAATGCTCAAGGTTTCAAATATTACACCAACAAAGAACATATTATTTTTACCGGAAAAACCGAAATTCATACATCACCGACTTCATTCGGTGAAAAAACGGATATATATGCAGATAAAACTGTTGAATATTTCAAAACCGAACAAAAACTAATCGCCAAAGGTAATGCCATTGTTAAAAGAAGCGGTATGAATATCAATGGCGAAATTATAACCGCCGTATTTATAAAACAAAATGATAAAACACAAATAAATGATTTTACGGCTCAAGAAAATGTTTCGGTTGATAACAATAAAAATAAAGTATATTCAGACTATCTGAAAGCATTTTTTAAGTTATCCGAAAAGAAAGAAAACGTTATTGACAGAATTGAAATGACAGGTAACGTAAAAACCAAAACCGCTGACGGAGAAGTATATGCAGACAAGGCAATATACTATCCCAACACAGGAAAAGTTGAACTTTTTGAAAATGTTGTTATTGTTAAAGACGGAAATAGAATGCAGGGAACTAAAGCTGAAACAAACCTTAATACAGGGGCAAGCAAAATTTTTGCCGGCAAGAAGAATCGGGTATCCGGTGTATTTTATGAAGGCAGTATAGAAAAATAATACTTGGGAAAAACAAGATGTTTGATAAAAAACAAAATTCTACTCTTGAAGTTTTTAATATCGGAAAAAAATATAAAAATCGTCCGGTATTGCGTAATGTTTCTTTACATGTAAAACGAGGCGAAGCTGTCGGACTACTCGGTCCTAACGGAGCCGGAAAAACAACTTGTTTTTATTGTGTAACCGGTCTCATTACTCCTGATTATGGCGATGTACACATTGACGGACAGGATATTACAACTTTGCCTATGTATCGTCGTGCACAAATGGGTATCGGCTATCTTCCGCAAGAGGCGTCTATTTTCAGAAGCTTGAGTGTAGAAGATAATATTAAGGCAATTTTGGAAATTGTTATTGATAACGAAGATAAAAGAGAAAATATGCTTGAAGAATTGTTATCAGAATTTTCAATTTCACACTTAAGAAAATCTCCTGCAATGGCTTTATCCGGCGGTGAGCGTCGCCGTTTGGAAATTGCAAGAGCTTTGGCAAGTCAACCCAATTTCATTCTGCTTGATGAACCCTTGGCCGGAATTGACCCTATTGCCGTAGGAGAAATCAGAAATTTGGTCTCACAGCTCAAACACCGAGGCTTGGGGGTATTAATTACTGACCATAACGTCAGAGAAACCCTTGATATTACTGACAGAGCATATATTTTACATGGTGGTACGGTTCTAATGGAAGGAACTCCGGAAGAAATTGTTGCCAACGAAGAAGTACGCAGAGTATATCTCGGCGATAATTTTTCTATGTAATTTAACTTTTTTTTAAGTGTATTAGTCCAAAACTTGGCTTGTATTCTCTCAAAAATATGATACAATGAGAGTTCAAGGTTACAATTTATATTTTGCAAGGAAAAAATTATGAAGATTACATTTACAGGTAAACAAGTTGATATCAGTGACAGATTGCGCACTCATATTGAAGGAAATGTTTTGAACGCAGTAACAAAATATTTTAGTGACCCGATAGGTTGCAATGTTGCTTTCTCTAAAGAAGGTGAAGATTTTTCAGCTGAAGTTACCGTTCACCCTGCAAAAAACATCGTATTAAAAGGTACAGGTAAAGGTAGCGATCCTTACACCGCTTTTGATGATGCTAATGCTCATATCGTTGTCAGATTAAGCAAACACAAAAATCGCTTAAAAGATCATAAAAGCAAAATCGGTTTAGCTGAATTGGCAAGTGAAGCTGTTTTACCGATTATTGAAACAGAAGAAGAAATGGACGTTAACGTTGATGCTCCGTTGACTATTGCAGAAACAGGTGCAAATGTTCCGGTATGTTCTGTAAGCGAAGCTGTAATGTATATGGATTTGGCTAATGAATGTGCTTTGATGTTCAGAAATGCTACAAACAATCGCATCAGTATGGTATATCGTCGCAAAGACGGTAACATCGGTTGGGTTGAACCGAAAGCAGACAAATAATACAAGGTATTTTATATGAAAATTTCTGATATATTGAATATTGCAGACGTTATCACTTTGGATAAAATTTCATCTAAACGTGAACTTTTGCAAAATTTAACAACTCAAGCCGCTAAGACTGCTAATGTTGACGGTCGTACCTTGTTTGATGTTGTTTTAGAACGTGAAAATTTAGGCACAACCGCTTTCGGAAAAGGAACAGCTCTTCCGCATGGACGTATTCCTGAATTGAACAAAATTCAAACTGTATTTGCAAAGGTTAACGGCGGAGCTGATTTTGATGCTGCTGATGGTCAAAAAGTAGATTTAGTATTTATGCTACTATCTCCGGAGAATAGCGGTGCAGATCATTTGATGGCTTTGGCAGAAATGTCAAAACTGATTAAGAACGAAAATATATGTTCCCAATTACGAAAAGCAACAAACTCATCAGAAATATATAAAATTCTTACAGAATAAAAAAAACTCCGAACGACAGTTCGGAGTTTTTCTTTCAGAGGTAAATGCCTTAATCTTTTAATACATTTACTTTTTCGTCACTGTATAGATTGAGCAAATCAACGACAAACCTTTCAGGTGTGGTCAATTCCTCATCCGTACGACGTTCCAAGTGCCATTTTTCGTGCAGTCTCCTAACTTTAAAGAAAACGACACTCCCCATTCCCAATTTTTTAAGTACGGGATAAGCATCGGTCAGCAGGTCATAAGTTTCTTTAGAAACCCAATCATCAAGGAAAAGCCAGTTAATCAGGGTAACATTACCGGTAATGCTGGTCAAAACTTCACGGATGAAGTCAAAACACATTTGCTTTACCAACAATGGTTTGTCCAGCTTGCTATCATAAATATGATATACAACCAAACTTTGTTCCTGAAGAATCTTCTGATTGTTCGAAAACTCGGTATCCAAAGCTATTTTCAACAACTCCAGAGGAATAGGTTTTTCATATTCCTGAAGATTGCGAAGATGCTTTAACACCTGTAACTGAAACAATCTGTCTTCATCAGCCCTGCGAGTCTTATCCTCTTCTTCTGCGACTTTGTTTTTCAACCCCTCCATATCAAAGTTTTTGATATATTCTACCGCATAACGATAAAACTCATCATACTTACGAAGGTAGTTCTTAACATAGTCCATAACCTGCCCCAAAATGCGACTTGGTCGGTGTCCTTTACTTTGTTGCAAATAGTTACGTCTCTCAGCCAAAGCTACAACTTTGTCCAGATTAACATCTTTCTCGTTGCGGATTTTGAGAACAAGCTGATACGCATAAGTTTCCGGATCAACTCGAAGATCGTTGATGTCTCTTGACATCTTCAGAAACCACTTGTCATACAACGCTTTTTCAAACTCCGCGAAAGGAGCCAACAAATCCAAAACGATATCCGTATCTTTCTCTAACTGAGAGAGAATAACCGCAACTTTTCTGGTTGCACGAGGCATTTTTGCATTAGCGATTTTTTCGCCTACTTCTTTTGATATTTCCATAATAGTACTTGTTTAACTTTAGAAGTTTAACATTTTTTCGAATTTTCGTCAACAAAAAGACGTTTCCCCCTATGGAGGAAACGTCTGATAACAGATTTCTGACTACCACTCTACATCATATCCGAATGTATAGAGCAAAGTCTGAAAGTAGTACAACCTTCTGGCTCTTCTGCCTGCCTGCGAAGTCCTTTCAGGATCCTGCATTTCAAGCTTTCTGGCTAAAGCCAATCTCTCTTCCTCTTTTTTGAGGTGCTTGCGAATCTTGTTCACAAGCAGCGGCATCATCTCTCGGAATGCCTCAACCGGTGCATGCCTACCTGTATCCCCCTCGTGCTTAATCATAAGACGAATGGCATCCAGAGGCACAAAGTCACGATTCCAAAGCTGAATCCACATTGAAACTGATGGTTCTGCTCCTGCCTCATACCTTTTCTCCAAATATTTGAAACAGAATTTGGCGAGGTCATGGTCTTTTTCAGGATACTTCAGACCATCAATGAGAAGATTCTCTGTCTCAAGAGAGAAACCGGGAACTCCTTCATATCGAAGGATAAACTCCTTGAATTTTTCTCTTTCCTCTTCAGAGAGAGCTGCCTGCTCAAGGTTACGGTGAATAAGGTATTCGTGACGTCGATTGTAGATATAATTCCACAAATCCATCATTTCCTTTTTCACTGCATCCTTATCGCTGTCAGTAAGAAAGAACGGGATAACGTCTTCAATGTTCTCACCCTCTTCTCTCTCCAAACTAACAGGATTTCTCTTTGCCTCTCTACGAGCAAACTCCTCAGGATGGCGTGCTTTCCACTGGTTGCGAAGTTCTTCAATCTGCTCCGCTGTCGGTTTAAACTTTTTCTTCATCTGCTGTTGTTTTTACTTGTGTGACAAAAACTTGCTCTCGAAAGAACTGATTGCTTGCAACATTGTGCTGTTGTCTTTTGCACAGGCACGAGCTACCGCCACGAAGGTCTTGTAGGCGTCACGCGTTGTTGCATCGACGTGAGGCTTCTTGTTGTGGATGATGGCCTCGGCCTTGTACTTAATGATAGGTTTTCTGAAACCGCTCATACGCATATCCTCGGTTACTTCGTTTACTACCACGAGGATTTCCTCTACTGTTGCAGTCTTCAAGCTCTTCTTGAACTCGTTAGATGCCTTTTTAGCTTCTTCTTTTGTCATTTTAAAAAAAGTTTTAAATTAATAATTATCTAAATGCTTAAATAGCTCTTTTTAATATAGACAAAAAACGGACATATTGCAAGTAAAAAATTTTATAAAAATTATAGATTTTTTGAACTTTTATAATTATTATTTCGTTTTAGAGGTATGAGTAAATTTTTATAGGATAAAAAAATGATTAAAAAAATTGTTATAATCGCTACCATCGGTGCTATTGCTTGGTATGGATTTTCTTTTTATAAAAAGGATAATACAAAAGATAGCTTTATAACTCACAAACTCTCTCGCGGAAACATCACCGAAATGGTTTCTGCTTCGGGAACAATTAATCCTATTTCAAGTATTGATGTCGGTACACAAGTTTCGGGGCGTATTCAAAAAATTTATGTCGATTATAACTCTATTGTAAAAAAAGACCAACTTTTAGCCGAAATTGATCCATCTTCTTTTGAATCAAATGTTGCAAAAGAAAAAGCTAATCTTGACGTTGCTAAAGCACAAGTTATGAGTGCTAAAGCTGCAAGAGACTATTATAAAAAACATCTCGCCAGAATAAGCAAGCTGAACAAACAAAACTACTCTGCCGATAAAGAACTTGATGAAGCACAGAGAGACTATGATACCGCCGTTGCAAATGTTGCTTTACACGAAGCTCAAGTTGAACAAGCACAAGCTGCTCTTGATTATAACAAAATTCAACTCGGTTATACCAAAATTATATCTCCGGTTGACGGCATTATCGTATCTAAAAGTGTAGAAGAAGGACAAACCGTTGCTGCAAGTTTTGAAACCCCTACCCTATTCAATGTTGCCGAAGATTTAACCAAAATGCAAATAGAAGCAACGGTTGTAGAAGCCGATATTTCAAAAGTTAAAGAAGGTCAAAAAGTTCTGTTTAATGTTGACAGTTTTCCAAACGAAACTTTTGAAGGAATTGTAACTCAGGTTCGCAATGAAGCGGTTACAACTTCCAATGTCGTAACCTATGAAGTAGTTATTTCAGTCAATAACTTGGAACATAAATTCAAACCCGGAATGACCGCTAACGTAGAAATCATTACGGCAAATGAAAAAGATATTTTAGTAGTGCCCAACAAAGCTCTACGTTTTTCAATGGGAGATGACATTCGTTATCAACAAAAAGGTGTATGGATTTTAAAAGACGGAAAACCGCAACGTATAAATGTTGTTGCCGGTGTTTATGATGATAACAATACCCAAATAACCAGTAATGAATTACACGAAGGAACGGAAATTATTGTTGAAAAAGCTGATACCGTTCAAAGAAGCGGTCGTAAAATGCCGATGAGGATGAGATAATGTCATTAATAAAGCTCGAAAATATCAAAAAAAGTTACCCTCTGGGCGATGAAATGTTAGAAATATTAAAAGGTATTTCGTTAGAGATAAATGCCGGAGAATTTGTTGCAATTATGGGACCTTCCGGCTCAGGAAAATCGACATTGATGAATATTTTGGGCTGTCTTGATAAACCGACTTCCGGAAGATATTTTTTAGATAATAAAGAAGTAGGAACTCTGGAAAATGATGATTTAGCAACTATTCGCAATCAGAAAATCGGCTTTGTTTTTCAAGGTTTTAATTTGCTCTCTCGCACCTCGGCACTTGAAAACGTCGAACTTCCGATGGTCTATGCAGGTGTTCCCGATTTTGAAAGACACAAAAAAGCAATTAAAGCTCTTAAAGCTGTTGGTCTGGAAAAACGTATGGACCATCAACCAAACCAATTATCCGGTGGACAACAACAACGTGTTGCAATAGCACGAGCTCTCGTAAACGAAGCTCCGATTATTTTTGCAGATGAACCGACCGGAAATTTAGACACTAAAACGAGTATTGAGGTTATGGAACTCTTCACAAAATTTAATAAAGAATTGGGAAGAACCATAATTTTGGTTACCCACGAAGAAGATATTGCGATGTATGCCGATAGAATTATCAAAGTTGTTGACGGAGAAATTTTAAGCGATACGAGGAACAAAAAATGATAGAATTAAAAACCATAACCAGTATTGCAATACGAGCCATAAAAGCTAACAAAATGCGTTCATCACTGACCAGTTTAGGCATTATTATCGGTGTTGCAGCCGTAATCGTGATGTTAGCAATCGGAAACGGAGCTCAAGTTTCAATTCAAAAAGATATGAAAAGTATGGGTTCAAATTTAATGATGATTCGTTCAGGTTCTTCTACATCAAGCGGGGCTCGGGGCGGGCGTGGATCTCTTCCGACAATGAAAGCCGGAGACGGAGATGCTATACAAGAAAAAATAAGTAAAATCAAATTAGCTGCACCGGTTTTAGAACAAACCAATCAAATTGTTTATGGCAATGCTAACTGGGCAACATCTACAACCGGAACCGACAATCGATATTTTCAAATAAAAGAATGGGAACTCGATTATGGGCGTAATTTTTCCGAAAGTGATGTAAAAAATGCCGCAAAAGTTACTATTTTAGGAAAAACCGTAGTAACCGAACTTTTTGGCGATGTTGATCCTATCGGTAAAACAATTCGCATAAAAGGTATGCCGTTTACCGTCATCGGCGTCCTAGATAAACGTGGCGAAAACGGTATGGGACACGACCAAGATGACGTTGTTTTTATTCCTATTACTACTGCACAGAAAAAAATTATCGGAATTACCTTTCCCGATCAAGTAAATATGGTAATGTTGCAAGCTGTTGATAGCGAGGCCACCTATTCATCACAAGAAGAAATTACGCAGCTTTTAAGACAAAGACACAATTTAGGCGAAAATAAAGATAACGATTTTATCATTATGAATATGACCCAAATGCAAGAAATGATGGAAAGCTCAACCCAAATTATGACAATTTTACTCGGCTCAATAGCTTCTATTTCTTTGCTTGTCGGCGGTATCGGAATTATGAACATAATGTTGGTATCAGTAACCGAACGCACCCGAGAAATCGGTATAAGAATGGCTATCGGAGCAAAAGCTTGGGATATCCGATGGCAGTTTTTAATGGAATCCATCGTATTGTCATTAATCGGTGGTTTAGCAGGAATCATAACCGGGTTGTTGGGTGTTCAGATTATGAAAACAATCACAACCTTTACCCTTATAATTGACTGGGCTTATGTTATAATTCCCTTTGTATTTTCAGGTATTGTCGGTGTGCTGTTCGGATTTTATCCGGCATATAAAGCTTCTCTCCTAAATCCGATTAATGCCTTAAGATATGAATAAGTAATAATTACAAGCTCTCATAAAGCACAAAAAAAGAGTCCGGCAGTGCCGGACTCTTTCAAAATATCTCTTGCGAGTTTAGTAGTTACGAGCTTTCTTATGGAAGACACCCTTAACGTAGAATGTCAAGCCAACGAAAAATCTTTGGTCTTTGGAGTTTTTAATAGTCTCTCCATTGACTTTGAACTCGTGCTTTACGTCATATGTGTGAGCAGAAGCCTCAATACCCCATCTAACGGCCCCCATAAACTGACGGTGTTCATAACCGATTTTAAGTCCATAGGCCAAACCCATCGAAGTAGGTACTGAAGTTCCATTGACGATAATGTGGTCATCTTCGTAGTTAAACTGCGAATCATTACGAGCTTCCTGCAAACCAACTTTAGCTCCAACGTAGAACTTATTAGTCTGTAATCCATTCTTACCCCACTTTGCTACTGCAATGCTAGGCTCAAAGAATGCATTAAAAGCTCCATAACGTTTGCCGGAAGCATCTGAAATCTGAGAGTAACCTGCGGTTACATCCCAGTCCATCAACTTGCCACTATATCCGAACACAACACCGAAGTTGTATCCGATAATAGATCCGGCTCCTTGACCGCAATCAAAGCCGCCACCAACTTTACCGCCTAATGAGAAACCTTCTATGGTTTCTGCTTTCCAGACAATTGAGCTATCGGGAAGAATCATAACTAGCTCGTCATGTCTCATACCTCCAAGCTCTTCTATATATTCGAGTTTATAACTTTGGATATCGTTAGCTTTTGCAATCTGCTTTACCTCTTGGGCATTTGCAGCGAAAGCTGACACTACCATTAATACACTCACGAAAATATTTCTTATATTTGCCATTTTTGTAAGAATTTAAGTTATAAAAAATCTCCGCCGAGGTGCTTGTTGCACCTCGTGGGGAGAATAGTTATTTTAAGATTAAACCTACTCCGGTCTTGCCGTTTCGGATAATAAGAGAGTACTTCCTAATGAACATAATGACAAAACATTAACGCAGGCTCAAGCTTGAATCTGCAGTTGTCTTACCATTGTTCACAGCATACTTGATAGTAATGGTATTACCCTCAATCTTGTATGACTGTGCCTTAGGAGTAGGAGTAACGTCAACACCGATACCGAGAGAAATCGCATTGTTCTCCATTACGGTGTGATCCCAGCTAGCATTAGTACCTGCGTAGATCCAACGACCATTGCTGGTGATGATCTTTGCAGGAGCCCACTTGCTACCGGTCCAAACACCGCTGTAAGAAGCGTTCTTTGCACACTTGCTTACACCGTTAGCTGATGCTACTGTCTGGTCGAAAGCATAGACAAGACTCATATCTACCTTACCGTTAGGAGCCATAACGACACCATTCTCGTAAGTAAACACGATCATATCCATGAAACGATCGCCAGTGTTCTTCTGTACGCGAGTGTACTTCGCTGATACAGGAGCACCCAGCCAATGAGGAGTTTCACGCTCTTCATCGTCAGAACCGCTTTCAATTTTTACCCACAACTCTGCAGGAGCCTCAGCAGATGCGTTGCGACCATTGAAGGTTGCAGACATCGTGTGAATATAGCTCTTGCGATTGTACTGGTTACCACCATCCTGAATCTTCGACATGTCAGACATGTTAAATCCGTTATCTGACACATTCTCATACTCCTTGTAGAGCATGTTGTGCTTCATAGGATTGTAAACAGCCTTCTCATAGCGAAGCGTAAAGCCTCTGTTGAACTTATTGTTGCCAACAGTGTAGTTACGCTCAAATGTCTGAATAGTGAAGTCACCAGTAGTATGGGTGTTAACCAAAGTCTCGTTGCCGAGTGAAGCGCCGTTCTGTGTCAGCTCAAAGTTGTCAACAATGCGAGTGATTGAAGCCGGAGCATCAATTGCATTCACAAGGTTAACAGACTTTGTATACTTCTTCTCACCAGATACACTCCAGATTTCAGTAATCTCGATCCATGTCTTTGAAGTGCTTTCATTGATATAGTCGATACCCTCATCTGTAATTGTTTTTGAGAGAAGCTCATCCTGCTCAGCAGTAACGCGGATTTCAGTTTCTGCAGCTGCATTTACGTTACGACCGTTGAAAGTCGCTGAAATGCTATGAGTATTTAACATACGATCGTACTCGTAAGTTGAGCTCATATCAGTCATAGTGAAACCGTTATCTGCAATACCTTCAAAACATGCCTTAGGCATATCGAAAGTATTATTACCATCTGACCAAACAGCAGTCTCGTGAGAAAGAACAAAAGTCTTTGTGAAGACATCGTTACCTACTACGAAATTCTGCACGTGCTGGCTGATGGTAAAGTTACCCTCAGTGCGAGTACCTGCCTTTGTCTCATCGCTCAAGCTAGAATTGATCTGATTAAGATCGAAGCTAGGAAGAACTTTGATATCGTATGCAGGAGAGTTAGCAGAGAAGTTAAGAATAACCTCGTACTTGCTAGTAACAGCACCGCTTACAGCGTATGTGCGTGTTACTTCAATCCAAGACTTAGCTGTTCCGGTACCATTCTCGAAAGAAATGATATCAAAACCCTCATTAGTCTTTGTGATTGAAATAAGCTCATCCGCAGCATTAGTTGCAAGTGTCATATAACCAAGCTCATTGCTCTTGTTACCCATGAAAGAAACTTCGTAAGTAGTAGTAGCAAGAGTATAGTTATAGTTCTTATCTGCACCATTGTCAGCAGTTGCCACATTGTTGTAAGCAACATTTCCATTAGCTGCAGGGAAATCACAACGCACTCCCCATACATAAGTATAAGCGTCCAAGTAGCTGATAGAACCAGTCTTGGTATACTTATCGTATGCATCAACGAACTCACGAACTGATTTTGTGTAATAAACACCGCTCTCGTCGTAGTTTGTTGTCTTAGGAGCTGAGATTGTGAAATCTCTGTGCTCAACAGAGTTGTTTGCCACATAGATAGTGTCGTTCTTTGAAACCTCAAAACGAACACCACCGAGAGGAACTACCACTGTTGTGTCCTTTACGAAAGTACCATCCTCGAACATTTCTGCTTTGATTGTACCGTTCTCACCATCGCGGGTGATAGTGGTTTTAATCTCGGTGTCAGTACCAGGTACTACCACGCCTCCATTACCTTTTACGGTGTACTCGATTTCCTCCATGGTGTCATCACATGAAGTGAACGATACCATACTTACCATTGCCATGATAACAATGATTAAATTTCTAAAGATGTTTGCCTTTGCCATAATTGTTATTGTTTTAAATTTATAATTCAGTGAAAAGCAATCCCTTACTCTTTAAAAAAACTATTTATAACTCTTTCATTAATACAAAAAATGAAAAAGATTTTTCTAAAAATTAAGTCTCTAATTGAATAGAATAATTGCTTGTATTGTTAAAATAGCACATTTATTTTTTAATAGCAACATTTTTTTGCGAAAATTTACAAAAAAAATCATATAAAAATTAACTTTTTTATCCCCTAGTCTTTACGGGCTTTAATTTTCAAGGTTTTGGATATTTTTTATTGTTTTTGTCTAAAAATTTTCAAATGGTTAAAATTTATGTTCACTATAAAGCGTATTGTTTTTCGGCAGAAACCGTAAGTAATTCAAAATCTTCCAAAAACCACTCCATTTCTTCATCGGCAATTTTTATCATTTCGTAAAATTTATTACGATATGACAATATCAGCGAACTTTCTCCTATTTTTATATCGGTAATTTTTATAGCATCTTTTACTTTGTGCATTCTAAACTCAACAACAAACTGCATCGGCTCCCCATGCTGATTTTGCTGATATTTTATATTTGCAGTTACAAAGACATCTTTTTTTTCGCTTCGGCTTCCGGTTATGTCAAAGCTCAAGCGGTTTTCAAAAGTAAGAGGAAATCCTTTATAAACATTTATCGAATATCGTTTGAATAGCCCCATATATTGCGTACGTTGTTCCGGTGTCATTTGACGCCAATATTTACCGACTACGAATTTGCCGATATAGTCCAAATCAACATAATTTATAAACATATTATCAAGTTTTTGATATTTGGTCTCAATATCTTTTTCGGCAAAGAAAGACAACAAATTATTACCCTGTTCCAAAGCAAATTTTTCCGCTTCTTGCAACGATAAGTCAGCAGACTTTACAGGTTGAGCAAATAACAATATTCCACAAAAAAGAATAAAATATAAAAAATAGTTACTTTTCATAAAGAATTACCTTATATATTAATGTTATAGGACTAATCATAACATGAATGGTAAAAAAAATGAAACTAAAATTGTGGTTATGCTGTTTTTTATTAACATTTTATAGCGGAACAGCTTTTGCATCAGCATCATCAGATGCCGGCTTATATTACATAAACAACAGAGGCGTTGTTCGTTGCGGAACCCCAAGCGACAACAAAATTTTTGCCTATAAAGATGACGAAGGAAAATGGCAAGGTATTAGCCCGGAAATATGCCGCATTATCTCTACGGCAATTTTTGGACGCAGCGACAGAATTAAGATGGTTTTCGTTCCGGAAACCATGGTTTCAAAAGCTTTAAGCACCAACAAGATAGATGTTATGATTGGCGGAATGCCCTATTCTGCAACAAACGAATCATCAACCAAAGCTGCTCCCGTTGCCCCCATTTATTATGACCGTATGGTATTTTTAGCCAGAGATGCAGCTAAAGCAAAATCAATGAAAGATTTCCAAGGAGAGAAAGTTTGTATAGTTGATGATGTTGATGACTTAAGTCGTCTTAATGCTTTTAATGACAAACATCAGCTCAACTTCAAAATTATGAACTACAAACTATCAAGTCAAGCCAGAGAGTCGTTCTTATTAAAACGTTGTCGTTTATTTGCCGGTAATGCGATGTTGTTACAAGATATGCTTATCAACACTCCCAGTGGAATGAGCGGTGTTGAAATGCTACCGGAAACTATTGATACCCGCCCGTTTTATTTGTATACCGACAAAGCCAATACTACATTACGCAGTGCACTAAAATGGATTATCAATGCTACCAAATTGGCTGAAGAAGTCGGATTAACTCAAGAAAATTATACGATGAATCTGACAACAAAAGATCCGTCTATGCGAAACCTTTTGGGAATCGATGAAAAATTATGGAGTCGTTTCAAATTAGAACCGACTTGGGTTCAAACCTTATTAAAAGAACGTGGACACTACGGAGATATTTTTGAAAATACATTAGGCTCAAAGTCTCGCTTCAATCTAAAAAGGGGAAAAAACCATTTACTTAAAAATGGTGGTTTAATGTTCCACGAACAATTTTTATAGGATAAAAATATGCAGCCCTCAATATCTGTTATTATTCCGGTATATAATGCCGCTGAATATTTACCTCGTTGTATCAATAGCATTTTAGAACAAAATTATGCCGGTATTGAAATTATATGTATTAATGACGGTTCCACCGATGAATCGCTCAAAGTTTTAGAAAGATATGGCGATAAAATAAAAATAATTAATCAAGAAAACAAAGGTGCTGCAGCTGCACGTAATGCCGGAATAAAAACAGCTTCAAAAGATTATATCACTTTTATTGATGCCGATGACTATATTGATAAAGGACTATTTCAGCATTTTGCCGATTCTGTCGGAGAAAATGATATTGATATATTTATGTATAATGGCAAAATTATTACCT
Organism: Alphaproteobacteria bacterium; assembly: GCA_017465405.1. Lineage (GTDB taxonomy): Bacteria > Pseudomonadota > Alphaproteobacteria > RF32 > CAG-239 > JAFUYI01. The sequence goes on from JAFTWG010000012.1 coordinate 20,333, forward strand.
CTCAACAAGAAAAAACGCATTTTTTCTTTAATGAAAGTATGTTCAAACCAAATGTGACGGAACAGAGTGTAATTGACCATTACAGTATTGCTAACTACTTTTACGGAAACCAGTCTGTTTGCAACAAAATATATCGCCGTGCATTTCTACAAGAACACAATATCTTATTAAATGAAGGTACGATTTTCGAAGATACTCCTTTTTATTTCAAAAGCTTAATACATGCAAAAAAAATCAAATTTACTCTCAAACCTTATTATAACTACTTGTCTGACAATGTTTTATCCGTTACCAAGACCGTAGGAGATAATGCTTTCGGGCTATTTGATACATTTCTTGCAATGGAGAATGATGTTCAAGAGTTAAAATTATGGGATTTCTTCTGTTATGCACTGTTTCAGCTTGAATATGAAAAACTCATCTCGGTAATGAGCGAAATGAAAGAAGAAAAACGAGCCGAGTTTTTTGCTAAATCTAAAGAATTTATTATTGAACGAGTACAAAAATTAAAACCGGAAATATATTGCAGACTTATCAATATAAATTATTGCCAAGCACTGATAAACTATACATTTGAACAATTCAGAGATACATTATTGCTTTCAAAATCCGAATATAATTTCCAAAATACAACCTTTGAGAAACCTTTGTTTTCAATTATTGTTCCGGTTTATAATACCAGACGATTTTTGCCGTTATGTTTAAAAAGTTTAATCAACCAAACTTATGGCAATTTTGAAATTGTATGTGTTAATGACGGTTCTCCCGATAATAGCGGTGAATTTTTGCAGGATATTGCACAAAAAGATACTCGTATCAAAGTTATCACTCAAAACAATAAAGGACTTGGAGGAGCTCGCAATACCGGAATCAGAAATGCGACAGGAGAATATATATTATTTTTGGATAGTGATGATTGGTTGGCACTGGACACATTACAAAAAATATCCGAAACCATAAAAGAAAAACCCACAGATGTCGGAATTTTCGGTTTTAATGAGTTTATAGATGATAATATGCACTTGTTACCGACAAATTATATCAATCAATTTGATAAGTTTGATGTATGTAAATGTACGGATATAAAACCGCTGATGTATTTATTTCAATGTGTTTGGAATAAATATTACAAAAGAGAATTTTTGATAAACAATCGTTTGTTCTTTGCAGAAAACGTCGTATTTGAAGATGTTATTATACACACCAAAGCTATGATTTTAGCAGACAGTATAACATTTTGCCGTAATAATTTTTATTATTATCGTATTCGTCAGGACAGCATTATAAAATCTCAATATTCTCATAAAAAAATTGATGATTTGGTATATGCCTTTGCAAGTACGATTCGTTGGTTGAAGAAAGACGGTTTCTATAATGAATATAAAGACGTATTATTTGCTTTTGCAAACAACATATTGGGAGTTCATCAACAACGTGCAGGACAAACTTTCGGTAAAATATTGGTAGAACGAGTTAAAGAATGTTCTGAACTGCGAGAATTGTTAGGAATTAGCAAGTAAAACAAAAAAAGAGTTGTTATAAGACAACTCTTTTTTATTTTATGTCTTGACATTTCAGTCAAAAAGTACGAAGTTCTTTTTCGAAATCGTCAATGAGGGGGATTTCGATGTGGATTTAACCTAACTTGTCCCGCAACAGAGGACTAAACAAGGAGAATTAATTATGCAAAAAACTGCTGAAGCGGTGTCTCTCGGACATCCTGATAAAATTTCCGATTATATTTCAAGTTACATTTTAGACCGTATGATTGAACAAGATTCTACGGTTAAATATGCTGTTGAAGTTATGATAAAAGATAATAATGTTGTTTTGGGTGGAGAAATTAAAGGAAATGTTTCTCTCAAAAAAATAAAAGAATACATTTTATCTGCTTTAGCTGAAATCGGCTATTCTGAAGACTATGCAAAAATTTGGGGCAATTTCGCTATTGAACCATCAAAAATTAATGTTATCAATATGATAGGTCAACAATCTGCTGATATTAACCAAGGTGTCGAACAACAAGACGGTTGGGGTGACCAAGGAGTATTTGTAGGCTATGCTTGCAAAGGCGAAGGTCTGGTGAACAGAGAATTATTTTTGGCCAGAAAGCTCAATAATGCACTATATGAAAAAGCTCGCCAATCCGACAATTTGGGACTTGATATAAAAACACAAATTACCCTAAATGATGAAAAAATCGAAACTGCCATTGTTGCAATTCCAATGCTTAAAGATGAAGATTTAACCGATTTTATTATCGAAACTTTAGGAGAAACTCCTAAAAACATCATCATAAACGGTACCGGACGCTACACTTATCATGCGTCTATAGCCGATTGCGGAATTACCGGTCGTAAATTAGCTTGTGATTTTTATTCTACCGCCTGCCCTATCGGTGGCGGAAGTCCTTGGACCAAAGACGGTTCAAAAGCCGATTTAACCCTAAATGTCTATGCTCGACAATTAGCAATAGAAAATTTGCAAGATAATGACGAATGTTTTGTTTACTTGTCATCTTGCATCGGCAAATCAGAACTTCCCAGCGGTTTGATAAAAACTATTAAAAATGGTAAAGAAGAAAATAAAACTTTTTGGTGTAATCAAAAGCCGAACGATTTAGTAAAATTTTTAGGACTTGATAAACCGATATACGCAAAATTATGCCGAAATGGTCTTATAGGACTATAAAAATAACATTTTTTAAGAAGCCGTCCGTAATAGACGGCTTTTTTCTTGCATAAAAATTAATTATAATATAAAATAGACAAAAATGAGGAACAAAATATGACCAATGAAGCATTTTTCAATACACTGAACAAAGTATCAAACCAAGAATTTGAAGATACACATTCTTTCAAAATGGCTTGTCGCAGTGTGGAAGAAGCTGCTTTGCATGATCCCAGACTGTCCGAAGAAGTTTTAACTGCTTTTGACGACCTTATGACCAAAGGAAATATACCTCAAGATGTTTCTAATGAAATATGCTATTCATTCTCTGAGATGGCGCATTTTCAGCCGGAAATGAAAAAACAAATTTCCGGAATAGCAAAAAAACACAGTTCAAAAATCACAGAATATTTGGATAATTATAGCACCCCTTACTCTGACGAACTTAAAGATATGGTCAAAGTTCAAGAAAAAATCAATGAATTGCGAAAAAATAAAGGAATTGAAAAAACTTCTTCCCAATCACAACAAAATCAAACAAATAACTTATCTGATAATCAAGCTTTCGCTTCGTTTATAATGGACAGATTTACTAACGTTAAATAGTTAAACATCTAAATATTCCAAAAATCTTTTGCAACCTTCAACAATATCTTGATAAGTTTCATCAAAATTTCCGGTGTACCAAGGGTCTCTGATATTTCGAGGACTATCCGTAAAATCTAACAAACGAAAAATTCGGCCCTCGGTATCAAAACCGACTATTGTTTGAATATCCGTCACATTAGCATCATCCATCGCCAAAATATAGTCATAACGCACATAATCCTCGGGCCGAATACAACGCGAATAGTGTTCGGTAAAAGGTATTTTTTTATCAATCAATATCTTTTTTGTTCCATGATGAATGCCGGCATGGCACATTTCATTATATTTTTCGGTAGCTGCGGAATCTATTATAAATTCATCTGCCAAACCTTGTTCCTCCACCATTTGCTGAAACACAAATTGAGCCATCGGAGAACGACATATATTACCTAAACAAACAAATAAAACTTTTATCACAATAACCTCTCTTTATCAAAGCATACATAATTATAAAAATATTTCACTAATTTTTCACAATTTATTATCAAAATATGTGTTAACATATACATATATTGATAATTAGAGGATAGATATGAATATTTTTTTGTCAGAAGAATGGTGGAAGACTGCAACCATTGAAGATATAAGAACAGAACTTAATGACGGAGCCGATGCCCAAAAAAGAAACGACAACGGTATGACCCCACTTATGTATGCTGTATCAAGCTGGCAAAACAACAATCCCGAAACAATTAAAATTCTTATAAAACACGGAGCAGATGTCAACGATAAAGACAATGACGGAACTACGGCTTTAATGTATGCCTGCAAATATAACAGCAATCCGGAAATTATCAAAACATTGATAGATTGCGGAGCTAATATAAACGAAAGAAACGAAAGTCGCACAACTCCGTTTATGTATGCTTGTGAATATAACCCTAATCCGGAAATTATTAAAACACTGGCAAAATACGGAGCAGATATTAATGAAACAAACGAATATGGACGAACTCCGCTTATGTATGCAAGCTCAAGCTGGTGGAATACCAACCCTAGAATTATAAAAACCTTGGTTGAAATGGGTGCTGATGTTAATGCCAGAGATAAAAATGGTATGACTCCGCTTATGTACGCTTGCGAATATAATGAAAATACCGAAATTATAGAAACTTTAGTAAAATTGGGAGCTAATATTCACACCCAAAACGAATATGGAATTACCCCGTTAATGTATGCTGCAACCAGCGAATGGAACGACAATATCGCAACATTAAAAACTCTGCAAAAATTAGGAGCAGATATAAACTCCGCTAACGAAAAGGGAACTACTACCCTTATGTATGCAAGTTATCGTAGTGAAGATACCACAATTTTAACTACATTAATCGAACTAGGTGCCAATATCAGAAAAAAAGATTATTCCGGAAAAACTGCTCTAATGTATTCTGTCTTGTATAATAACAACATAGAAATAATCAAAACCATAATTAAACTGGGTGCCGATGTAAATAATCGTGATAATGATGATATGACCGCCCTTTTATATGCAAGTATTGATAATAAAAATCCGGAAATTATCAAAATTTTGATTGAAAACGGAGCTGATATAACCGCTAAAGATAAACACGGAAAAACAGCTATCGACTACGCCCAAAACTAAAAAAATTTTATATTGAATTTTATAAAAATTTTGTCTATAATGAATCCATATTTAAATTATGTTGGATACTATTGTGCGTTGTTCGTTTTGTTTTGGTTTTATGACCATTGCTTTTCGTTATCGTATTAACAGTGGTCCGACAAATAGAAAACTTTTTTATTAACTTATAAATTCAAAACATTATGAAAATCGGAAAAATTAACGTGAACGTTAAAGTAGGTGATGTAACTGCAGAGAATGTGGATTGTATCGTAGTACCCCAGTTTAGAAGCGAGGCTTCGTATGGTGGTGTCGGTCGTTCAATCTATGGCGCCGGAATGCGTAGAGGACTTGAGCTCTATGACGACATTGTCAATGCAAATCCAATCAATTACGGAGATGCAGTCATTACAGAATCAGGACGAGACGGTGTATGGCTTGCCCATGTTGCAACTGCCGGTGCTAATAAAGACACGCTCTTCAAGGCGGTTTTCCAAGCAGTTTTCAATGCCCTTAAGGTTGCAAGAGCCAAAGGTGTTAAGTCGATTGCTATTCCCGAGTTAGGAACCGGCGTCATCGGCTCGCTGACACAGGAACAGTCGGCTAAAGCTATCCTCGGCGCCGTAGTGCACTTTACCAGCATTTTTGAGAATGCCGGCATTGAAAACATCACTGTCTGCGTATTCCGTGGCTCAACTGCTCCGGCTGAGAAAGTCCTCACCCGTATTTCGGAGATGGATATAAACCTCTTCGAGAAAGGCGAGAAAGAGTTTGACTTCGAAGCTTGGGCGGTAGAGATGTGCTTGAATGCATCCATGAATCAGTAAACGGTTACGTAAGTTTTCAAAGAGAGGCCAAGCCTCTCTTTTTTTATTTATTGTCAAACAGCAAAAAATATGTTATATAAAACTCCTATTTCAAATTATTCTAAACTTATTAGCCTATGAAAAAAATTATCGATTTGCTACAAGCAAAAGATTATGAAACGGCAAAAAAAGTTGCTAAAGAGCGAAAAATCAAGAGAAGTATAGTTCACGAAAATCAGCTTCTTAATATGATTAAGCATTGCTCTCTGATTTCACCCGAAGCAGAGATTATTCGTATTCTCAGCTACCGCAAACTTTTTTGCCATGATTATAGTCAAGAAGTAGAAGTAATTGAACAATTTGCAATTACTATGCACAACTGGAAACAGGTTCAATCTCTTATCAGAGAATATCCTCTTTCCTTTAATGCGCTATTTTTGTTTATCTGCAAAGTGTATCACAATGTGAACAACAAAAAGGCCATGGAAACATTTTTCCTCTACAACGAGCTTTATGACTTCAACAAGGTTGTGTGGCCGGAAGTTTATAAAGAACTCTGTCAGGAGATTGTTGCACAAATTGCAATTAAGCACAGTTTACGTAAGTAATTCAAGGCTCCCTCCAAATGGGAGCCATTTTTTGTATATTGATATTATATTTTTTATATAATATTATCTTAAAAAAAAGAGGTAGAAAATGATAATAAGAAATTTTGCCAAAGAAGATTTATCCCAAATTTTAGAACTTTGCCGAGAAGTAAGACAACACCATATTGATATTTTAGACGGATATTTTACCGAACAAGATGACAATTTTGAACAAATGGCATTTTTAGCTTCTCTTGAAGATGAAAACACTATCGCTTTAGTTGCTGAGGAAAACGGAACAATTTGCGGATATTTGCTGGCAGATATAAAAACCGCACCTTATTTGATAGCCCCCCATATTGCTCATATCGGAAATTTTGGAGTTAAGAAAGAAATCAGACATCAGGGTATCGGTAAAAAATTGATGAACCATTTTTTTGAAATATGCCAAAAACGCAATATTGATGAAATAAGGCTCGGTGTTTATAACAAAAATGTTGATTCATACAAATTTTATGTAAATTACGGCTTTGAACCGATGGAACAAAAAATGGTATTCAAATTACCTAAGCAATAATATTCAACAAAAAACCTCCCCTGCTACAAAACAAGAGAGGTTTAATTTTATATTTTTACTTAACACATTTATAAGCAACAACAGCATCAACAAGTTTATCATTATTGAATATATTTTTATGATAACTATCTATAACAACAAAATCAGCCCCTTGTTCTGCTGCAACTTCTTTAATTTGATTTACAGAAGATTGTAAATCCCAAGCCCACTTACCAAATAGCCATCCTTTATTAAGAGGATTATCAACTAATGCTATTTCCTTATATTTACATGTCGGCATTGTTTTATAATAAACAGCAACCTTTTCCGGAGAATTCGGTTCGTGATATATGTTAGGATTACCTAGTCTTACCGTATGAACTTGACAAGCATTTAGAAACAACATCGTTGCTATTACAAAAAAAGATTTTTTCATGAAACTTCCTTTCTAAATAAAATTAATCGCCTTGATGAGAGGCGACCGGAAGTTCATACCTATTACAAGAATAGTGCAGTATATTCGACATATTCTACTGCCTTCCGGCCAATCAGACCAAAAGGCAGTTTTACGCCTGTTAACAGACAACTTGTAGAGGGTATGAAACCTCACATAGGTAATCAACCTATGCAGAATTAGGCTATTTTATTTGTTATCTATTGTCAAATACAATTTTTATTTAGAAACATATATTTTATTCTAACATTGATATAAAAGACGGAGAATGCGGCAAATAATAAGAAATGAAGAAAAAATTTTTTGAGCGTACAAAGAGGTACGTAATAAAAATTTTTATCTGATATTTCTGTATTTAGTTGCCCATTATACGTCTTTTATCAGTCTTGTATAGGCTTGCACCCGCAATACCTTTGATTATAAAGATTTAAATCTTTTGTGAGAAAAAGTCGACGCTCTTGCATTCCTGATTTGCGGGCTTCTATTTCTATGTAGGGTACAGATGTTTTTTGTGAGGCTCGCTGTGCAGCTCGATTTACTTGTGCCAAATCTTTCCAACGAGAAGCCCCTAAAACAGAAGCAACTGCATCAAATCCGTTAGATTTTGCATATTCCATGACTCTGATAAGACGCATTTCAAAGCATATATCACAGCGTTTACCTCGCTCCGGTTCGTTTTCCAGACCTTGAGTTAAAGAACACCAACGTTCGTTATCATATTCCAGAGATATAAAATTCACCCCATATTTTTCGCAAACAGTTTTATTTTCTTGCAAACGTTTTTCATATTCGGCAAAGGGACGAATATTAGGATTATAAAACACCACTGAAAAATCGGCTTTTTCTTGTGCCATTTTTTCAATTACGGCACAAGAACAAGGGGCACAACAAGATAACAATAAAATTTTCATTATATTCTCCTATCGCCAAAATACCAAAAAACAAAAAAAAAGCAAAAGGTTTTAGTGCCTTCTGCTTTCTTTTAATTTCTTTTCAGACTCAAAACAGATACACAAGGGCATCTGAAAGTTTTGAGAAAATAGCTACGGGAGCACCGCTCACGCGATCCTGCAATTCATAGGTTGACTTTGCCGGAAGATAAACCAAGTAATCAAACTCCGTCTCTCCGAGAAATACTTTCTCAAGAGAACGATTCTTCTTGTTGGCCTTAACAATATCCGTAAAGTAACCGGACTTGCCCTTTGCGTAAAAAGCGTAGAGCTCTGCACTGTCATTGCGAATACCGTTGATTTGATGCGCTAAAGCATAAAACTCCTCGGGGAAGGCTAATTTGCCGGCCATTTTTTTGCGGATACCGTTCAAAATTTTGATATCGGCAAGAATACCATAAGCTACACCCTCGTCTTTTTTGATTCGTTCTACAACAACCTGCAGATCTTTTATTTTCTTGTCCATAACGTAAAATAATTAAGGATTAGTAATCTGAATATCGAGATAATACTAATCCTTTTTATTTTTTATGTCAAGCTTTTTTGTCAAATTTTACAAAAACATATATTCGACAGCTTGAATTATTGACGAAAACGAAAACACAACATCATCTTTTATTTTGTCACGTAATTGATATTGCGAAACACTATTATCATAAACTAAATAGTCATAAGAGGTTTCACCTAACACCGAAACAGTATCGTAGTCTTCTCTGTCAAGCTCTTCGTTCATACGCACGGCATCTTTGAAATTACGATTATCGTCAAGCGGAAGTATTGCATAAAGCTCCCCCTTATCGCTTCGTAATCCGTTTGAATATTTTACCAAAGAAAAATACTCATCAGGAAAAACTGCCATTTCTTCTTCAGCCAAATATTTTCTGGCATCAATGTTATGGTGAACATCAGCACGTCCGCCCATAACAATCACACCTGAAGCTTTCAGTTTATCAACTAAATCTTTCAACGTCCGCCCTCCCTATCTACGGCAAAATCTCTGTAGGTTTTACGGTCTGTATAATCATTACGACGAGGAGTTGTATAGCTTTCGGTACCGACTTGCAAATATACGGTTTCTTTTTCGGTATCATGCAAATTAACCAAACGAAAAGCTGTATCGTCTCTTATGGTATCAACTGCATGCTCAAAACCCTCGTGATTCTGCTCATTCGGAAAATCTACCACTGCTGCAAAATTTTCAAGATCATCAATTTTCATAGCATTTTCTTTTAATAACGCTGCATCTTGAACATACATCTTATGGTGAACAGACAATTTTGGATGAGGTTCAGGATATTTATTTACATTTAACGTTGTTGTTCCTCTTTCTTTTATTTGCTCAAACAAGTCATTAATATATTCTTTGCATACACCACGACTTTCCAAAACTTTCCTTAGGCTTGACATTTTTTCATTGTCTTTTCCAAACTCTTTCCAAAATTTGATACGCGCCCCTTCATCACATTCTTCATTCAATCGGTTAAACTGAATTTTTTGGTTATCTGCCGGAGCTTGTCCGCCATTTTTCTCTTTATAAAGGATATGTGCAACGTCTGAAATTGTCATACCGTCAACTACTTCTTGCGGAATATGTTGATTTTTTATTGCCGCTTTCAAATCCGGAATAAGTTTAGACATATTTTCACTTAAAGACATAGCTTGAATTGCAGGATTGCTTTCCCAATCATAGTTTTCCGGTAATTTACCACCGGCAATAAGACCGCTTGTATTATTACCATGCGGATCAGCAAATTTTACATATCCGTGAGAATAACCTTGACCACTTTGGGTTGATACTTCCGTCGGAGTTGTAAACTCTCCCTCAAAAGCAGCTCTAATAACCATTTGAACATTGTGTTCGGTTTTAACATCGGGAATTCTTTCAATTTTACGACCATGAGCTTTTAAAATTTCATTATAAGCTATTCTTTTTTCTTCTGTAGGATTGTGTCTAAAATCTTCAAGAATAACTCTCACAATTTTTTGTCTCATTGCTTCACATGCTTCTCTTAAAGCATTCGGACCTTTTCGAGAGTCAAAATTACGAGTGTCCATTTTCAGCTTATGTCTAAGATACGGACTATAATCTCTATTTTTATTAATAAGTTCTCCGCACATTTTAAAACTGTCGTCGTCGTATGCGTGAACTCGTAAAAAAGAATCTAAAAGCTTGATATCTATAACATCAGTTTCCGAAAAGCCTCCGGTACCTACTCCTGAACCACCGCTCGGAGGTGTACCTCCCCCTCCACCAGCCATTGCTCTGTGAGCTATGCCAACTGGAGTTGCATTACTCACCGAAACTCTAATTCTTTGGCGTTTTCTTTTGGGAGCTTCTTCACCACTATTTTCTTTTTTGTAAACATTATCGACCATATCAAACTCACTTTGTTGTCATTTTTTGTCTAAAATTAGATTAACATAGTTTTTTTAATATTACAATCATAAAAATTAAAAAAATCTTGATTAAATTTTCACAAAAAGCCATAATCGGCTCAACATAACAAATACAAGGATATAAAATGAAAATATTAGTAGGGTTAAGCGGAGGTGTCGATTCGGCAGCAACGGCCTATTTGTTGAAACAAGCCGGACACGACGTAATCGGTGCCACAATGTCAATATGGGACAAAAACACCAATTTCCGCGGCAACGAAAGTGCTGACGGTTGCTTTAGTCCGCATATTGAACAAGATATCGAATCTGCTCGCAAAATTTGTAATATTCTTGATATTCCTTATTATGTATTTGACTGTGCTGAAGAATACAAAAAAACGGTTTTGCACAATTTCAAAACCGAATATATGAGCGGTCGCACCCCTAATCCTTGCGTTTTATGTAATTCAACAATTAAATTTGATGCCCTGCCAAATACTGCTCGTGCAAACGGATTGGAATTTGAAAAATTTGCTACCGGACATTATGCCCGTTTAGAACTGAACAATAATGGACGCTACCAAATTATGAAAGGATTAGATCCTAAAAAAGATCAGTCTTACTTTTTATATCGCCTTTCTCAAGAACAGCTTTCACGCATTTTGTTGCCCATCGGCGGATATTCAAAATCCGAAGTTCGTGATTTTGCCCGACTTGCCGGTCTGGAAGTTGCAGACAAAGCTGATAGCCAAGATTTTTATTCCGGCAACATTAATGACATTTTGCAAAATGAACCTAAGGAAGGAAATTTTGTAGATAAGAACGGAAAAATTTTAGGTAAACATAGCGGATTTTGGCAATTTACCATCGGACAAAGACGTGGCATGGGTGTTTCTGCCGAAAGACCGTTATATGTAATCGGTATAAACAAAGACAAAAACGAAGTAATTTTGGGATTTGATGAAGATACCTTACAATCATCACTTGTCTGCAACAATCTTTCATGGATGGCCATTGAGGGAATAAATTCACCTAAAAAAGTTATGAGCAGAATACGTTCATCTCAAATACCTACTCCGGCAACAATTACACCTTTGGAAAACGATGAGGTGTTGGTTGAATTTGACACACCGCAAAAAGCTATTGCCCCCGGTCAATCAGTCGTATTTTATGATGAAGATATTGTATTAGGCGGCGGTTTTATCTGCAAATAACTACTGCAATTTTTCGGAAAGAATTTCAAAATTAAGCAACTGCGGTAAAATAATGTATTTACCTTTGTCAGAATAATAAACATATAAAGGAACGCTGCTTCTGCCATATTTTGAGAGAGCCTCCCCTATTTCTTTGTCTTTTGAAGTCCAGTCAGCCTTGAAGAGGTGTATTTTTCTCTCTTTAGCCAAGTTTGTAAAATCATCGCTATATAATACAACTTCTTCATTTGCCAAACAGGTCAAACACCACTTAGCCGAAAAATCTATAAATACTTTCTCATTGTTTGCAATCAAGGTTTCTACTTTTTCCGAATCATATTTTTGCCAAATTTTATCATTAACGTTTATATTTCCCCACAATACCCACAGCAACCATGCACAGGTAACAAACATCGGTAACGCAAAAAATCTTTTTAATATCAACATCCATTTTCCCGGTCTGGGTAGAATTTTCTTCATAAATTCGGGGAAAAATCCGGCTAAAGTAAAAGGTAAAGAATACCCTAATGCCAAAGCTCCAAACACCGTAAAAAATACACTTGCAGGCACATTAGAGGTCAAAACAAAACCTATTGCAGCTCCCATAAAAGGTGCTGCACAAGGACTGGCAATTAAAACCGATAACAGTCCGGTAAAAAACGAATTTACCGGCATTGTTTTTATTCGGATATTAACTCGTATAACATCAAGAAACATCAACCCCAGAACAAAAAACACGATCGCCATAATTGTTACAAAATAAGCTGATTGCAGTTGAAATCCCCAACCTAACATTTGTCCTTGTTGCTTAAAAATCCGCAAAATAAGAGCTATTATCAAAAAGCTGAAAACAACTCCAAACATATAATTCAAACCATCAACAATACTTTGTTTTTTATTTTTTATTCGAATAATTCCGATTATTTTTATAAATAAAACCGGAAAAACGCAGGGCATTAAATTTAATATCAAACCACCGACAAAAGCAAAAAGAATCGCATGCCAAAATGTTTCTTTTTCTTGCGATGTAAATTCCAATTTGTCTTGCACAAAAACTTCAGGTGTAAGAGTAAAATGTATCTCTTCGGGAACACATTCATCTTTACAAGACATAAAGGAAACTTCAAATTCAGGAGTAACATTGTTATCAGCTTTAATCATAGCATGATACTCACCGAAATTTTTATACGCATTTATTCCAAATCCGTGATACAGAATATCCTCGCCGATGCTCCAACTTTCATCAATAATATCATAATCCCCTTTGCTCCATTTTACTTCAGCCGGCATCCCGAATTCTCCCGGATTATGAGAATGAATATACCAACCGTTTTTAGGTTTAAGGATTAAATTGATAACAACATTTTCTTTATCCGTTGATGCTGTCAACTCTGCAACTGCTTGCGGTGTCTGCTTTTCAATGGCAGACACCGTTGCACAATAACAACATAAACAAAAGATAAAGAATATTTTTTTTATCATCTTTATTTCTTTGCCATAATTACAAAATTGTAATATGCAGCGACAATTACACTAAATGCCTTTATCAAAGAAAGGACACCGAGAATAATGGCCAAAGGAACAAACCATTTCGGCATTAAACACAACAAAATTAAAACCACCAAAGTTTCCGAACCTTGAGCAATTCCTCCCAAATAAAACGGCGAATTGTCCAAATTGAGCTCTTGTTTAGAATTAATTTTATACGCTACGACCGAATATGCCAACATTGCACAAGCCGCTGCCGAAAAACCAAACATCAAAAAGCTTGCAGCTCCTGCATTTTCTGCATTTCCCAACGCAAAACCCCAGATAATTGCACCATAAAAAATATAATCAAGTGTCGCGTCTAAAAATACACCGAAAGTCGTAACTTTTGTAGCTCTGGCAATTGCACCATCCAAACCGTCACAAAAACGATTGAGCAAAATTGCAACCAATGCCCATCCGTACATTTCCATTGCTAAAAAATTAACCGCAAACAAACCTATACCGAAACCAACCCAACTTACGGCATTGGCCTTTATTCCTATTTTTCCCAATTTAGTACCGGCGGCATTAAAAAAATTATATGCCTTGCCATAAATCTTCTGACATACGGAAACAACTCCGGAAGTTGCATTTTTCATTTTTTCAAAAACTTGCTTTTCTTCCGCTTTTTTCTTTAAATTTTGTAGATATTCTTTCATAATGGGTTGCCTTTCAAAAAATGGATTTTATTATAATATAAACATTAAATATAAAATAATTACTAATTTTATGGTTTTTAAGTTATGCGTATATTAAAATTTTTTGCACTTTTCATATTTTTAACCGCCGTTGTTTGGTTTTTTATCGGACCGAAAAAGACCTATCACATAGTAACCGGCAAAATTTTCGGTACATATTACACCGTAAAAATTCGCAATTCTGACGAAAATAAATTACTTCAAAAAAGTATAAATGACGAATTGTCAAAAATAAATGCGAGAATGTCTGTTTTTGACTTAACTTCCGAAATATCCGAAATCAATAAAGCCGAAGCCAATCAATGGATTGAGCTATCGGAAGATATGCAATTTTTGCTCAAAAACTCTTATAAAATATATCAAATGAGTAATGGAGCATTTGACCCTACCACAGGAAAACTGATTGATTTATGGGGCTTTGGTACTACCGGAAAAATCAAAAAGATACCGAATGAAGAAGATATTGCCAATATGTTGAAGACAACCGGATTTGATAAAATTCAGTTTAATAAAGATTATAGCCAACTGAAAAAACAAGATAAAGATATTATGATAAACCTTTCGGCTATAGCCAAGGGATATGGTGTTGACAGATTGGCTAAACTTCTAAAATCGTTGGGATATACCGATTTCATAATTGAAGTCGGCGGTGAAGTTGTCGCTTCCGGCAATAAATCAAAAGAAATAAAAGGATGGAACGTCGGAGTTGTAAAACCCAGTGAAACTACAAACGAAAATGCTTTTATCGTTACCTTAAAAGATTATGCCGTAGCAACTTCGGGAGATTATCGCAATTTCTTTTATATCGGTGAAGAAAAATATTCTCACACCATAGACCCTAAAACCGGATATCCGGCAAAAAATAATCTGTTATCGGTTACGGTATTCCATGAAAGCTGTATGATTGCAGACGGTTTGGCAACTGCAATAATGTCTATGGGAGAAGAAAAAGGACTGAATTTTGCAAATAACAATAAACTGGCAGTTATTATGTTTGTAAAAACAGAAGACAACCAAATCAAAAATATTGTTTCTCAAAAAGCACAAAAGTTAATAGGACAATGACAGAAATAGCACACAGCGGAATTATAACCGCAATAAAACAAAACATTATAACCGTAGAAATAGCTCAAAAAGAAGCTTGTGGCAGTTGTGCATTGAAAGATGCCTGCTCGCAAACAACCAAACAGCACAAAATAGAGGTAGAAGCTGAAACTCCCGAAAATTATAAAACAGGGCAAAAAGTGGAAGTTATAATCAGTAGCAAGCAGGCTTTTTATGCCGCCTTATATGGTTACATTATCCCATTGTTTTTAGTGGTTTTTAGTTTATTTTTGAGTTTTATATATACAAAGAATGAGACCATTTCGGCATTATGCGGATTGTCAATATTGTTCCCATATTATATTTTGTTGTGGATTTTTCGTAATAATTTGAAAAAAAGTTTGATTATTAAGATAAGATAAATACAAAAAATAGCTTTCAATAAAAAAAAATGATGCTATTTTATCGCCAAGTTTAACAATAGAAATACGGATATGACAGAGATAATATTATTTAACATCGCCATTTTATCGGTTATTGCCGTCATTGCTGCGATTGTATTGTATTTTACCGCCAAAAAATTTAGAGTAGAACCTAATGTATTAGCAGAAGAAATTGCCGAAATTTTACCGCAAGCAAACTGTGGAGCCTGCGGTAGCGCCGGTTGTCAAGATTTCGCCAATCGTTGTGCAACCTCCACCGCTGAAGAATTTCGTTCATTATATTGTCCGGTCGGCGGGCGTAATGTAATGACAAAAATTGCTCAAAAATTAGGTTATGCTGCCGAAGACCACGAGCCTACGGTGGCCGTTTTGCGTTGTAACGGCAGTTGTGAAAATGCTCCCGACAAGGTAGAATATGTAGGGTTAAAAAATTGTCGTTTGGCATCAAGAGTCTTTGTCGGCAAGACCGGTTGCCCTAACGGTTGTCTTCGTCTGGGAGATTGTGTTCGTAATTGTCCTTTCGGTGCTATTGAAATGAATCCCAAAACAGGCTTACCCGAAGTGAATCCCGATAAATGTACATCTTGCGGAGCATGTGTTCGTATCTGTCCGAGAGGATTGTATGAAATCAGACCTGTGGGTCCGAAAGGCGTTCGTGTATATGTTGCATGTAACAACAAACAAAAAGGCGCAACCGCACGTAAAAACTGTAAAGCAGCATGTATCGGTTGCATGAAATGTACAAAAGTTTGCGCAGATGTAAAAGTTGAAAACAATTTATCATATATTCCTACATCTGTCTCAGCCGAACAATATGGTGCAGAACTTGCTTCTGCTTGTCCGACAGGTGCTATTGTTTATACAGGAGAAAAGAATGAGCAAAATTAAAACCTTCACAACAGGAGGTATCCATCCTGATAAATTTAAATTGTCCTCAGATGTTGCCATTGAAGATGCAGGAATCCCTGAAGTTGTTACCATTCCGGTAAGACAACACATTGGTGCTCCGGCAAAAATTTTAGTAAAAAAAGGTGATAAAGTTAAGGTAGGAACACTTATTGCCGATGCCGACGGTATTGTTTCTGCCGATGTTCACTCTTCCGTTTCCGGTGAAGTAATAAAGGTAGAAGAAAACGAAACCGGCGGCGGATATCTTGAAAAAATGATAACGATTCGAGTAGAAGGCGACGAATGGGAAGAAAGTATTGATAAAACTCCCGATATTGTCAGCGAAATTACCTCTTCTGCCGAAGAAATAGTACAAATTATCCGTGGTGCAGGTATTGTCGGCATGGGCGGAGCAGGATTCCCTACCCCGATAAAAGTAACTGTTCCCGAAGGCAAAAAAGTTGATTGCCTTATCTTAAACGGAATTGAATGTGAACCGTATTTAACCGCCGATGACCGCCTGATGCAAGAATGTGCTGAACAAATCGTTATCGGTGCTAAAGTAATAAATAAAGCTCTAGGCATTCAAAATGCAATTATCGCCGTAGACGAAAACAAACCGGAAGCGATAAAAGCTCTGCAGCAAGTAACTCGTCGCTATGTGGGAGTTAATGTTCAAGTATGTGCCACAAAATATCCGCAAGGAGCAGAGAAACAACTTATTGCCGCAGTTACCGGTCGAGAAGTTCCTCCGGGATGTTTACCGATAGATGTTCATTGCGTGGTACAAAATGTTGGAACGGCATTTGCTATTTATGAAGCTGTTCAAAAGCATAAACCTTTATTTGAACGTATTGTAACAGTTAGTGGCGATGACGTTAAAAAAGCCGGAAATTTCCGTGTTCGTATCGGAACTCCGTCATCTTATTTAATTGAAAAAGCAGGAAAGAAAAGTGAAATCGGAAAAATCATATTCGGCGGTCCGATGATGGGTATTGCCGGAGTCAATTTAGATGCTCCGATTACCAAAATAAGTTCGGGAATTTTGATATTAAAAGATGAAAGTGCATACAAACCGGAAGTTAACCCCTGTATCCGCTGTGCAACTTGTGTTGATGTATGTCCGCAAGGTCTTGAGCCATATCTCATACATAGTTTAATTCGCAACGGAGAATATCAGGAAGCTAAAAAAATTCACGTACTTGATTGTATTGAATGCGGTTGTTGTGCATATTCTTGTCCGGCTCGCATTCCGTTGCTTGACTATTGTAAATTGGCTAAATATGAAATAAGAAAAAACAAATAGGACTATAAACTATGCTAAAAGTTTCGACTGCCCCTCACATGTATTCTCCGACAAACACCATGTCAATAATGCGTGATGTTATTATCTCATTAGTGCCTGCAGGACTGGTTGCAATTGCTTTGTTCGGATTGAATGCTTTGATAACCATTGTTACCGCCGTTGCCGGTTGTGTGGTAATGGAATATATTGCCTGTAAATATATTTTGAAAGTAAAACCTTCAACAAAAGATTTATCTGCGATTGTTACCGGTTTGTTATTGGCGTATAATTTACCTTGCAATATGCCTGTATGGATGACGCTCATCGGTTGTTTTGTTGCAATAATAATTGCTAAAGTTGCCTTTGGCGGAATAGGTAAAAATCTATTTAATCCTGCATTAATCGGACGTGTATTTTTGTTCATATCATTTCCGATTCAAATGACAACTTGGGTAAAACCTAAACTTTTCGATTTTATGAATGCAGATGTTTCTACTTCGGCAACAACTTTAGGAATTTTGAAGCACGCAGATGCGGGAACTTCCGCAACATCTTTAACATCTAATATTCCTAATTATTTAGAAATGTTTTTAGGTTATACCGGTGGTTCAATGGGAGAAGTATCTGCCGTAGCTTTGCTTTTAGGTTTGGTTTATTTATTATATCGCAGAGTAATATCTTGGCATATTCCGTTCTATTATGTCGCAACATTTTTTGTTTTAACCGCCGGTTTTGCCTATTATACCGGAGATGCTTCTCTTGATCCGCTTACCCATTTGTTGTCCGGCGGTTTATTCTTAGGGGCATTTTTTATGGCTACCGATTATACAACTTCTCCGATGAGTAAAAAAGGTAAAATTATTTTTGCCATCGGTTGCGGTGTTTTAACTTTTGTTATTCGTCGTTACAGTGCCTATCCGGAAGGTGTTTCTTTTGCAATTTTGATTATGAACGCATTTGTTCCGCTTATTGATAAGCTTGCTAAACCTCGTATTTTCGGCACAGGGAGAAAATAGATGAAACCTGTAAAATCAAGTCTTTTTAATATGATTATGGCGATGACTGTCGTCTCAGTATGTTCGGCTGCATCAATCGGTTATGTATATCAAAAAACCAAAGAACCGATAGAAGCATCTAAAACAATGAAAATTTCTAAAGCCATCGAAGAAATGGTCGGCAATTTTGATAACAAGCCTTTTGATGAAAGAACCGCTCTTTCGGGAGGAGACTTAGAACTTTATCCGGCCAGAGAAAACGGAACAATTACTTCTGTTGCCATAAAATCTTACAGTAACAACGGCTTTGGCGGAAAAATAGAATTGATTATCGGTATCTTAATGGACGGAACGGTAACCGGATATAAAATCATCCAACAAAACGAAACACCGGGATTAGGAACTAAAATTACCGAAAATAAATTCAGCGAACAGTTTGTCGGTCTCAATGCTCATGATGACAATTTTGAACTGAGTAAAAATGGTGGCGAAATTGATGCTCTTACCGGAGCAACAATAAGTTCAAACGCAGTTGTAGAAGCTGTAAAAAAGGCCGTAACAGCATATAAAAAATTTGCAGGAGGAGCCGGAAATGACCAGTAAAAGCATGCAAAATTTAACTCGAGGTATTTTTAAGGAAAACCCCGTATTTGTTATGATGCTCGGAATGTGTCCGACATTGGGGGTTACAACCTCAATGGCAAACGGTATCGGAATGGGACTGGCTACATTATTTGTTTTAGCTTTATCAAACATGGCTATCTCTCTGGTTAAAAACTTAATTCCGGCCATGGTTCGTATTCCTTGCTATATCGTTATTATAGCCTCTTTTGTAACTATCATCAATTTGCTGATGGAAGCTTATTTGCCGGCATTACATGCTCAACTCGGAATTTATATTCCGTTGATTGTGGTTAACTGTATCATTCTGGGTCGTGCAGAAGCCTTTGCTTCCAAAAACAATATATGGCAATCATTTTTAGACGGTTTAGGCATGGGTATCGGATTTACCATTGCTTTAGCCTTGTTAGGCGGTATTAGAGAAATTTTGGGTGCCGGTTCTATTCTCGGGTGGAATTTTGTTGGCGAAGACGGCTACCCTATCCTGCTGTTCATTATGCCTCCGGGAGCATTTTTAGCCTTAGCCGGTTTGATTATGGTATTTAACAAAATTAGTGGAGCAAACAAATGAGTTTAACTATGATTTTTATCTCTGCCATTTTGGTAAACAATATTGTTCTTTCGCAATTTTTAGGAATTTGCCCGTTTTTGGGAGTTTCCAAAAAAATATCTACCGCAGCCGGAATGGGTTTGGCCGTTATGTTTGTTATGACCATCGCCAGTATTGCCACATATTTGGTATATTATAAGCTTTTGGTTCCCAACGGATTAGAATTTATGAATACGGTTGTGTTCATTTTGGTAATTGCTTCACTGGTTCAAATGGTTGAAATCATCATAAAGAAAACATCTCCTGCGCTCTATCAGGCATTAGGTATTTTCTTGCCGCTCATCACAACCAACTGCGCCGTTTTAGGTATTGCCATATTATCAATTCAAAAAGAATACAGCCTGATATATTCGGTATGTTTCAGTTTAGCAAATGCAATGGGCTTTACCTTAGCTATTATCCTATTTGCCGGACTCCGTGAACGCTTAAACGCTTCTATGGCAAGTATGCCCAAAGCCGTAAGAGGTGTTCCTATCGTATTGATAACGGCAGCCCTGCTATCCTTAGCATTTATGGGTTTCTCCGGAATAGGAAGATAGAAAATTAAATACATACATATAATAGAAATAAAACTAATAAAGCAGCCCAAAGCAATATTGACTGCTTTATTTTTTTGCGTAATTTATAAATCTTCTTCTCTATTTTCTCAAGCATTTTAATATGATTTATGTTTACACTAACCTTTACTTCTTTTTTAACAACAGGGGTATTAAATGCTTTATAGAAAAAATCGTTATGGTTCAGATATAAAGGTATGTGATTCATAAAAAGTTTTTTGTATAAAAGCGGTTTATTAGAGTCCGCCCTATCAGTTCTCGACTGAACAAAATGTCTGCGATAATTAAATAAAATATCTTCAATTCGGTATACTCCGACACCTTTTTCTATTAGTGAAAGCCAAAAATCCCAATCCTCCCAACCTTCTTTCATATTTTCATTATAACCACCAACAGCAACAAAGTCCGACTTTCTAAACAAAGCACTACAAAAAATGCAATTGGAATATAAAAACTTATCTAATAAAAAAGGAGGTAAATTCCACTCTTTATTTTCTGCACCAAACATTCTGGCTTTACAATAAACTATTCCGATATCAGGTTTTTCATCTAAAACTTTAACCGCTTTTTCAATATATGTCGGTTCAATTACATCATCTGCATCAAGTGGTAAAATATATTCTCCGGTAGATTTTGCGATAGCCTTATTGCGAGCATATATCACACCATGATTTTCTTTTTCATCAATAAAAACAACTTTTTTGCCAAAGCTTTTGATAATTTTTCGGCTGTTATCTTTTGAAGCATCATTAAAAACTACAATTTCAATATTTTTATATGTTTGATTGAAAACAGAATTAATTGCTTCAGCCACATATTCCCCTTGATTATAACAAGGTATTATTACAGACACTTTTCTCATTTATCCCTCCTGTCGTAATTATTATTACTATAATTACGCAAAAGATACAACCAAAATACGAAAAAAACAGTCTCTCAAATGAGAGACTGTTTTTGTATCAACTACATAATCAACTAAAAAATATTTTTCAAAAAGCCTTTTGCTTCTTCTTTTAAGCTGTCTGCTTTATCGTTGAGAGCCTTAATACCGTCGTTTGCAACATCTTTCAAACCGCCTAAACCTTTTTCGACG
Organism: Alphaproteobacteria bacterium; assembly: GCA_017465405.1. Lineage (GTDB taxonomy): Bacteria > Pseudomonadota > Alphaproteobacteria > RF32 > CAG-239 > JAFUYI01. The sequence goes on from JAFTWG010000012.1 coordinate 41,919, forward strand.
ACTGTTTGATAAGATGTGTTCAAAATCTTTTTCAAGATAACAACAACAGTTTCTGATAAACTCTTTCCGTTATCGCCTTTTTCTTTTCCTATATCTTTGATTTCGATAGTCGGCAAAGGAATGGCCGCTCCAGCTCCTTTTCCGGCAATAGATGCCGCAATATTAACCTGTCCTTCGCTGACACTAACCAAGTCAACAATAACCTTTTTGCCTTCTCCGGACTTTTCTTCCTTTTTAACTTCTTCCTTCGGAGTTTCCGTTTTATCAGCAGAAGCAGTATTTTTATTAATATTTGCCAGCAAATCGGAAACATTATTATTGGTAACATTTTTCAATTCATACGTAACTTCAGGTTTAACAACGCTGACTTTTTCAACAACAATAACCGGCTCGGTCAAAGATTTTACATTAAGTTTTACAAAAATTTCCCCTAAACTGATAATATACGGTTTTGCATAACCCTTTGGATTTGCAACGGTCAAATCGCTCAACTTAACTTCACCTTTGAGCGGTGCAAAATAAAATCCGCCTAATTTAACTTCGGTACCGGTAACTTGACTGCCATATTTATTAACCGCAGATTTTACAATATTTTCTAAATTATGTGAAACATAATAAACTCCGCCGGCTATCGCTCCGATTACAGCCGCAAGAACTATATATCTTTTTTTCAATTTCATTATTTTATCTTTCTTATAAAATTAAACCTGATTATAGTTATATGCAAAATCATATTTTTTTCAATATTTTTATTATGTTGGATTTATTTTTATTTGTGATATAATACCGATGCGGAGGGTAAGAAAATGGATTTTTATTATAGCAAAAAAGAATTGAGAAAAATTTTTACAATCAGTTTAGTGGTTTTTATCATTTCACTGACAATAACATTAACCGCATGCAACAGTGTAACAATGTCACTGATTTTAATGTTATTCCCTACCCTGTTTATGATAGCAACAAGTTTCGTTTTATTTGTTCCGCAAAGGCTTGCTCACATTGACGAAAGAGGGATACAAATTGACCACGCGGTACCATTGTTATGGATAGATGTGGTACAAGCCCGCAAAATTAAAGCAAAAGTTATGTGTGGCGGACGAGAAGCTATTATTTTTGACCTAAAACCACGTGTTGTTTATCCGCTTACTTTTATGCAAAATCTATGTAAAAATTGCGAATTTACCCCATTTTCTATCCCGCTTTATGCAATGGAAGAAAAAGATAAAACGGCAATTTGCGAAGAAATTGCAAAATATTGTAAAATCGATTAGTTGATAGAGTTTATCCAACTGATAATTTTGTTATCCACGGCTTTGTTGTATTTTTCCGGCAAATTATTAAACGATTCTGACGGACGAAGTTTAGCATTATAAGCCATTTTATTAAAATCAACAAAGAAACTGCCATAATTGCTGCCTTGAGTAGAAAAAGGCACTACTTTTTTGGTTTTGAAATCCGCTTTTTTCAAAAATGCCAACAATGGAGTTGCCGGAGCATACCACCAAACCGGACCACCGACAAAAACTGTATCATATTTCGAAAAATCAGGTAATGGCTCTACGATTTGAGGGTATCTTCCCTTTTTGAGCTGTTTGCGTACATTTATATAAAACGTAGCATCAATCTTAAATTTTTCGGTGGTTTGAATTTCAAAAATATCAGCATTGGTATAATCAGCAATTTTTTCGGCAATTTCTTTGGTGTGACCGGTAAGAGAATAATAAACCACCAAAGTTTTTCCGGTTTTAGGCTCGAGTTTAATATCCGTATTTTCAAATTTTGCCATTTCATAAGCATTTTTTTGCGCAACACGATAAAGATGAATACCGCTTCCCAACAAAACTAATAAAGCAACAATCACCACAACCAAAACAATTGCCTTAATCATATCAAATTCTCCTCTTATTTTGTTTTGATAATATTATATATAAGAAAAAATTCAAACAAAAAAGCCCTGTTAAAAACAGGGCTTTTATTTATTCTGCAGCTAAAACATTATATGTTTCCATATTAATATGCGGAATCTTATATGAATAGATACAACAATCATCCTTATCGCCATAATATCCTTTTAGGCAAGCCTCCTGCATAAAACCGCAAGATTCATAAAACCGACGTGTCGGTAAATATTGTTCCGTTCCGTCTGTTTTTACAAACAATTTTGTACCTCCTGATTGCGAAATTTTATCAATCAGTTGCCGCATTAATAAACGTCCTACACCACAACCTCGATATTCGTTATGAGTTGATAACCAATATAACTCATAAGATGACTCCGTTGTCGGAATTTTTCCGAAACAAGCATAAGCAATCGTTTTCCCTTCCATTTCGACCAAAAGGAAATCTACATCGCATTTTCTATTGTTTTGGTTGGTTTTTATCCAATCATGAGCTAATTGATAGTTTGTATCAATATCTTCTTTATCAAAAAATCCGGTCGATGCCGCAATGTTTTTAATGATTTGAGGATCGTTATCATTTAAACCTTCTCTGAAAGTAAGCATAATTACACTCCTTTCAGAACAGTTTTGCCCTCACATGATATAAAAGTTGAACAAAAAACAGCAAACTGTTTTGTCTGCTTAAAAATGCTGTATTTAGCTACAGCGGGCCTTACAAATAACATAAAAACTCCATACTTGTTAATCCAACGTAAGCCGATTTTTTACAAAAACCATACTTACGAAAAATAGAATAACACTAAAAAACAAAAATTTCAAGATGTATAAATTAATAAACTATTTACAAGCTATGATTATTATGTAACTATTGTAAGTATGATAACATAATAATGCGGAGAATATTATGAAAAAAAGTATACTGTTTTTAGGTTTATGTATGTTAGCCTTAAATGCAAATGCTCAAAATTTTGGCGGAAAAACGAACACTAATATGACGGCAAACGCTAAACCTGAGGAAGAAATGGGATTGATAAAACCCCACCCATTGTTGTCACTTTCAATTCCTGAAAAATACAATTTTGATGATCATTTAACCCAAAATATGAAAACACAAAATGGTGAAAGCTTAAATTGTAAAGAACAAAATGAGGTTATTGTTTGCGTGGATAAAAATCAAAAACCATTTACAGGTATTGCAAACGGCAGTGATTCTAAATTAAAGCTGACAAGTCAGGCTAATTACAAAAATGGCATGCTTAACGGATTATCTAGAATTATGTATGATAATAATAAAATTGCTTTCGAAGCTAAATATATCAATGGCAAAAGAAACGGAGTAGCTGTTGCTTATTCAAGGTTGGGACCTAAACAAAGCGAAACTCACTATAAAAACGGTAAAAAAGATGGACGTTACACTCTGTATTATTTAACAGGCATTAAAACCGTTGAGATGACATTTAAAAATGATAAAGCAGAAGGAATGGCAAGATCATGGCATCCTAATGGAAAACTACAATCCCAGGCTCTTTTTGTAGATAATTTGATGGAAGGAAATGTAACTTCTTATTATCCGCACGGAAAAATAGCATATCAAGAAGTATACAAAAACGGAAAAAGAAATGGTATTGTAAAACACTACGAGGAAAATACCGGAAAAATGGATATTGAAGCTCCTTACATAGATGGAAAAATTCATGGAACGTTGAAAATTTATGATAACGGCAGAATTATTTTTAAAACAGATTATGAAAATGATGTAGCTAATGGAGAATATATCGGATACAATGATAATGGAACAATCTCAATGAGTGCAACTATCGTAAATGGTAAATTAGAAGGAATGGCAAAGGTTTTCGATGACTATGGAAAATTGGAAAGTATCGAATATTATAAAGACGGAGAAGCAGTAGACCAACCATAAAAAAGGGAGCGTAATGCTCCCTTAATTTTTAGATTAGGATATTAGTAATTTATCCAAACAACTCTGTCACGAGAGATTCTGTCCGCATGCAAAGCTTTAGCCGCAAGCACGAGAAAAAGAATTACCCACATAACAAAAAAAGCCACCGGTCCTACAAAAGCAATAGACAGCCAGTTACCGGCAATCACTTCAGGCAGAGCACAAAAAATGAGTACAATCATCATAAGAGCCAGCGGCCACAGATACCATACCATCATCCAACGAATGATATTCTGACAGGTTTTGTAGGCAACAATTTCTTCTTTAGAATGTGCGTACAAAAAAGCACTCTGCTTCTCATAAATGCCTATTTCGGCAAGACCGCACTCTTTCGGTGTTTTTTTATACACAGCTACAAATTTTTCCGTAGCTTCGTCAATCAATCTTTGTTACATTTGATTTGTATTTTAAATAGTTAGACATAATTATTTCAATTTTGCTTTATATAATAACGATTTTACACAAAATGCAATAAAAAACTTTGGGCGTTTTTTTATTTGAACTAAAATTAATTATTAGAAATACGCTATTTTTGCAGAAAATATTGACAAAAAAACTTTTAAAATTTAATATAAAAACATGATTAGAATAACTAATATTTATTGTGTATATCCCTGATGCCTTAGGCAAGTATCAAATCGGGATTAATGCCTAAAAATAACAACTATGATACAAGCAATTAAAGGCTTAGAAATTGAGAACAAGGCTCCCAGAGCCGTAGTATGTAACCGCATTCCTTCAGACAATTTCTTCGGATGGAACAGCAACAAGGATATGCTCAAACTTGGTAGAGTATATCACATTGAGCGTCTGGTTGTACACAAGTGCAACACCGAAGTATTTTTGAAGGAGTTCCCCGGTTTTTCGTTTAATTCCGTTTGTTTCGGCGAAGTCGAAAATTCGAAGGCAGCATCTCGTTTGCAATCAATTATTGACACGGCGAAAAACCGAGGAAGAGTCATAAAAAAACTCCGGCATCTGTCTTCTCCGAGAGCTGTCAATATTCAGATGTCTCGTTTCCACGTGAAGTTGACATCTGAACGTATGTCACTTTTGAAAGATGGTGATATTTTGGTAATCGGACGCGACGCAAGCTGTGACATCAACATCACGAAGACAGATAGAGGTGTATCAAGATATCACTGTGTAATTGTGAAAAATTCACAGGGATATGACTTGTACGATATGTCTCTCTCGGGAACTACCGTGTGGTTTGACTAAGACAAAGGACCTCGTTGCATAGGCAATGTTATTTAAACGAAGAAGCACTCTCACAAGAGAGTGCTTTTTTATGGTAGGCGTGTGGGGGCTTGAGGAAAGAAAACAGTCCTGTGAACTGTTTTCTGACGAAAGGCGAACATTTGTTAGTTTGCAAACAAGATAACATCGCAGATTGCAAACGTTACAAATGGAGTGACCTAAGCGAGTTAGCGAAAGTATTGAGCTTATGAGCAAGAAGAACCCTCGGGTTCGAGCCCCGGAATATTTTGATAAAAATAAAAGACCTTCAAACTTGTTGAAGGCCTTCATTTATTATGGTAGGCGCGTGGGGGCTCGAACCCCAGACCCACTGATTAAGAGTCAGTTGCTCTACCAACTGAGCTACGCACCCATAATCTTTCTTACGGGAATATAGACCGCTAATATTTTTTTTGCAACAACTTTTTTATATAAACTTGCATTTTTTTTCTTGACATACACCGGCAAAAAAATTAGAAAGCAGTCATTCAGTGATTTTTTAGATAATTTTTTTGTTTGTTTCCATAGGTTTTGTTTTTAATTGAGAACAATTAACTCCTTCTTTCGTTTTTAGTTGGTTGTACTCACGGACAGTATGGGCTGTGAAGTTCGTACTGTTTTCTCAAAGAAAATACGTTACCTGATATAAGCCGGTTGTTTAACCCGCTACAAATACACTTTTTTGCTTGTGTCTGATAGGGATAGGGATGCTTTTGCATATTGTATACCTTACCATAGTGATGAATAATTTTATACCCCTATCCTACTCTTGCGAAGGCGACTTTAATCTTTTATGGTTAATGTCGCCTTTTTTATTCTCCATTCATAAAAAAAGGCTTTGCATTGCTGCAAAGCCGATTAAAGACTAACACAATATTTTATATATCAATTTTCCGGTATACTACATAATGTATACTTTCTGTTATAATAACTATCGGAAGCCAAAACAAAACAACCCCCAAAAAAGATGTCCATAACAACATTCCATCTATCCCTATCATAGTTACGGACAAAAGACATAACCAATTACATATTATCCAAAAGATAAACTCACCTGCTCTGATAATCACAGATGAAAAACTTAATATTTTTTTGCGAAGATAATCATATAAAAAATATATCGGTCCCCAAAAAATATACAAAATATAAAATTTAACAGAAAAAACACAAGGCATATCATGCCACACCCATTGATAAATAACACCATATTGCCACACATTATAATCACAAACTTCTCCATTGGGATTTGTTCCAAAACCGACTTGGAAAACCATAGCAAAAAGAAACGTTACGCATAAAAAACATAGTATATATAATATGCTCTTAACAAATTTCTTGTTATAATATAGTCTCATTTTTCCTCCCATGGTTTTGTTTCGTATGCAGTCTTAACTCTGGCTCCGACATTATTAATTATATATGCTCCGGTATCATTCCATAAAGTTCCTATTTTATCCGGTGTAGGATTATCAATAGAACCATATAGTTGTTTTATAAGCCTTACTCCCAATTCAATATTTTGCTCTGCATCATAAGTATCATAATATTTACCCTGAAAATTTCCCCAAGTTTTACCTTGTATATTCATCGGCATCTGACTACCTGACATAGAAAATAAATCGGCTAAATTATTAGCTCCCCCCTTATGTCCGGTTGCGGCTTCATTGTACATAATAGCCTTAACTATGTCCGGAGATATGTTATATTTATTGGCATATTTTTCAATGCTGTCACTATATTTATTAACATAATATTTTCCTAGCCAATCCAAAGTATACCAAGGCCAATTATAATTTGCCTTATCATTATTTTTTATATTCAATTTAAGATGTTGCCCATTTTTTAACGCCATAATTCGTTGTCGTTCATCTAAATTATTATCTGAAATACTTCGATATTTATCTATATCACTCATAACATTTGGATTATTATTTTGAGCATATAATATCCGTTTGTGTTCATAATCATTGTTTAGTTTTTCTCTCTCAACTCGGGCAAATTGATATTCCAATTCGTCTCGAGTAGTAAAGTTTTTATGATTGACACCATAGCTATCAATACCGTCATTATTGATATAATAACCCGATTTTGATTTATATTGAGGATACATACTCATTTATTTTTTTCTTTCATAAAAAAAAGGCTTTGCATTGCTGCAAAGCCGGTTAAAACAACTTTCTTGACTTAATATTTTTTCAAACTATTCTATATGAAAATACGACACAAATTTTATAAGGAAAACAATGTTAAAAAAAATACTCATAATCATTTTTGCAACCTGTATTTTTTATAAAACAGCTAATGCCGATGTCTGTTATTATATAAATAAACAGACAATAAAAAATGCTGTTGAAATTATAAAAAAACAAAAAGAGGTTTTTAAGTATTGTTCAATATGTCCTTCTGCAGAAGCTCTAAAAATCGCAGTAAAAAATATCTCTGAAACATCCCCCATTGCAATAAATGGAACGAATGTCGACATTGCTCACCTTTATTACTTCAAAAATAACAATTTTATAAATATCGGCATAGAAGCGGGTTGCATTAAAAACGGACAGTATGGTATAGAAAAATCATTAAATAAACTTCCCATATTGTATGATTCTAAAGAAAAAAATATGGAATTGATTGAAGCTAAAATACAAAAAATTCATAATAAATGCTCGTCATTATCAAAAAACAAAAATAATATTACTACAAATGACATGATTGATTATAACAGTCAATGCAGTCAATACTTTATTGAAGAGATAAAGAAAGAAATCAAGACAGCCTTCTCACCCCATGAACAAACAAAAATGTTAGAATATTTATCTCAATCTGAAAATGCCATTTTTAATTTTTATAATAATATATATTCCGCCAATAAATATTGTGATGGACAATGTGGAACTATGGCAACCTACCTCCCATATATTGATAAAATCTCAATGTTGGAAAAAATGTTAAAAAAACTACTTTATCTTAATCTGACAAAGAACGGATATTAAATAATATCCGTTTTTTTTAATTACTTTATTCTAATTTGATTTATATTGAGGATACATATTCATTTATTTTTCCTTTCATAAAAAAAGGCCTTGCATTGCTACAAAGCCGATTAAAACAACTTTCTTGAATCAATATTTTTCCGCAAATATTACAACCAACAATCACCTTTCATTTGTTGAATATAGTCTTTTGCAATTTGTCGAAATATGTAATTAGCACGACTAATAGCCTCTGTATTGCGCATAGTTGCATGATCTGCCATGTCACTATATTGTGATATATTATGACAATTCTTATATATATTAACAACCAATTTGTTAAAATCCTCTTTGACCTGCTTATTTCGTTTTGTATAAAAAGTATCAAATATTTTATATACAACAGCAATAATACAATCAGCAGACTTATACGTAGCCTCATTCATATCTGCTGTTGATGGATTATTAGTCATATCAATTTTACAATTATTCAATTCTTCTTCAATAGAATAAATGCTATTTATTATCGCAGTTGAACATATAGAATCATCTGCAAAAACACTAAAAGGCATTAATAAAAACAGCAAAAAAATAATCTTCTTCATTGTTTTCCTCTCATTTCCCTGTATAGTACTGATGATACTTATTAAAAATATAATCGTCAACTCTATCTTTATATAGTTTTTCAAATTCATTAAAATTACTATAATAATTCTGTAAACGATTATACCAACCTCTTAAATTATTAATATTTTCATGTGGATACTTATCTACACTATCAAAATATCTGCTCATTCTTTTTCTGGATAATAAATCATTAAACGGAACTATTTCATTTTCCTGAAATGAATTTATATAATTTGCTAATTTTTGTGAAACTCTTGTATTTCCAGCAAAGTTAGTATTTTTATATTCATTAACAGCTGAAGCTAAATCATATCCAGCTATAGTTCCTTGATTCATCAATCCGTCAAAAACATTCCTTGCAATAGATACATTATCAATCTGATTTATACCATACCGTTGATAGTACATTTCATCCAATATTTGTTTAGCCTGTTGAGGTTTTAGGTGCTCAACATATTTAGGAAAATTACTTCCTTTTTTTAATGGGTGATTCCATAAATTATATTCATTTAATGAATTCTGCGTAATTCCATAATTAGTAGGACCGCCTAAATCATTTTCACGATTAGAATACCCCATTTCATGATCTGCTGTTCCTTTATATATAAAATTATTATTATCATCTTTTTTTGAATAATAAATATCGTCAAAATTATATTCCATTACATCACTCATAACATTTGGATTATTGTTTTGAGCATATAATATTCCGTTTTTATTATTGTTAATCTGTTTTTCTCTCTCAACTCGGGCAAATTGATATTCCAATTCATCTCGAGTGCTAAAATTTTTATGATTAACTCCATAATTATCAATACCGTCATCATTAATATAATAACCCGATTTTGATTTATATCGAGGATACATATTCATTTATTTTTTCCTTTCATAAAAAAAAGCTTTGCATTGCTGCAAAGCCGATTAAAACATCTTTCTTGACTTGATAATTTTTCGATACTATGCTCCTTTTATATAGAGAGGAGCTTTTACAATGAAAAAACATATTATATTATGCTTGACATTCTTATTATCTGCCTGTTCTCTTTTTAATTCTTATGATAAAGAGTTCAAAAACCCTATTTTTTACCAACCTATGCGTCCTCTTTCAACACGTACGGGATGGACATATTTAACTCCTACTTCCGTCAATTTTAGAACACCATTGGATAAAAATAAAATCAATTCAACCGGAAAATGCGACCTCATTGAAAACGAACAAGATAAAATTACCTTAAAATGTAAAATTTTTAGGAGAGACGGATATGTCACAACTGAATATTTGACTTACGTAATAACTGATCTGTATCTTTTTGATCGTTTAAGAATCGAAGAAAGAATAGATGGTGGGGGAACCTATTCTCTTAGTGTAACGCCTCATTATTTAATCTCTCCAACACACCATTGAATTTAATTTGCTTCGTGCCCAATCATTTCTACCTGCGTGAACATCTTTGCGATGAACATTATTTCTGATATCATTAACATTACATTCTTCTATCACCCTAAATAAATTAGGCCAATACTTTGGGGTTAACTTTCCGGTATTATACTGAATATCAAGCAATACCTCTTTTAATTCTATCGGAAATTTATCAAAATCATTAAATTGTCGACGCAAATGAGCTAAGTCATTATTCATATGTTTTTGTGCTAAAGAGCGGGCATAATCATCTGTTTTTCTCTCTCAACTCGAGCAAATTGATATTCTAATTCATCTCTAGTAGTAAAGTTTTTATGATTAACTCCATAGCTATCAATACCATCATCATTGATATAATAACCCGATTTTGATTTATATTGAGGATACATATTCATTTATTTTTTCCTTTCATAAAAAAAAGGCTCTGCATTACTGCAAAGCCGGTTAAAACAACTTTCTTGACTTAATATTTTTTTGATACTATGCTCCTTTTATATAGAGAGGAGCTTTTACAATGAAAAAACATATTATATTATGCTTAACTTTTTTGTTATCTGCCTGTTCTCTTTTCAATTATTATGATAAGGAGTTCAAAAATCCTATTTTTTATCAACCTATACAAAACACTTTATACTACTCAAGAGGGGCTATCGAAGAAATTATAATATATACATACTTGACACCTACAAGTTTTACTTTTAAGGATGTTTCAAAGAATATTGTACTCAGTACCCCAAACAAATGTGATCTCATCGAAAATGAACAAGATAAAGTAACCCTAAAATGCAAAGTTGATAAGTTTGGCGAACCCGCTATTTATTATTTGCAATTTAAAATTAAGAACACCAAAGATAGTGACTGCACAAAAATCGTAACTTATTTGGCTTATAATGATATCAAAAAGCTAGATTCACATATTTCCGGATGTGTTGTCCATTCTGATAAACAGGCAGATAAAAATTAAAATCTGTTACTGTTTATATTTCCTTTTAATATTGCCGGAATATCGTTAAAATTGCTCACATTTTGCCAGATGGAAGCAACTCTTTCTGCCGAATAAGTTTTATAACAAAAATCTACCCGATAAAAATCTGCTTTTATCTGTTTGGCTTCTTTAGCAATGCAAAACGGCTTCTCATCAAATACAAAAGTTTGACAATTTTTAGATAATGCCCAATAAGTTTTTCCGTCTTTTTGCAACATCATCCAACGAGTACCTTTCAAGCATTTTGCACACGGATTTTCTCTAATACAAACTGCACTAGAAAATAGCGGAATATCCTGATAAATCGGCAAAACCACCGCTAACGGAGATTTTTTTGCTAAATCTTTCATATTATCAATAGTATCTTCTACCGACATAGATATTCTAGATACAGATATTTCTTTCGCCATATTAATAGCCTGTGTATTCATCATATAAAGACTATTATCAAAAGCCAAATCTATCCCTTTATTCGGTAAAACTTCTAATCCCCACCAATTACCGATAGTCCATTTTTTATAGCCTTGAGCTAGGATTTTTTCGGCAACTTTAGCCAATACGGCAGAATTACGAGCTAATGCCGGCAAAACAATTCTTACTTTGGTTTTGGGAAGTTTTTTTAAGCACTCAATATCAAAATCGGCATTTATCAAAACTTCTACTTCTGCAACAGTTTCTAAATCTATTTTTGCCAAATTATCAACATTGTCTGTTCTGATAATCCATTTAGGTTCGTTTACTTTTCTTGGCTCTGAAACCTCTGGCAATTCGCCCTTTTTACCGTTAATTTCTATTTTAGTGTATAAACCGCGTCGCAATTCGTTTAACATTGACATTGGCACAAAAAGATGCTGCAAGTTATTGATATGCAAGTTTTTCAAGGTAAAAAGTGTATCTCCGGTTTTATTAAAAGCCTTTTGTACGGCATCATTCATCTTTTCAACATTTTCGGTTGGAGAAAACTCTCCTTCGATACAAAATTCTGCCCCATTACCGCTTGCTTTTATAACATTCGGCAAAATACTGACCTCAACATCTATATCATAGCGGCGGCTATACTCCCCTGACTTCGGACGAGAATAATCATAACTACCTTTTACTTCACTTGCCGAAGCTAAATATATTTTCTGCCCTTTTTCTATGCCGAAAGTTTTTGCGGGAAGTTGCACAGTCACTTCATCGCCTACATTAGCCTCAAAAACTCTTTGCCCTTTTACCGTCATATTTTGCAATGAAAATCCGAATGGTTTTTCCTGTCCCGGAATATCAATTTGCAATCCATCGTGACGAGCTATTTTGTGATATGCTTTAAAGACAATTTTACCTTTTACAATTTGATTAATTTTTCCGATATGCAAACCACGATGACCGACAAAATCTCTATCCACAACTTCCTTATTTTTGCCGTTGAACATAAATTTGCACCAAGGGCGAGAGAATATTTGTTTAATGTTCTCTTCTTTTTGAGCGATAGCACCTTTACCATCTAAAATATTTCGATAATAATCAGTAACGGCAGCAACATACAAAGCATTTTTCTTACGTCCCTCAATTTTTAGTGATGTTACCGGCATCTTCAATATATCTTGTTGTAAAGCCATATCTTTCATTGAAAAATAGTGCATTTCACCGGCTTCACCCATAAACAACGAACGACAAGGATATAAACATTTTCCCCTATTGGCGCTACGACCGCTATCTATTGACGAAAACAAACATAACCCGCTATAAGAATAGCATAATGCACCATGTATAAATGCTTCTGTTTCCAATCCCTTAATTGAGGCAATATCCTTAATTTCGGCCAGTGAGAGTTCTCGAGCCAACACTACTCGCTTAAACCCGAGTTTTTGCAAGGCTAATGCCCCCTGTTTATTGTGTACCGCCATTTGCGTACTTGCGTGTAACTCCAATTCCGGATATTTATCACGAATAACTTTTGCCACACCTAAATCTTGTAAAATTACACCGTCAACTCGACAATTTGAACATATGTCCAAGCTTTTTATCAACTCCGGAAGCTCATTTTCTTGAACCAAAGTATTGATAGCTGCATATACTTTACGCTTCAAACTATGAGCATATCCGACAAATTCGCTCAATTCTTCTTCGCTGAAATTAACCGCAGTGGCTCGTGCCGAAAAATGTTTTAACCCTAAATATACCGCATCAGCACCATAATATATGGCCGCATAACCTGCTTCAATATCTCCGGCAGGAGCTAATAGTTCTTTCTTCATTTCTTATTCCTATTTAAGTTGGCTTTTGTACAGTGAAGCATAAACACTATCTTCTTTGTTAAGCAGCTCTTCGTGAGTACCTGTTTCAACAATTTCGCCATAATTTACCACCACAATTCTATCTGCGTTGCGGACAGTAGAAAGGCGGTGAGCAATGATAAATACGGTTCGGTCTTTCATTAAATTGTCGATGGCTTGTTGAACAACAGCTTCCGATTTATTATCAAGAGCAGAGGTTGCTTCATCCAAAATAACTATCGGAGCATTTTTCAGAAAAGCACGAGCTATTGCAATACGTTGTTTTTGTCCGCCGGAAAGTAAAACTCCTCTTTCACCGATTTCAGTATCAAGCCCCTTATCCAGAGAAGCAATAAATTCGCTTAAACAAGAACTCTTAATCGCATTATTTATTTCTTCTTCCGTAACATTTTCTTTGCCCAACAAAATATTTTCACGAATAGTTCCGGCAAATAAAAAATTATCTTGGAAGACGATTGCTATTTTATCACGCAAACTGTTTAAATCATATTTTCTTACGTCGACACCATCAATCATAACGCTTCCGCTTTTTACATCATAAAAACGTGGCAATAAATTTACCAAAGTTGTTTTACCACCGCCGGAATTACCGACAAAAGCGATTGTTTGACCGACATCAATAGACAAGTTAACATTCTTCAAAACAGGTTTATTTTTTACATAAGAAAAAGATACATCTTTATATTCGATTTTATTCTTAACTTCTTTAAGCTCAACGGCATTAGGGGAATTATGAATGGCAGGAACACTTTTCATCAATGAAAATACCCTGTCCATCGCCATAAACGCTAATTGAACATGATGAAAACTGTTACCGATAGATTTAATCGGGTTATATAGCATAATCAATGCAGTAATGAAAGAAACAAAGTTACCGGCAGTAATTTCCTGATGAACAATCAAATAACTTCCGGTCCAGATAACGGCAGCTATTCCCAAAGACACGATAAAGTGCATCAGCGGAGACATCATTCCCATACGCTGCACCATCTTAATCCCCAGTCTGAACACCGATTTTAATGTAGAACGAAAACGCTTTCTTTGATAATCATACAAGTTATACGAAGTAATGATACGGTTACCGCTGAAAGTTTCATTATAGTGGCTCATTACCGCCGCACCGGAAAATACGGTCTTATCCATAATTCCTTTAATTCTGCGACGAACCGTAGTTAAGGGATATAAAGCACCAAACAAAACTGCAACAGCAATCAAGGCCAACTGCCATGAGTTATAAAATAAAACACAGATTAGAGATATAGATGAAAATACACGAGTAGTAAAAAGTTTGAGGTTAGATAAAAGGCCGTTACATGCGGCATCAACATCATTATTGTAGCGAAACATAACATTTCCTGATGTTGTAGTGTCAAAAAACTTGGCATCGCATAACATCAATTTATCAAACAAATCCATTTTGACATCATTGGCAATTTTGCGTCCGACCCAAGTATTGAGATAAGTTGCGGCATAGTTTAAAGAACTTTGCAAACAGCTGAAAACAATAATGAGAATAGGAATATAGTTAGTTGCACTGGTAGTTTTTTCAACCATAACCACATCCATATATGGTTTCAATGACCAAGCAATAACAGCATCCATGGAACCGATAGGAATAGTAATTAAAACTGACACCAATCCTCTTAGCCAATAAGGTTTTACATATGGCCACATATTGCGATAGTTCCGCACAAAATTGAGTGTCATCAATTTATCTTTAATTTTCTTGAACATTTACATTCTTCATAAAAGTTAACTTTGTCCGCATACTATACAATTTTTAATAATTTGCCAAGACATTTTATATACTTATTTACACAGCTCTAATTCTTGTCTTAACTTATTAATTTTTTCAAGCCATTGCCACAAAAAAGGAGCCTGCTCAAAACTGATTTGAACAAGCTCTTCTGCAACTTTTACTCCTGCTTTCGGATATACGGGACAATAATACTCATAATTGGTTTTTGCGCATGAGTTCAAGCAAATTGTTACGACCGATATTAGGACTGCCGTATATTTTTGATTTTTTCTTTTCAACATATTTTATTACCTCTATTTGTTCGGTTATAATTTTAGTTTTGGCATGAGAGCGTCCCAAAAAATATGAAAACAATACAAGCGCAAAAATAAATATTAAATATGTCACAATCCTAACCACGATAAAACATCCCTCCCCGCCAAACACAAAGCCAGTATCATACCCCATAAAAGCCAATAAATTTTTTTGTGTTTTATCGCCAAAGCAAATAACCATCGCCAAAACTTATAACAACAATTTTGATGTTCCGTCATAACTTCCTCCAACAAAAAAGACACGAAAAAAATTTCGTGTCTTTATTAAAAAAAATATCTTATAATCAAGGTAAGTTTTTTATCTCACCCGTTAAAAATAAAAATATGATTCCAATAACCCACAGGCAAAAATAAATAACTATTATCCAAGCTAAAGTTAATGATATATATTTAGGAGCTTTATATATATATTTAGTTATTTTTTCCATACATTATTCTTCCAATCCAAATTACTTAGCCATATTCTACAATCTTTATAAGGATTATTCAATCCCCAATTTATACCTTCCATATTATTTTTCATATCCTTATAAGAATCTTGTATACTTTCACTCCAAGGCATATCTCCTACAACAGATTTATTATAAATATCATATGCTTCTTTCAGCATTCCCAGAGACCACCCCTTAGTTGGAGCCATAATATCACCTTTTCCCAGTCTTTGTCCAACTTCACACATTCCTAATCTATGATAATAATTATCAAGACCATTTGCTGCTCCTGAACCATATTGTCGAACAAGTCTTTTTCCCTCATTTTTCAATTTTACTTGATTGTCATTTAAAATTTTATATTCCGGCATCCAACCTAATACAACATCTGCTACTCTTTTTATATTTGTCATAACTTCCTCCTTATTTTATATCATTGTAAAATAAATGATTTTTAGTTTCATAACACGGGCTATGATGTTTAGCCCATTTCGGTTTTATCTGTTTGGTATGATAAAAAGTCGCATTATTGGTAAAATCTGACAACTCGCCATCAATCGCTTTTTTTGCTATTTTAATACAACAGACAAAAGCTTTGTCTTTTTCATTTACCGTCATCAGTTTAGAATAATTTACATCGTTTTTATTCCAACAACTGAATTGTGCTTTTTTCAAACAGGTTGCTTTTATATCCGCAACTTTTTGACCTTCTTCAATCCTATATCCCGTAAACCATTTTTTTGCCTTAAAACGATTAATTATCACTCGAGCAACGGCCTCTATCCCCTCTGCTCCGTCCCCCCTTGCTTCTCCCCACAAAGTTCTGGCCATAATTTGCAAATCACCCCACTCGTCAATTTTCATTTTTACCGACCTTTCTTTTGCAATTAAGCAACAAATCAAGTTTGCTTTCAAAACTGTCGAACTTACTTTCCAGTTTTGCCAACATAATATTTTGGTGATTTTGCATCATCATAATTGAAGCTGTTTCTTTATCTGTCTTATCCACTCTCTGCATAATCCCTGACAAACGTTCTTCCAAACGTCCTTTCCAAGTTCCGACTTTTACTAAATTCCACAACATTCCCGCCAAAGCAGAAATTCCGGAAACAGCACCGATCACATTTATAAATTCCATTTGTTTTCTCCACAAAAAAAAGGGGCATTTCTGCCCCGTTATTCTTTCGGATAATCTGTTTTTATTTTACTTATTGTATCCGCCCATATATTAGTTTGATTTACTTTATCCCAATAAATCATATCAAGTTGTTCTCCGATATCAGGATACGCCATTCGACGTTTGGCTTGATAATCGGGTTCTTTTTTTTCTGACTTTTCCGCAAAATAAAAATCTCCTTTCTCTACAATTTTATATTGATTTTGATTACACCACTCCGCCCATTTTTGATAAATTTCCGTATTAAACTCTTTTTTTTTCATAACAAAATTTACAAAATCAATCATTTTTATCTCCTAAAATCCTATTGCCAACCAATGCCAAGCTGACGTTGCAAAACAATAATATGAAAACCCAGTAGTTTGCAGTTCCCTTATTATCAACGTAGCAACTTGATTTGTGCTGGCTGTCGAATATCTTGAAGTCGTCAAAGTATACACCGTTGTGTTAAACGGTTGCGGATAACTTATGCTTCCTTCTGTTTCGGTATACACTTTTCCCCATTGAATCAAAAATCCGTTGGCAAACTTCAAATGGTTAGTTCCTTTTTCAACTAAATTGAAGCCGTTTATAAATTCCGTCGTTGCCACATTGTTTGAAATATCGTCAACCGCAGGTGTTACTGCTTTTAACAAGCCCAAAAATTCTTTATCCCCCAAAATTGTTTGTCCATCTTCAACAGTTACTATTTTTTCCAATCTGGTATCAATATCTGCAATTCCGCTTTCAACCACCGAATTAATATCATTACGCCCTTCTGCCACTATTTCAGCTGCTTCTTGCACATAATTTTTAACTTCCTGTTTTGAATTTTCTAATTCATCAAACAACAATTTTTCTTTATCTGCCACATAGTCGTCAATTTCAGGTTTAGATTTTTCATCTACATAATATTGAATTTCTTCTTCTCCCGATTTTATGTAGCTGACATCAACTTCAGTTTCTAAACACACCTCATTTTGAAAAAAAACATCAAAATCTTTTGAGGCATAATTTTCAAAAATATTAATTTCCGTCATCGCCTACCTCTGCACTAATTTGAAATATTGCATTTGAAGTTAAATCTTGCGGAAAAATTGTATGTACATCTCCATTTTTGAAAATAATTTCAATGTTAGCAGCATAAATACCCGCCTCTTGCTCAGAGTGTTTCGGCAAAATTTTAATTCTGGCTTTTCCGTTTACGCCATCAATTATTTCTCCGATAATTTTGAATTTTAGAATTTTATCCTTATCCTGTACGGTTAAAAGTATTTTGCTTTCACTTATATCAATCGGAGTTCCGTTTTTATTCTTAAATTGCATAACAATATCAAAACTGTCACCCTGTCTGACTAAAATACTGTTAGTAGTCATAATTCCTGCCATATCAATCCTCCTTTGCCTTAATAAAGTAATTTAATGCAATATTTTTCATTCTTATTTCCGAAGAACGCCCATAAACCGAGTTTGATTTCGTTGCACTAAAATTAACGATTGAAAAATTTTTACCGGCATCAAGACCGCCGTCATATTTTCCGGTTACTGAAGATGAACTGAATGCTCCGGTTAATGACGAAGAATATTCTGCCGCACCTCCGGCAAAACGACCGCCGATATTCGGAGCACCATCTTGTTGATAGCTTCCAAATTTTCGGTCGGCATCCAATCCTCGTCCTTTATCAAGACCTCTGACAACCACACCTCGACAATCGGGAAGGTTAAAAGTAGTTACGCCATTTCCCTTACCAAAGGCCGTTCCTATCGCCTCAAATAATATCTCATATTCTTCACGTTCAACTTCACGACCATCGCATAACAACCAGTTTTTATGGTCTTTTTGCAAAGCAGAGCATTTGATGTCACCTACACATAATGTTTGATTTATTTTGTCGGTAACATCGTTTTTTGCTTCTTCTAATTGTTGTTTATTAATTGCATCGTTTACAGAAGTTGCTTTTCCGACATTATTAATTCTGAAACCGCCCAAATTTAAATTTGCTTCCATCGGAACTAAGCCGTTACGTAACAAACACTCGTTTAATCCTTGTGCAAAATTATCATCTTCTTCATCATGATGATCACTGACAATATCAATATCGTCTATTCTGTCTTGTTCCCAGTTATGTAAACGATAAAATTTTCCTTGTGAATCAAAAGGCATTCTTTATTCCTCCTCTTTTTGACAAGCAATGTCATATCGAACCGACAAATAGCCGTCTTCGTTTTCAAAAACCGCTTCAGGTTTAGTTTTAGCAACTTCTTGTGCCAATAAGCCGATTTGCGGCATATTGGAACCGACAAAATTAAAACAATAAACCGTTAATCCGTTATCAAGTTTACCGACTGCTTTAACATTTTCTTTTAATCTTGCATCAGAAAACATCGCTGCCACTTGTGCTGCTGTTAATGCAGCATTTAATCCGGCTTGAGCCTGATCATTAGAATTTATTTGCTCTGCATTGGATATTCTATTATCTATCCCATGCCTTACTCCATAAATATTCATCGCATTGTCATATCCCGAATACGAACCTTGTAATTGCGAGAGTATTTGGCTGATATAATTACTTCGAGCATTATTATTGAAATTTCCGGCAGTTATGGAATCAGCTAAACTTTTTGAATAAGCATTTTGACCATTTAAAACCGAATTGTATGCAGCTTGGTTATATGCACTATTTTGCGAATTTTGCAGATTTGTCATCGCATTGTTATAGGCATCACTACCAACCATAATTCCTTGATTTTGCAATCGGCTTTCCAAGTCATTTGTTTGTTGCGAAAATTGTGGTTGAAGCTTATCAATATACGATTGATATGTTGCTTGCTCTGCCCTTTTTCTTGCCTCATCAGAACCGTTTACATTAAAAGTATAATTATTTGCATTTGGCAAATTTTGACTCATCATATATGCGTTGTTTACCAAATTTTTTAAAGTATTATCATAGAGTTGCGTGTCATAATTATTCAAATATTTTAATATATTTCTTTCCGACCCCAACATGGAAGTATTTTGCGATCCCACACCCAACATACTCCCGATAGTTTTAAAACCGCTCGACATTTTATTTCTCCTTTTTAGAATTATTGATAAATTTACATTCATTGCGTAACATTCCGAAAACGAACACATCTTGTCCGTTATCTCGAAATTGCCGCATTTTTCCTTCTTTTTTAAAACCGCACCTTTTAGCCAAAGATATTGAGGATTTATTTCTTGTATCAATCAGTGCATTAATACGCCGACATTTAAGAACTTCAAAACCTGTTCCAAAAATTTGTTTAAGAGTTTTTTGTGAACACCAATGTTTGTCATCGGTGTATATATTTATCCAAGTTGACGTTTTGTCTTGATAATCACAATAAACCACACCGCCGACAATTTTATTTTGATAAACTATCCCAAGAGCCAAACAATCATTAACATCATCAAAATTTAGTCCCAGACCTTTAGCTACATACGTTTTTATATTTCCGCTTTTATCATAAAAAACCTCAGACAATTCCATCTCCCGTTTCAAAACGAAAACCGGTATTGTACCATTCGATTAAATTGCCTTTTGTTTTAGTTTTAAAAACCAGTGACGCCTTAAAACCGGTTGCCGAATTTCCAATCCATTGACTGCGAATATGTCCTCTTAAAGTTTCCCATTTTGTACCAATCGGATTTTTAGTGCTGCTCCACTTATATTTATTCCATTTTGTTCCGTTTGAACCACCCAGATTCTCAATATAATCCAATTCATTATCATCAAAATCCATATTGGTATAAATGCTTAAAGCGAACGAGCTCAAGCTTCTTGTTCTCGGATTTAACATTTGAATTTTTTTCAAACCGGTAATCCCAAGATTACAATAAGCTTGATGTACATTTCCCAAAATCGGCAACCCATTATCGGAATATCCGTCATCAAAACGAAAAACCCCTCCGCTTGAGCCAAAATAAAGCCTACCGTCAAATAAACACCAACATAGTGAATTTATACCGGTAAAACGGCACCAAGCACCGGAACTGATGTTTATAACATGTTGTTCAAAACGACTACGTACCGGAACATTAAAAAGCGCATATCCTCCTCGTGGATAAATTATTCCTTGCCAACCGCTCAATTTTTTATTGTCTCTAATGCGTGATAAAACAAGCCCTCTTATCTTATCACTATATGCAACCTTGCCATTTTGTCCTTCAGGTAAGGAAATAACCGTTGATAAAGGAACATATCCTTCTTCACATATGACAATTATGTCTCCGCCATATTGAAAAGTACAATATTCTCCCACCGGCGGAGAAATAAAATATTTTCCTTTTAATTGCCAGTCATCAGAATTTGACGGATTGCTACCGGAATATACCAGAACCTCTCCCTCTGAGGTTATAAAAACGGTCAAATCATCTATTCCCTGTCCCCCGTCTTGTGTCCAACAAGCAATAGCTTTCAAATAACCGCCTTTTGCCGTCAAAAGTGACAAATCGACCTTGTTTAAATTTCCCTGAACTTCCCCAACACCTTCAGAGAACCAATAATTCAGAGAATTTTTCTCAATAAAAAATAACCGTTGTTTTGAAACGGTTACATCACATAACATTGATTTATCAAGATTATCTCCCTGTAATTCGGTTTCTTGCCAAATCCAATTTTCATCACTGTCCTGAAAATAACTCAAAGGTTCATCAACCCCGTTACACATAATTAAACGATTGCGAAATTGAACATAATGCCAACGATTGTTAAGCAACCCTTCTTTTTCAAGCTTATTATTTGCAGAAGTTGCATCAAATATTTTGCCGTTACCGACTGCAAAAATACGTTTATTCAACGGTGAATGAAATGCTATTAATGTTTCAACTTTAATATTTCGTTCGTTTAAGGCATAAATTTTATATCCCCCTCGCAAACAAACTTTTGTTTCCGCCGGATAATAATTATCCATTACAATAGCATCATTAGGAGACATATTATCCAATCCGTCTCTTTGATTTAATCCTCCGATTGGAGCCGACAAGATATAATTTTGTGTTCGATTAAGCATTCGATTTAACATAAAACACCTCCTCGCTTTCTGCCAAATTATTTCTGCCGCCCAAAAAAATATTTTCACCGGCAATACCGGCTCCTAATCTTTTGCGACATTCTTTTTCATATTCATTAAATTCTTCCTGATAAGCTTGTCCGTTGCGAGCCTGCAATCGCCATCTTATAGCCAACTTTACCAAATATTCATCAAACAGAGGAATATCGCTGTCTTTAGTTATTTCTGTTTTTTCAACAAATAATCCTTTATCAAATGCTACCACCGCTGAACGATATTGAAAAACAATCTTAATTCCGTCTGGCGGAGGAGTTAAAAAGCGAAACATAGAATTTTGGATTTTAAATTTTATTTTATTGCTCGTATCACACAAAAATTTTTCACGTTGCCATTGTTCCGGAGTAATTGCTCCGATAACTTTTTCGTTTACATCTTTGATATAAACCGTATTATTCAAAAGCTGAAAAAAATCAGGGCAAAAAGACTTAAGCAGATAATCTGTTTTTCCTCTTATGGTTTTCAGTTCTCCATCTTTTATCAGCTCTTGCCAATCTCCAAAACGCAATAAACCGTTCAAAGCATCTTTAGCCACACTCAAAAAAATTTTATCATTTTGACTATTACTTTCAAACAAAGATTGTGGAGCTTGAACACAGGCTAAACTAGCTACGTCTTTGCATATTTCTAATATACTTTTCATTGTTATTGCTCCTTGTTGTATTTTGTTGTTGTAACGCTTCAATTTTTGACTCTAGTGTTTTGATTTTTTGAAGATATTGTTGTTCTTTATTTTGCCATTCGGCCAAACTTAAATTACCTTTAGCCCGTTCAACAAATTTGCGAGCTAAATCACGTTCTTTATTAAGTTGTAAATTTTCGGTCCGTTCATCACCTAAATTAGCCAAAGCTTCAACCGTAAAAATCCCGCGAAGTTTTAGCCCTGCAATTTCTGCAACATCAAGAAATGCAAAATGCTCTAACGGCGTGCCGTCTTCCACCTGTTTCTTATTTTGCTTATAACGTTCATATTCAAGCGGAAAGCGTCTTATTTTCTCACTGTCCGCAGGCTGAT
Source organism: Alphaproteobacteria bacterium (assembly GCA_017465405.1). Classification (GTDB taxonomy): domain Bacteria; phylum Pseudomonadota; class Alphaproteobacteria; order RF32; family CAG-239; genus JAFUYI01. The sequence continues at coordinate 65,065 of JAFTWG010000012.1, forward strand.
TAAAAATTTCGGAATTATTATCTTTAATTCGTATCTCACAAAAACATTTAAGCTTGAACTTCGGCAAACCGTCAGCACTTAATTCGTCGGTTTTAACAGCCTTATCGTAAAAACGAGCGATTACCCCGTCTTCTGAGTTTGTATTACGAGTAAACTTTTCAAAAGTTGCAAAATCCATTTTATTTCTCCATATAAAAAGGCGGCACCGTTAAAGCACCGCCCTTATTTATTATTCTAAAAATTATTCGGCATTATTAATTAATACCCCTTGCAGAGCCGCATTAGACATTGTCATATTACCGGCCCATCCGATGATTTTATAAATTGCATCTTGGTTAACCGACATTCTCTCCCCACCGATTACTTTCATATTGCGATCTTGATGCGAGCGCAGATATAGATAATTGGTATTCAAGAAATACATTCTATCTTCCGGACAACAACCGCCCTGTCCTGCATCACAAACAACATCTGCCCCCTTAAAACGTAATGTTTCAAAACCTGCTTCTGCCAATTTGCTGTCGGTAAATCTTTGTTGAGCAGTTAAAGATTGTTCAAAAAGAGAATATAAATCATTTCCGGTAACAATCAAATCAGGTTTATCGGTTCCACGATTTAATGACATATACATCTTATCCATTGCCGGACGAATTGAATCTATTGTCAATGGGTTAGCAACAGTTGTTGATTTATTACGCCAAAATTCGTTACCGGCAGTTGAACGATCAATACCTCCTACAACACCGGTTTCCGGAGCATCTGCAATTAAAAGTTTCAAACCGCCGATAGCTTTTCCCCCTGCTGATGTTCCATCTCCATAAACAGCCTCAGCCATTTTGTTGCTCATCGTTTTAACTGCGTTTTCAATTCTTTTTTCAAACAAATCCATCATCTGAAAATGACCGGAATTTTTGAGCATATCTTCACCGGATATGGCAACGGGAACAGCACATAGTTTGAGAGAATATTCTGCTGCAGTAAAAAGTTGTTTGGGAGTATATTCGATTGTATCATAACCGGAATACCAAGTCATATCACCTTGTCCGTATTCCAGCTCTTCCACAATTTTTGAACCACCGGATATATTGCGACTATGTCCTTTTTCTTGCAATCGCTTCAATAGTGCATTGTTGTTTGAAACCACATCTGCCAATTGACCGCTGCGATTTTTCAAAGTAGTTGTAAAAATATCATTATAATCTGAATTTGCCATTTTATATTTTCCTCTAAAAATTAAGTTATTACAAATTAATAATCCAATGCCGCAAATTGACGCTCTAACATTTCTCGGGTTGTCAATTTACCGCTGTCATCACCGCTTTTGCGATGACCTTTAACAACAAAAGCCGCATCTTTTGCTGCCTTTGCTTCCTCTGCTTTTGCCAAAATTTTATTATCGCTTTGAACCTTAGCCATAAAATCAGCTCGCAAAAAACGAACTTCATTAATCAAATTTCCGATTGCCTCAACGCAAAAAGCCAACAATTCATTATTTTGATTTTGCGGAGGACAAAGTTCAATTCCATATGAACGAGCTAAAAATTGCAAAGCTCCCGCCGGATTTTTTTCAATTAAATCTTCGGCTTCAATAAGCTTTTCAATCCACTCCTTTACATTTTTAAAACCTCGCTTATGTCCTTTGCTTTTAAACACCTCATCTAAAAAACGAGGAGCATCTTCCCAAACAAAAACGGCAGCTTGTTCTGAGCTGCCGTTTTGATTTTCAAATTCATCTTCCGGTAATTTTCCGGTCATTTGTTTCATTCCATATTCTCCTTTTATAGTTATTGATAAATTCCGCAAACATAACTTTGCGAATTGCCTTTTCCCGATTATATTTCACATTTCGGCGGAAGGCCTCCGAATAATCACCTGCGGCAACCAATCCGTTTTCGTTCAAATATTTATCTACGTCTTGCTTACAACAGGCAATACCGCCATCAGGAAGTTGTATTTCTTCCATCCATTGTTTGTTAAAATAAGTCATAAAATTACTCCGCAAGTTTTATCGCCGTTTTTAGCTGTAACTCCTTTTCCGCCAGAGCTAATTTATCAGCATCATTTTTTGCCTTCAACATTAACTCTTTTTCTTTTAACGAATTTTTTTGTTGTTCCAATTCCAACACTTTATCAGGTTGAGGAGGTAGCGGAGGAGCAAAAAGCTCTTTTTCGATATTGCTAAATACATTTTCAATTACCGTTTCAAAACAACGAGCCTTCGGCATTGTCGTTATTACTGCCTGCATCATATTGCGATATAACGGAAGTAAGTGTTTTTGTTGACTGACGGTAAGTAACGCTTCTTGTATCATTTTTCCGATACACTCTATTGCCGATAAAACTGCGCTGTTTTCTTCGCTTTGATTTAGAACATTAGCGGTTTCTACACTAAAAATCATTCCGCGTAATTTTTCGGTTTTTAATAAATTTATTGCTTCGTCAATTAAGCTCTTATCCTCACGCATTTCTTTCGGTAAAAAAGAAACAAGCTTATCTTTTGAAAAATATTCACAAATGATTTCGGCTTTAATTCGCAATAAATCCCTTATAAAACTTTGCATCTCATTTTGTCGGTCCTGATTACGCAAAGTTCCGAAATTAGTCTTTTTGACTATTGCAGTCGCTGTTTCGTTTGCATTAGAATTTCCCCGCATAATATCCGACACACCTGTAATATCAAAGATGCCGTTAATGACATCTTGACGACGACGAGCAAGCTGCTCAAGAGCTGTTATATATTGCTCTAAAGGAACAAAATCTACCACTCCTCTGATACCGCCGTTTTCTCTCAATTTTGAAAAATCGGTAACCGACACCAACGTTACGTCTTTACTTAAAATATTTGCCAGTTCCGGAAATGAATTATCATAAGCACCGCTTATTTTCAAAGCCTGCATTGTCAGCTTCATACGTGCATTAATTCCGTTAAGTTCATTCAACATTTCTTTTATCAAACTATAATCCGGTACCGGAATAATACTGTCATTGGTTTGAGTTGCCCAAATGGGTTTAGGACAAGGGAAAAAATTTTGTATATTAACAATATCATTACTTATTTTTAGAAAATGAAAAGGATAAGCCTTGCTAATCCAAAAAACTTTTCCGGATTTTTTATCCCATATTTCATATATGCAAACAGTTCCTTTTATATTTATATCTTCAACTTCAAAGTTATTTTTTATATCTTCAACATCCATATAAATTTTACGAGCAACCCACTCTACTTCTTCCCACACTCCGGCGGCTTTACAGTCAGTCAAAAAGTCTTTGGGATCAACATATATTGTTTCAACTTTTTCTTCTTTTTTTATCAAAATATTTTCACTCGGTTTGATAGGATTTGATACTTCTTCAAACTCTGGTTTATATTGTTCCCACAAAACTCCGCTACCCGAAATTAAAAAGTCATTGCGTGCGTATTTTATCACGCTTTCAAAATCAAATTGAGATATATTCCATTGCAAAGCTTTTTCTAAAATCATACATGCCATTCGCTCAATTTTATCATTACTCTTATTTTGTCTTTCAACATAAAATTGCGGTTGTTTAAAATATAAAAAAGGTTTGAGTGTTTCTATCGTTGACCAAAAAATATTATAATGACCTGTTTTTGACTTTTTACTGTCTTTATAAAAATTGCGACTTTCATCTATCAAATTATGATATTGTTGATAATATTTTTCGGCAAAAGAAATCCTTTCAAACCATTCTTCCAAACGTTCTTTTTCGCTTTTTTCAATCATCGCTAATCACTCCTAAAATACTGCTTTCTCTAACTATGACCACGTCCTTTTCTGTCCCCGGTAAATCGTCGAATACATGAAATAAAACTTTATCACCCTTTTTTACCGATTTTACCTTTTCTCCTACCGAAATTACCTCACCGATATTTCGCCGATTTGGTCCGTCATAATCTATAATAATACCGCCCGGAGTTTTTTCTTCTTCGGGCGGCAATTTAATAAATACTCTGTCTGTTATTGCTTTTATCATTTTTTCTCCTTTATATATAAAAAAGCACCGTTAGAAAACGGTGCTTGAGAGCAAAATCTTTATGCTATGGCATATGTTTTAAGAACTGATATAAAATCACTAAAATCACAAAACAAAAAATACCGAAAACAGTAAATATCATCTTAAAAAAATCTACGATACCTTCCGGTTTTGCATTTTCTTCTTTTTCTTCCATAACCTCTCCTATTTGTAATATTACTGTTCTTTTTCCTTTTTAATTATATTATCGGCAGTTATAGGTACACATCCGTCTTTTTCGTTCCATGTTAGGCAATCGGAACGGCACTCTTTTCTGTCGCCATCCCAAACCATGCCCATATCAAGACAATTTCCAACATTATCCGTCGCAAAAAAAATAAACATACAGATACTTATAACTCCTATAATACACAAAAAAACAATTATTGGTTTTACAATAAATTTATATAGATATTTTTTAATATTTTTCATTTATTCCGTTAACTCTTTTATATATGCATGCATCTTTAGCTCTATTATATAGACCTGATTTAGCTTGCTGTCTACCCTGTAAATTAACATCTTTATCATGTAAATAGTCTGCATACGCATCTACTGCAGATAAACCTTTTACTAATCTGTTTTTATAATAATCATAATTTTCTTTAATATCTCCTAACAATTCAGCTGTTTTTTCACCATATACTCCTCTTTGAGTTGCTTCAAAATTACCTTTGCAATGAAAATAATCATCATTTCCTATCGTATTATCTCTTCTCATATCCCAATAATTTCGATTCAAATCCCCTATAGCTCCTTTTACCTGATTAAACGCATCAGATAACTTTGTTCCGTTTGAATCAATAACAACATCTCCTAAATTTGATAATGCCATTTTGTTTTCTCCTTTCTAATTTACCAATTTTCATTTTTATAATTTTTTTCATTAAACATATCCTCAATACTCACTCTTCCGTTACCGTACAATTTAGGCACTCCGTAATCATAAACCGGCTCGGCAAAAGTAAGAGCTAACGCATCTGCTTTGTCAGGCGATTTTCCCAAACGTTTTTTTATTTCGTCTTTGCTTTCCAGCTGCAACCTCCCTTTTGAATCAAACTTTTTTCCCACACTTATTAATTCGTTAAAAAGTTCCTCGTCTTCCGGTAGTTGCGGTTGCGGATTATCATTAAGCCACTGTGCCAATTTATCCCACATCTCCGCCCTACGATTAAAATAACGCTCACATTTAAGAGCTTTTTCGCCAAAATAAATTGCACGAATAACCTCTCCGAAACCTCGGTCTTTCAAAATATCAAAAACTCCGGCTCCTTGCCCTCCGACATCCATAAAAATTCTTCTCGGCTGATATTCCGAAATAAAATTGGTGGCTAAATTAGCCACCTCCACATTGCTCAAATGTTCATAAGTTTCAAAGCGATAACACATTCGGCCTTTTCTAAAACAAAATACTGTCCTATCATCACCGAAACGAGCTATATCCAAACCGATTATCAACGGAGAAGTTGTCGAAATTATTGTCCTTTCAAAAGCTCTTCTGACCAAACTTGTTGAAATTAAACGGTTATTTGCTTGCAACATAGGTTCTCCTAACCAAATATGACCATAGTTTTCCGGATGCTCATTTTTACATTTTTCGGCTTGATATTTAATTTCTTTCGGGCAAAAAGGATTATCATAAAAATTAGCCTTTACTACTAATGTTCTTTTATCCGGTTTTGCCGCAACTGCCAACCATAACGCATCATTTTCATATCGTCGATTCATCGAAATCCAAATTTCCGAACCGTCTTTTCTGATTGTCGGCTCTAATACTTCCCACGATGTTGCCGATATGGTTTGTGCTTCTTCAATCCACGCAATATCAACTCCTTCCAATGATTTTATTTTTTGAGCATCTTGTTCTCGCAATCCCTTAAAAATAAAACGTGTTCCGGTGATTTTGTTTTCTATTTTATCCTCAAAGGTTTTATAATCATTCAAACCATAAAATGCTATTCGGTCACACAACAATTTATAAACTGAATCTTTTATGCTATCTTGTATTTCACGCAAACAAGCTATGAACAATTTTTTCTTTCTGCCTAACAACAATAAACTGTCGGCAAAAGCATAACTTTTTCCGCCGGCTCTTCCGCCATAATAAAATTTAATCCGATATTTTTTCGTCATTAGCGGAGCAAATATTTGCGGAATTTTCGCCGTTATTTTTTTCATAATTTTCTCCTTTATCTTTTACAAATTGAACTAAAACCTGCTTTAACTCATCATCAATTAATTGTTTTTCACTTTTCTCTGACCATCCGTGATTTGCCTTCAATGCCATAATCGACATTGATGAATTATAAAACCCTAATCCGGCAGCATTCATCAGCCATTCTTCTCGAAAATACATTGCTTGTTCATAGGCAGATTTAAATTCGGAATTTTTATCTCGCCAACGCAGAATATCCTCTACATTAATTTTAAGATTATCGGCAAAACGAACCACACTCGGACAAGGAGCTGCTTGCTTTTCGATAATCGTTTCTATTTTATCCGATTTTTTGCTGAAAACTTCTTTTGTTTCCTCAACAAATAGCGGAGCATCACGAAACCACGCTACAAGTTTTTGTGCATATTCGCTTTTATAGTCTTTTGTTTTTTTCATTATATCTCCATAAAAAAACCGCTTTTATGAGCGGTTTAATATTCTCTGCTTCCCATCCAACTTAATGTATTGGCAAAATAAGGATATTTACTATTAAATTTATTTGGCATTGATTGTAACAATCTTGTCCATTTCGGCATATTTGTTTTCTGCTCTGCTGTTAAAATTGCCTCATTTAATTTGTCAGCAATCGAACTCAAGTACGGCTTATTTACAAGATTATCACATAATTGATACATACTTCCTAATGTCCCTAATTTTTGAGAATTATTTGTAATTACATCTTGAAAACTATCCCCGAATTGTTGTCTTTGAACATCATTTAACCCCTCGTATAACGAACTGATGTGAGGCAATTTAGAATTGACAACAACCTCACGAAGAGGTACATTATCAATGTTTTCACCTGTGAGGGGATTTGTCCCCCGGCCAGTAGCTTGTGAAAGCCTACCACCAAAAGACAAATTTTTGGTGGTTTCATTATTTATTTGATTCACAATTCCATTAGGGCTACTTTTGGGAAACTTATTAAACAATTTATTTCCTTTCTTAAAAGCTAAATCGTAAAAATCTTTTCCATTTTCGCTATTAGTGTATTTCTTAACAAAATAGTCTTTTCCATCTTGAACAAAAGTTAAATCAGGATTTTTTATAGTATTATTTAGTGTTCTGATAAATGGTCTTCTATCATCACCAATAAAATGTTGAATACCTAGTTTTTTATCTACCGCATCTGTCAAATAACTGGCTTCATCATTATATATGTTAAGTTTTTGAATTGCTACTCTATCTCTTAATAAGATATCTGCATCTTCTCGTGTCAGATACTTGCCGGGATTAAATTTGCTTTCTGCTTTAATAGCACTTAATTGTTCTCTTGTAGGGGCAAAGTTCATTATTTCTATATTTGTATAAGGTAAGGTCATATAATCTCGTAAACTACGCAATCCTTTATTTGCCAATGTTCCAAATCCGCTCAAAAGGGTTGATATTCCCAATCCTTGAACTGTATCTTTTCCAACCTCTTGCCAATTTAAAAAATCATTTTCAAATGTGCTGTTTATTGCTGATTCTGCCGTGCCGGATAATATGTTCGGTGCAACAACTGATTTTGACATTTGCGGTGCTAAAATACTAATTCCTTTTCTGATGGCATTATACCCTAAATTGCTTAATCCTCGCAAAGAACCTCCCATTTCTGCAAAAAAATTACCGACGTGATTTAAACCGCCTACTCCGGCTGCATCTGCCTGTTGTTGCAATTCTTCGGCTCTTTGTGAAACTCCTAATCCAACTTTGTCGCCTAACCAACGATAGCCACCTAAAGTTGCCCCGTTCAACGCATTTTCCGTACCGGATAATAAACCTTTGCCTACGGATTTTCCAACATCTAATGTATCTTCCCACACGTTTCTAAAATTCATTTTTCTTTCCTTTTTTAAAATATTTCACAAAAAAAATCGCTCATAAGAGCGATTTAATGTACCTGTTTTAAGGTTGAGGCGGATTAAAATCACAAGCCTGATATTCTGTCATCCACCTTCCGTTATATTCATTACATATTTTTTCATCTACCGAATATTTTTTGCCATAATCATCTTCCAATACTATTCCTTGTCGACAAATTTTTCCTTCGTGACACATTTCCTCATCTTTGTAAAAACGATATTCAGGAAAAACGGTTATAATTTTACTCAAAATAATAACCACCAAAAGAACTGTCAAAAGTTTAACCCACCATTTCCACTTTGTTTTCGTAATCTTCCATATTCCTAAAACAGCCAAAACTTCAGTCATAATCATCACATATTTGTCTTTTTGCAAATATGAAACTGCCGTATTAATTTCTGCAACAAAATCAAAAACCACCGACAAAACAATAAATATTATTGTAAACTTTATTGATAGCCAAAATATTCTTTTAATTTTTTTCATATTACCTATGCAAACAAATTTTTAACATACTCTTTGGATTTATACCTTTATAATCTAAAATCCAAGCCCCTACCGCCAACATAATATTAAAAAAGATAAAAGCCAAATATTTTGTTCCACTCAAACAAATAACTATCACCATCATAAACAAACTCAAAACAGCTGCCATTGCAGTAAAAAATATCAATACATCTTCAACACTTATTGTTTTATTCATTTTTATTCCCCCCATATTGTTTATATACGGGATATTAGAACAAAAATAGAACATTGTCAAATATTTTTTGAACAAAAATAGAACATTTTTTATTTTTACAGCAAAATCAATAAGAAAAATCTGTTATTTACAAAATAATTTTTATCCTTTTTATTGACACTTATCCTTAAATATGACATAGTATATATACACTAGCTATTAGGAACGAAAGATTTTAATCGCCTAATCAGTATCCTTAAAGGGATTGAAACTTCTTTTAAGAGAACTGATGCTTTTCAGTTTCCACCAAAGGAACGAAACCGAAATCGCCTTTGTGTATCTTTAGCCCGCGGGGAAGCGGTTAAAGGATTGGAACAAGCCCCATGTAATTGGGGCTTTTTTTCTTAATACCACTGGTTTTTACAAAATTCATAACTTTTTCCGGCTTGCATACATTCTAATATAAACTTATCGCCGGATTTTTCATAATCTACAATAAGCATATAAATCAATATCGCAAAAAACAGTATGAAAACTACTGAATAATACGCAAGTCTTTTATAAAATTCATATTTTTTTATCGATGTATCTTTGGATAATTTCATAGCAATCCTCATTCGGATATTTAGTTCCCATTAAATCCCCTATTTGGTTAGCATAGTCATCACCATTACTTTCATCATAGGTATTATTTCCTGATATTAAATCATATTTTTCCTTAAGTCCAGATACAATATGCCCCATATCCGATGCACCTTTGCCATATTGTGAGGCACTGCAATTTATCACAGCATGCTTATACTTATCTGAAACTTTTTGATTTTTAAGTCTTAAATAATTATTAATTATCGTTGGTACTGCAACAACGCCAGAATATATATATTCAAAAGGAGATTGTTTGTTATAAGTTGGTATTCCTTCTTTTTTAACAACAAAATCAAAAACTTTTTTACCATCTTCTGCTGTTTTCCAATTTCTGGGAATACTCTCCTCCTCTCTCAAATACGGATTTGGAGTTGTTGCCGACGGCACATCAACAGTTTGCATTTGTGACAACGGAGTATAAGAATTTTGATTAGGTTTCATATAATAATATTTGCTTTGTCCGCTCATCGGATTACTGCGTTGTATCGGTGTTTGTCCGTTAAATATGCCTTGTAAAATGTTATAAGTTTCATTTGCCATTTTTTATTCTCCCATAAAAACAAAAAACCGCCCTAAAAAGAGCGGTTTACAAAAAAAATATTATTTAATCATCAAAGTAGCAAATCCCATATCCATCGGTAACATTGTGTTCTTTCATACATTTTGACACTTCATAGTTATTCATACAAATAAGAAATGCTATATACCCAATTAAACAAATCAAGGCGTACCCACACATTTTAAGGGAACCACATACAATTCTATCTAATACCTGATTTACGCATGTTTTTCGTTCTTTTATCATCTAATAAAACCTCGCATGGAACGTTAACTACCATATAGATTGTTTTGCAAGTTTTTTATAAAATTCATATCTTTCCATTAATGTATATTGGGGCAATTTCATAACAATACTTTAGTTTTTTACATTTCATCAAAAACTTTGTTTGCTTCTTGAGAACAGACCTCTACATTATTCTCATGTTTTAAACAAGCTTCAATATATTCCTTTTTTACACCATGTTCATAAATTTTATATCCGATAAACAATAACAGAACGATAATGTAAGGAAATATAGTTATCTTTAACAAACCATCCAATATTTTATTTAATACCTGCATCTATCATATTTCTCGTTCGTAAATGTCCTAACAAATCTCTGCAATTTGCCTCTCTATTACTATGACCAACTTTAGAACCATAGCGATTGTTCGTCAAGTCCTTTATCGCATCTGCAGATACTTCTGTCCAAGGCCTATTATTTTTTCTAACAAAATCAAAAGCCTCTTTTCCATACATATTTATAAGCTTTTTATTTGTTTCATCCATTTCCTTATAATATTTGAAAGCCGTTACTCCGTCTTGAATTAAAGAAATACCTTTTTCTATAAAATTAGGTTCCTCTTCCCATAAATACGGATTTGGAGTTGTTGCCGACGGCACATCAACGATTTGCATTTGTGATAACGGAGTATAAGAATTTTAATTAGGTTTCACATAATAATATTCGCTTTGTCCGCTCATAGGCTCACTTCGTTGTATCGGTGTTTTACCGTTAAATATGCCTTGTAAAATATTATAAGTTTCATTTGCCATTTTTATCTTTTTCCTAAAAAACAAAAACCGCCCTAATTAAAGAGCGGTTTGTAAAAAAAATACTTTCTGTTATAAAAATAATCCCACAATGGGAGCAATAACAAAAAAAGTTACGCCCATGCAAATTAACGTGGTCTTGCATATTAACTTAAATTCTTTAATCATTTTTATTCTTCCAAACATTGTTTTTATAATCTAAATCTTTAAGCCACATTATACAAGATTTATTTGGATTAAACAAGCCCCAATTTGCTCCTTCAAAGTTATTTTTTATATCCTTTCCAGAGTCTATAAGGTCATTAACAAATTTTTCTCTCACCTCTTTTTCATTAAGTCTAGAAAACTCCGTTTTTTCAATTAAATCCTTTGCTTCGTTTAATAATCCCATCCCTTGTGTATATAAGTACTTGTCTATTCCGTCTTGTGCGTTTTGACACATCGCTAAACGATGAACATAATTATCTAATCCGTGAACTTTGGCGTTTCTCAAAAAACTTTTCCCTTCATAAAGATTATTCGCTGTCTCGCCAATTCTATATCCAGGATTTAAATTATTTAAATTCTCTGCATATATTTTCATAAATCTGTTTATATCAAATTTTTCTTTATTATCGGTCATAGTCTTATCCGTAATATTTTCTGCAAAATAATCTCCAAAGGTATTTTGGGAATATTGAGCATTCTTCTCTTCCGTCAAATACGGGTTTGGAGTTGTTGCCGACGGCACATCAACGATTTGCATTTGTGATAACGGAGTATAAGAATTTTAATTAGGTTTCACATAATAATATTCGCTTTGTCCGCTCATAGGCTCACTTCGTTGTATCGGTGTTTGCCCGTTAAATATGCCTTGTAAAATACTACAAGTTTCATTTGCCATTTTTATCTTTTTCCTAAAAAACAAAAAACCGAAGAAAATCATAAACTTTCTTCGGTCAAATTTTACACAAAAAAACAGGCGACTTTTCTCTAAAGCCACCTGTTCCATTCTAGGAAAAACATATACCACAAACCGTCGAAAAAGTCAATATTATCTAATAACAGTTGTGGATAACTTTTCAAATATCTATATTTTCCGCCACTATCATAGGAATTGTTACATCATCGTGAAGAGCATTTTTGTGTAAAATTTCTATATATTTACGCATATTATTATCATTATCCTCTATTGAGGCTACCAATATAGATTCTCGGCTTGCCGCTTCGTATCGTTTCAATAAAGCATAAGCCCCATATAATATATTATATATCAATATAGATTGCTTATTATTTAAATCTGTATTTGAAAGCAAATTAACAAGATTATACATTCCATCCGTAATATTCTGCGGAGACACCTTTGTTTTCTTTGCTGTAATTAGTTCCATATTCATAAAAACCTCCTTTTAAAACAATCTATAACACAACCTAAAATTATTAAAAATATTTTTTTGCAATTAATAACAGAAATTTGCAAAACATAATTTAATATATACTTATAGTTGTATTTTTATCTTGTGATAAAATTCTATCAGCCTATCTAACCCCCGACACAAATCACAATATTGCAAATATGCTATTTCTCCTTTTTTTCGTTCAGAATACGAATTATCAATTTTAGGAAACTCGTTTTCAATACATACTCTTCTGACAATAGGCCAAAATTCTGATGGAACAGATTTTGCCGCCATAAAATAGCGACTTCTCATTTCGGTTAAAATGCCACTTGATATATTTGAACTTCCGCAATCCACCTTTTCCCCTCCCCAAGCCGAACCTATTACATTAAAATGTCCTTTTTCATAATCTGATGCCAAATATTCTCCTGCTTTTAAGCGATCAATCGCTCCGGCTCCTAATGAACCAAAATCAAGTTTTCCTTTGTAATAAAGTCTTTCTAAAACCGTCATTTTACAAACGCCCTTTTTGGTACGAACAAAACCGGCTTTTATACATTTTACTCTATCGACATACATTTCATCATATTTTTTCATATCGACCTCCGTATATAAAAAAATACATTTAATGTAATTATTGTCAATACATTTTATGTAAGATGTTGATATTTTTATCAGCTTCGCAACTATTACTTGATTTAATCGAATATCCGTAATATAAAAAATACATATTTGGTAAAAAGGAATAAGATATGTCAAAATGGAATTGGTTACGAGATTATATGCGACAAAACAAAATTAGCCAACAAGATGCAGCAGAAGCATTGAACTGGAAAAAGCCTCGCATATCGGAACTTTTGTGCGGAAAGAGAGATTTACCGGTAGATAAAGTTTTACCGGCTGCTCAATTTTTTAATCTCGATTTAGAGTCCTTAACCAAATTTAACTCGGGCTTTTCAAACGAAATTCCTCAACCGGCAAAAAAATCATCAGCAACTGATAAACAAATATTTTTTGCCGATATTATAGATTGTGTATCAGCCAAAGGGAAAGGACTATCTGCTCCCACAATCGGACAATATCCGATTAGCAAAGAAATTGTAAGCAATCTTAATATATCCTCTATCAATTCATTAAAAGCCATAATTGTGCGAGGAGATACAATGTCTCCAACGATATGCGACAAAGATATTACCATTGTCGACACCTCAGTAAACAAACCTGAATATGACGGAATTTATCTATTTGAATTGCAAGAAGAATTATTTGTAAAAAGACTTTGCTTTAACGAGTTTGAACATAATGCACAAATTATATCCGATAACCCTTTATATCCGACAATAACAATACACAATTTAAACAAATTGTTTTGTTTGGGTAAAGTTATAGCAATTATGAAAATATTAAAATAAAATTTGCAACCTTATTCGTCATACGAAAGATTAAGTTCTAAAGGAGCATCAGCCTCTCTTAATTTGATAGCAAAATCAACTATTGCATTTCCCATATCAATTCCCCAAGGAGAACTGTTTTTAATTCCGCCATGAATAACCAGACCTCTACGACCTAAATCATCTGTTTTTTCTCCGGCAACCAACCACGCACGATAGTCACCCCACAAATAATATCCTCCGGGCCACTCTCCTCGTCCGAACAATCCTTTCATTTTCATCCACAGGCTTTGTTCGTCATATGATTGCAATGTTTCTTCTCCTACAAGCCATGTTCCGGCAGGAACTCTGCTACCGGCATTTCCTTTTTCGGCTTGAAAAATATCATATTGCTTATTCCAATTATACTCGGGAATATACATATTAAATAAAGACACAAGAGTAACAGAAAATGCCACCAAAAAAGACCTAACCACTTTGTGACGGCACAGATAAGTATAAACAACCGCTAATATCAAAACCGATATATAAACTATATTGAACCATAAGAAAATTTTTGGAGAAGAATATAACCATCCCCATTGCGGATATCCCCAATAGAAAAACTTATCCAAGCAATATTCTTGAATAAAACTGTCACTTAGCAGAGTAATATATGTAATATTCCACAAACTTAATACTAAAATCATTATTCCAAAAATCTTTTTAGCCATTATCTATCTCCAAAAAGAAATATTCATATGCTTTTGCTAAAATAACATTCATAAACACAATCACCGGGGAACCTAATAGAATTGTCAACCAACCCGCCGTTCCGAGATAATCATCACAAAATTGCATTATCGAATACATCAAATTAAAAACCACCGTAATAAATAAAAATTCCCAATAGTTTCCTTTGGTGCGTGCATATGCAGTAGAAATCGAACCGCTACGCCCGATAACAGAGCCAATCCATCCCATCATCGGTCGATAAAAAATAAAAGGAGATACAATACTGAATATAACCATAGTAATCGTATTCAGAACCAGAGGGTCTTCAGTATATTTTTGCAGATAATACACATATTTATCAACCCAAGAGTTATTACCGCTAATAAACGGAATTATCAAAGGAATGGCGATAAGCAAAGTTGTAAAAAACAGCATCAAACCAAAAATGCGTGACGATGGCATTAAAGTTTCAAAAATTTTCGATGTCATCATATATGGTTTTCGTTCAAAATAAAAACGGAAAAAAGAATACCAAAACATATAATACGGGATTAGCCATAACAAAAAAAGTTTATCTTGCCATCCGTTAATAAACTTAAAACCTACAATCATAAAAACAGCATTAACAATCGAAAACAATGACATTTCGTGCCATTTTCTGATGCAATATTTTGTACTGTTTACAAACAACCTTTTGAGCAAAATTTTTCGTATTTCTGCCATATTTTTTCCTTATTAATTCACACTATGATTAATCGGATTAAACCTCAACAACATTGTTTTCCACATATCATATTTATGCGGATATTTTTGCGACAAAATACCATAAGGAGCACAAATATAAACCGCTCTTTTGGCACTATCGGCAACCGCCCTGAAATGTCGGTCGCTGTTATATCTTGCTTTATCTAAAATATCAACATCTTTAACCGTTCCGTCTTTATTGAGTGAAGCTCTGATTTCTATTATCATATCTTCAATACCCATTGCTCCCGGATCCAAATTCCAACAAGCACGCAATCTCCCGGCAATAGCATCGGCTTCGGAAATAGATAAATCGCTAAAATATGAACCTCCGACACCGCCTTCTATTCCCATATTATTAACTTTTGTTCCGGCCTTAATAGTCGCATTTGCATTTTGTTCGCCCAGTTTTTTCTCCATATTATCAACGGAAGCCAACAAATCTTTTAGCGGATTAGCCAATACCGGCTCCGATTTTTTAGGAGGTTGTTTTTTAGGTTCGGACTTTTTCTTTACAACCTCTTTCTTTTTAGGTTGAGGTTTGGGCGCCGGTTTTGGTTTAGGTTTCGGTTCCGGCTTTTTCTTAGGCTCTGGCTTTTTCTCAGGTTCGGGAGGAACAATAAAATCCTTTTTAGGCTTTACCGGCTCTTCTTTTTGCAGAGTTTTCTCTTTTGTTTTTTCAGTTTTTAATTTTTCGGGTTCATTTCGTTTCGGTTGTTCTTTTTGTTTTGCTTTAGGTTGCTCTTTTTTTACTTTTGTTGCCAGAGCATCTTTTTCAGCAAATTCAGCTTTAGTCGGCAGATTTGTTAATTCGGAAAGCTTAACCTCATTCAAATCGACAATAATCGGCACTTGATCTAAAGACATGTCCTTACGCCACAGCACTGACACATCGATTGCTGTCAAAATAACAACAATCAAATGCAAAGCCAATGATTTATATAAGGACGATTTTCTCAACTTTTTACTTCTTCTTTGTTTTTACATTACTGTTAGGAGCCGGATCGGTTTTTAGCCCGACTTTATCAAAACCGGCATTTTTAAGCAAAGCCATCAACCCCAAAACTCTACCATATTGAGCACCTGTATCGCCTGAAATAATAACACTTATTTCAGGATTAGCATCTCTTACGGCTTTTACTTTATTTACAATTTCATCGGCAGGAATTTCTTCTTTACCGATATAATAGTATCCGGCTTCATCAACACTGATATTTAATGTTGTTTCTTTTCCTGCTAAATTTTGACCTCCTACTTTAGGTAAATCGAGAGCAATTCCTGATGTCATCATCGGAGCGGTAACCATAAAGACCACCAACAAAACCATCATAATATCCATAAGGTTGGTCATATTGACCTCGGCATTACGACGACTTCTGCGGCGATTTGTTTTTGAACGCAACAAATATGCCATTATTCACCTGCCATATCAGCTCTAATTGCAGTATCATCAATTTCACGAGATAAAATGCTTGAAAATTCAGCAGAAAAATTTTCAAGTTTGTTTGCATAACTATCAATATCAGCAGAAATTTTATTATAAGCAACCCAAGCAGGAATAGCAGCAATCAAACCGAATGCAGTTGTATAAAGAGCTTCGGCAATACCGGGAGCAATAGCTGCCAAAGAATTACTTTGTGTGGCAGCGATAGCATTAAAGCAGTCAATAATTCCCCAAACCGTTCCAAACAATCCTACTAACGGAGCAACGGAACCGGTAGACGCCAAAAATCCCATTCTGGTATCAAGAACTTCTATTTCTTTATCCATTGAAACAGCCATAGCCTTTTCAATTCGCTGTTGCAAAGAAACACCTCGCAAACCTCTGTCGGTTTTGGATTTCATAATATTGGTGCGACGCCACTCTCTCATTGCCGCAACAAACATTGCCGCCATAGGGCTATCAGGTTTGTTATCAATATTTTCATAAAGCTTATCCAATGAACCTCCGGACCAAAATTTAGACTCAAAACTGCGTGAGCGTTGTCTTACGTCACGTAAAGTAACAATCTTATCTATGATAATTGCCCATGACCATACTGAAGCCAAAATCAAACCTATCATCACAACTTGAGTAACGAAGTCCGAATTCCAAATCATATCCCACATTGACATAGAACTGCCGTTTGCAACATCTGCTAAAGTTTGCGTTTCCATTTTCACCTCATAAATTTTTTGATATACTGATAGTTGAGCATAACCTACTATAAAAAGTTAAAAAATCAATTAATTTATGGTTGCTTTAATAAAAAAATTTGACTTTTTTATTCGTTTGGTATAAATTTTGTCCATAAAGAAAAATTATTAACACATTAAATTTCCAGCTTATGAAAAAAGTTTTTTTATTCTTGACCGGAATTGTTTTGTTGTCCGCATTTACCGCTTGCAACAAAATCAATACCGAGTGTGAACTTGTTGACTATGCCGAAAATTGTACGGTTGTTCCCGACACTTATGTCTGTGTCGAAAAAGACAGTGCGGATGTTTTTTACATGACACCTGACACAGAGGATTTTCTTGAATCTTCTTCGTCTTTCTTAACCAGAAACATGGTCAATGACGGTGACAATGTTTATGTTTACAAATGCGATGACAACTATGCTGTCAGCAAAATTAACATAAACGATGCCCGAGCTATTCGTAGTGTTTTGAAAAGTGATGAATACAGTAATTGGAAAATTGCTGCAAGATGCGGAATTGTACTTGTTATAGCATTGATTGCTTTTGTGCTTTTCTCTTTGACGAGCAGAGACAGCATCAAGTTCTTGCTACTATTCATTCCGATTGGTTTTATCATCATCGCAACAACTGCAGATGTAGAAACTGTAAAATTTGTCGGTACCGGAGCAGTGAGCAAAGTTGAAAACGACATCGTGTATGTCGATAATCATCACGGCATTTTGCAACACACAAACGACATTTGTACCAATGCACCTCTGTATGAAGGTCAGGAAGTTAACATTTATCAGTTTGAAGACACTTTCTTTGCCTCTGAAAAACGAATTGACGATGCAACTCTCAAGTATTCTGAGATAGTTCCGAAAACTTGGTGGATTTATACCATAACGTTTATCGTTTCGTTTATCGTTTTTTACATCGCTGCCGTCTCTCTCGTAATTTTTGCTTTTTGGAAATGGTTTGCCAGCCACTACAAAAACAAAATATTTTACGATAACAGCCCCGATGAGTACAAAGATGAAGACTAAAATCAGTTTTCAAATAAACTTTCAAAAACCGCCGAACAATTAAATTCGGCGGTTTTTCGTTATAAAAAAATTGACTTTTTTAAACATTTCTATATATTACGCATCACGAAAATAATTATTAACATATTAAAATACTTGCTTATGAAAAAGATTTTTCTGTTTTTGACCAGTATCGTATTGTTGTCCGCATTTACTGCCTGCAACCATATCGATACCGAGTGTGAATTGATTGATTATGCCGAAAAATGCGAGATTGAACGTGATAAGTTTATTCGTGTTGAAAAAGACAGCACTGATGTAACTTATATCGTACCTAACACCGAAGACTTAGCTAATCCGAGTTGGGCTCTTCAGCGTATTTTAGTTGAAGATACAACCGGAGTTTATGTCTATCGTTGTGATGACCAGTACGCAATCAGCAAAGTAAATCTTGAAGATGCTCGCGCAATTAGGGACATGTTGAAAGAAACCGAATTTTCCGATACTGAAACCTCAACAAATTGCCTGATTGTCGGTATCATCGTATTGATACTGGTTGTTGTATTTGTCAATGTATCAACAGAGGGCAAAATTATCTGCTTTTTGATTCCTTTAGCTATTATTATAATAGTCGCTTTAGATTATGAAAGCAGTAAATATGTCGGGCAAGGAACGATTTCGAGCGTAGAGAACAACATCGTTTACTACAACAATCCTCACGGAATTTTGCACTACTCAAAAGACATTTGCACCAAAGAACCATTAGTGGAAGGACAGAATGTCCATGTTTATCAATTCAGAGACACATTTTTTGCGTCTGAAAAGCTGATTGATGAAAAAACTCTCAAGTATGGAGAAATTGTTCCAAGTACTTGGTGGTTGTATTCATTAACATACATATTGTGTTTTATCGCTTTCTTGTTCGTCATTGATAAATATTGCACAGACAAGGAACCGAAAAAGAAAAAACACACTTATGTTCATGCAGATATGTAAGCAACTCTGAAAAACAATCAAAAAACCGCCGAATATCATAATTCGACGGTTTTTTCTTTATTCCCCCTTAAAACTTTTTATAAGTTCTGCAGGCAAACGGGACGGTCGTTTATTTTTCAACAAAACATAAACAACTTTAATGTCTAAACTGACCAAAACATCATCTCCTCGCATAATATCTTGGTGCATCACCACAGAAGCCCCTCCAAACTCCGTAACTTCACAAACTACGGTCAACAAATCATCCAAAACCGCCGGAGACTTATAGTCAATATCACAATGACGAACTACAAATGCAGCTTTTTCCTCTTGTTCTAAAGCATCTTGTTGTCTTAATCCGATTGCTCTTACATATTCGGTACGAGCTCTTTCGGCAAACTTAAGATAATTAGCATAATAAACTATACCGCCGGCATCGGTATCTTCATAATATACACGCACCGGAAAATAAAACTTATTTCCTTCAAATTTACCTTGCGCTGTTTCAACTTTATTCATTTTCTTCGCTCCCGAATAAATCGTCTTGTTCATTATATTGTTTTACATTTTTACGCAATTTTGGAATACCTAAATATTCGCATCCCAAATCGGAAATAACACGTCCTCTCGGTGTTCTTTGCAAAAAGCCGAGTTTTAACAAAAACGGTTCAATAACTTCTTCAATAGTATCTCTTTCTTCAGATAAAGCCGCTGCCAAAGTATCAGCTCCTACCGGACCTCCGCCGTAATTTTTAGCAATACAATTAAGATAACGTTTATCAAACGCATCTAATCCGAATTTATCTACATTTAATCTTTGTAATGCCATATCTGCCGTTTTTTCACCGATTTCACCATCACAAATAACAGCCCCGAAATCACGAACTCGTCGTAACAATCTACCGGCAACACGAGGTGTTCCTCTTGAACGGCGAGCAACTTCTCTTGCTCCTTCGGATGACATCGGAACATTGAGCAACCTTGCTCCGCGAAGTACTATTTTTTCTAAATCTTCCGGAGAGTAAAAATCTAAACGCAAAGGAATACCGAAACGTTCACGCAGCGGTGTGGAAAGCAATCCCGAACGTGTAGTTGCACCAACCAAAGTAAACGGTTGGAGCGGAAGACGAACGGAACGAGCAGAAGGTCCTTCTCCGATAATTAAATCGAGCTGAAAATCTTCCATTGCCGAATATAAAACTTCTTCAATAGCCGGATTTAAGCGATGAATTTCATCAATAAACAATACATCATTTGCTTCCAAATTGGTGAGAATTGCCGCCAAATCACCCGACTTTGTAATCATTGGTGCTGATGTAGCCTTAAAATTAACTCCTAATTCTTTTGCAACAATAGAGGCCAAAGTTGTTTTTCCTAATCCGGGAGGACCGAATAACAAAACGTGGTCTAACGATTCTCCACGCATTTTGGCCGCTTCAATAAAAATTTTCAAGTTTTCGCATACTTGCTTTTGTCCGACAAAATCATTCAAAGATGTCGGACGCAAATTGGCCGGAGCATTAACGCCGTTATCATCTTCCGGCAATTCGTGAGGTGTAACTATTCTTTCTTCCATATACTACATCTCCTAATTGCCAAATTCTTTTAATGCAGATTTTATTAAAGAAGCAAAATCAGCCTCAGCATTTTTTGCCAATGCCAAATTGACTGCTCTATAAGCCTCTATACGAGGATATCCCAGATTAACCAAAGCAGAAACTGCATCTTCCATTTGCCGATTTGAATTATCTTCGGTAATATTTATTGTTGTCGGAGTGTCTTCAACAGCAGCAACATAATCGGCCGTATCCGCTCCAATCGGTAATCCGACCATTTTCCCCTTTAACTCGGTAACAATTCTGGCTGCCAATTTAGGTCCTACGCCATTTGCACGAGTAAAAGATGCTTTATCTTGTGCTGCAATAGCTTGTGCTAATTGAGACGGAGTTAAAGCAGATAAAATACTTAAGCAAACTTTTGCTCCGACACCTTGTACTTTGGTCAAGGTTAAAAACCACTCTTTTTCAAGTGCAGCCCCGAAACCATATAAACTTATACTGTCCTCTCTGACAACGGTCTCAATAAAAAGTGTCGTTTCGGAGCCTTTGGTCAATTTTGATAGTGTCCTGCTTGAAGCATAAACCAAATACCCCACGCCATTAACATCAATAACGACACAATCTTCGCCAAAACTGTCAACAATACCTCGTAACTTGGCAATCATTTATTTTTCCTTATTTCAAATTATGGTTCAAGACCGCTGTCACCATTACCGAATGGCAAATATTGACCTACTCCGCCAAAATATTTACGGAAGAAACCTTGCTCTTGTTCCTGATTTGGAGTTTGTTCTTCTGATACTTCAACTTTGTCGCCATGTTTTTTATTTAATTTTTGAATACTTGCAACTTTGTCTTCGGCATCAAATTTAATCACTAACAATTCTCTGTTAACTTCTTTGGGAGCCAAAAAAGCAACTTGTTTAATTTCGGAAGACATATAAATCCACGTATCTTTATCAAGCGATACCACATTTGAGGGAGAACCTAACACTTCTAAAACATCATTTTTAGTTTGTCCGTTAAATACCATTGAAATTTTTTCTTCAGAGGGCATATTACCGGTATGAGTTATAAAAACATCATTGCTGCAAGCAGAAATCATTGCCACCATACTTAATAAAAACACTTTGTTTATTGACATATTGTTACTTCCTTATCATTATGACCTAAATTGCTTAACATATATAACACAGGGAAAATATTTATGCAAAAAGAATTTTCTTATCCTCTGATAGTTGCCGATATGCCGTTAAACGAGCAACATTACCATATGACAGCAAATGCTGAAAATCTTGTGTTTTTAGCTGAAGTTTTACAAATCCCCGAAGTAAAATCACTTGATGCCGATTTCAGATTAAAACTTAATCACAATACCAATATATTAAGTATATCAGGCCATATCAAGGCGGAAATCGTACAAAAAAGTGTTATTTCTCTGGAAACATTTTCCACAGATTATGATTTTGATTTTCAAACTGAATATGACGTAAAAGCTACTCTTGCCAGTCAAAAAGAAGAAGGAGATGATTGGGACAAAGATATGCCGGAAGTTGTAATCGGAGGAAAGATTGATTTAGGAGATATAGCCATTGAGCAAATAGCCTTGCGTTTAGACGATTATCCCCGCAAAGATGGCGAAGAATTCAGCTTTGTTTCCGAGTTTGATGAAGAAGACGATGTAAAAAACAATCCCTTTGCAGTATTGGCAAAATTAAAGAAATAAAAAATTATGCTTGCAAAACTGTTTTTTTTTGGTTAAAAGACACATAACCTTTTCATCGCTGCAGAAAATATGTTGCATTTTGTAAAAAAATGTTTTATTACTGTGCTTTGAAATTTTCGTGATAACAATGATTTTTTGAAAAGAATAAGAAAATGGCAACACCAAAACATAAAACTTCAAAATCACGTCGCAATATGCGCCGTTCTCACGATGCTTTAGGTGCTAACTCTTATCATGAGTGCCCTAACTGCGGTGAGTTAAAAAGACCTCACAACGTTTGCCCTTCTTGCGGACAATACGATAAACGTGAAGTTGTTGCAAAAAAAGCAGCAGAATAATTAAATCATATTAACCTAGATGGAGCAAAATTTTGTCTGATAATCTGGTTATTTCAATTGATGCGATGGGGGGAGATAATTCCCCTCGAGTCGTAATAGAAGGAATTAATATCGCCGCAAAGCGTAACTCTGATTTGCGTTTCCTGCTTTTCGGCGATGAGAGTAAAATTATGCCTTTGTTGAAACAGTATCCTAAAGTGGCTAAGGTTTCAAAGGTAATTCACACCGAAGAATATGTCAAAAACGAAGACAAACCTTCGCAAGTGATTCGCAATCGAAATACCAGTATGTATATGGCAATTGATGCTGTACGTTCAGGTAGAGCCCGTGCCGTTGTTTCTGCCGGAAACACCGGTGCGTTAATGGCTATCTCTAAAATGGTACTGAAAACCATTAAGGGAATACATCGTCCTGCAATTTGCACCATTATGCCGCATATTGACGGCAAATATGTTATGCTCGATTTAGGCGCTAACACCGAATGTGATGCAATCAACTTGGCTGAATTTGCCATTATGGGGAATATTTTTGCTAAACACGCATTGGGGCTCAAGGCTCCTCGCGTATCATTGCTTAACATCGGTGCCGAAGAAATGAAGGGTAAAGAAGAAATTCGTCAAGCCCTGAAAATTTTGAAAAACCCGCAACTTGACATTAACTGTACCGGCTATATTGAACCGCATGATATTGCAAACGGTGCAGCCGATGTTATTGTTGCAGACGGTTTTACCGGCAATGTCGCACTCAAAGCTACTGAAGGAACCGCAAGACTCGTTGTTCGTTTGATTAAACGTGCTGTCAAACGTTCTATTTTTGCAAAAATAGGACTTCCGTTTATGATGGGGGTAGTACTCAAAATTAAAAAGAGTATGGACCCACGCTCATATAACGGTGCAATGCTTGTCGGTTTGAACGGCTTGAGTGTGAAAAGCCATGGCGGAACTGACGGAAAAGGCTATGCAGTAGCCATTGATAATGCCGCAAAACTTGTTCGCCAAAACTTTGTTGATACGATTCGTCAAGAAGTAGAAAAAGTTGATTTGGACGAATTGAACCAAGAAAGCATTTACGAAGGATATTATCTATGAGTCTTATAAGATCACAATTAGTTGGCACCGGATATAGTCTTCCTGCCAAAGTATTAACTAATGATGATTTATCAAAAATTGTTGAAACAAACGATGAGTGGATTAGCACTCGAACAGGTATCAGAAGCCGACATATTGCCTCTGAAGGTGAATACACTTCCGATTTTTGTGTAAAAGCCGCTCAGATGGCCATGAAAAATGCACAGATGAGTGCAGAAGATATTGATTTCATTATTTTGGCAACCGTTACACCGGATAATACCTTCCCATCATGTGCTGCTAAAATTTCCAAAATTTTGGGACTTCGTTCCGGAGTTGCCGCAATGGATATAAATGCCGCTTGTTCAGGTTTTGTTTATGCAACTCAAATTGCCGATAATATGATTCGTTTGGGACAAATTAAAAATGCTTTAGTTATCGGTGCCGAAACTTTATCAAGAATTACCGATTGGACAGACCGAAATACTTGCGTATTATTCGGTGACGGAGCCGGTGCGGCTATTTATAAAGCTACAGAATGTGAAGGAAAAAATACTGATACAGGTATTTTGGCTACCAAAATTTATGCCGACGGTGCGCAATATGATAAACTTTGTTCTGATAGCGGTGTTTCTTTCAACCAAAAATCCGGATATATTCATATGGACGGAAAAGAAGTGTTCAAAGTTGCCGTTCCCAGTTTGGTTCAAGGGGTTGAAGAAACTTTAGCAATCGCAAATGTCAGCATAAATGATATAGATTGGTATATTCCGCATCAGGCAAATTCAAGAATTATCGATTCTGTTGCAAAGAAGCTTGAAATTGACGAAAACAAAGTTATCGTTACCGTTGACCATCACGGCAACACTTCTGCTGCTTCGATTCCTTTAGCTTTGGCAGAATCCATCGAATCCGGAAAAGTAAAGAAAGGAGACTTGGTTGCCTTCAGCTCTATGGGAGCTGGCTTTACTTGGGGCGGAATGATTATAAGAATTTAAGTTGTAGATAGTTTTTAAAAATATTGGCGATATATTTTTTTGTTGCTATATTAAAAAAAATAAAAAAATAGAAGGATGGAATAAAAATGAGAACAGTTACAAGATCTGATATTGCAGAAACATTATACCAAGAAGTTGGTTTGTCACGCAAAGATTCTGGTGAAATTTTGGATATGGTTTTAGAAGAAATTACCAATGATTTGGTAAATGGTAACAACGTAAAAATTTCTTCTTTCGGCACTTTTACCGTACGTCAAAAAAATACACGTATCGGTCGTAACCCTAAAACCGGTGTTGAAGCAGAAATTTCTTCTCGTAAAGTTATTTCTTTCAAACCGTCTCAAACAATGCGTTCTTCTTTGAACAAATAATTCTGTCGGATGTAACATGGTTGTCAACAAATCTAAAGCGGCATTCAGAACCATTGCAGAAGTTGCTGATATGTTGGGTGTTGGCACCCATGTTCTTCGTTTTTGGGAAACCAAGTTTAATCAAATCAAACCGTTGAAAATGAATGGCGGTCGCCGTTATTATCGTCCTGACGATGTAAAACTTTTGGAATGTATTCAAAAACTTCTCCATAATGAACGTTATACCATTGAAGGTGTACAAAAGCTCTTCAAAGAAAAAGGTATAAAGAATTTTGTCGGAAATACAATTTTAGATGATCTTTTTGCAGAAGAAATAGGTGCTAACGAACAAAATTGTTATGACAATACATCATCTTTATCTTCAGATGTCATTAAAGATATAATAGAAGAACTTTCTTCAATAAAATCGGAATTGCAAAAAGTTATTTAATATCACTCATTTACGAGTTTTGCGTAAATTTCTCTATCATAAAAATCACCATAGGCAAAAATAGCTTTGCGATTGGTATTTTCAAATTTATATCCGTTACGAATTGCTACATTTGCCGAAGCCCTGTTGCGACTGTCACAACTGATAACCAAACGATTAATTTTTGCAGCAAAGGCATATTTCTCGAGTTGTCGCAAAGCATCAGAAACATAGCCGTATCCGGTTTTATCTTCTTTTAACCAATAGCCTATTTCTGCACTGTGATTATCCAAATCAATATTATGAATATCTATCGAACCCAGCAATTTCTTTGAACATTTATCAGCAATAACATAAGCAAATTTAGCTTGAGATGCCCAAGCTAAATTAAAATGTTTAGTAGCATTCGTAACACTATCAAAACAATCTGTTCTATCCACCCACATTAAATATGAGCGCAAAAATTTCCTGTTACTGTCTATTGCTAACCACATTTCATTGTCATAATTATGGTCACGCTTGTATAAAATAACATTTGTTCCTTCGATAATTTCAGGCAAAGAAAATGGCTCTAACATAGATATTCTCGCTATTCTTCAGGTTTTATGGTAATAAGGGTTACTTCGGCCGGAGCCAACAAACGCATAGGAGGTCCCCAATATCCGGCACCATTTGAAATATATAAAACTTTACCATCTATATCATATTTTCCGGATAAATAGTTATTTGCCCATTTTACCAATATATGAAACGGGAATATTTGTCCTCCGTGAGTATGAGCAGATAATTGTAAATCAAACCCCATATTCAAATATTCTTTAGCAAATTTAGGGTTATGAGCCAATAAAACTTTATAATCATCAACTTCACTACCATCCAGAATATTAGGGTATTCTTTCACAACTCTTTGCATCGAATTATCCGGTATGCCGGCAATATAAATACCACTATCCCCTACTCGCATACCATTTTCAGATAAAAAGTAAAAGCCCATATTTTGAAACTGCCATTGTATCGGAACCAAACCGTTATAATATTCGTGATTTCCGGCTGAAACATAAACACCATGCTTAGCAGATAGCTTTGACAATTCTTTTAAATGATTACTGATATAACCGATGCCATCATCAATAATGTCTCCCGGCATAACGACAATATCAGGATTAAGCGAATTAGAAAGTTTAACCAGTTTTTCAACTCCGGACACCGACTTTCTGCCATGTAGGTGAACATCATTAATTTGTAATATTGTAATCGGCTCACTAATTTTATTGCTTATAATTTCAAGTTTGTTAACCACCGGAAGTTTTATTGCTTCAAAAATTGCATAAACAGATACTGCAATAGCTAACAAGACGGTTATGATATTGACTTTTATAAGCAAAGATGTATTTGTCGGATTCCAAATCTGTGATTTTCCGAAAATTTTATAGGCTACAAACCAAAAACCATCACGGAAAAACAACATAATAAACAGAATGAACACAAATCCGAAACATGCGTATCCTACATTTGAAAAAGAATTAAAAATTTGTCCGTCCAACAACATTTTACGGCGTAAAACGTTTATAATAAGCGGAGATAACCAAGCTGATACCAAAAGCAGAAAAACAAATGTTCTTATTGACCAATGGACATTATTATAACCTAATAAAGTCCTTTCGGTAATTACCGAACAAGCCAAAGCTACTATCAATGATGCATAAACAAAAAACATTTTCCCTCCGGAAGAATAATTTAAGCTTGTGCGGCTACCGCCTCAACTGTCTTACGGCGATATACACGTTTCGCTTTTACAGGTTCTTTTTCCTCATTTTCAGTTTTATTAATCTCAATTACATGAAATGATTTCTTCACACTTCTGGTTTTCTTTACTTCTTTAACTTCCTGTTCTGCCGGAGTTTCTGTAACAACTTCTGCAATCGGAGCCTGATTTTCAACTGTGGTTTCATTTATGTTATTATCAGTTGTTGGTGCAGCTTCTGCTTTTACATCGGCATTGGCATTATCATTTGCTTCTTGCTGTTCTCTTGCCTGTTTACGTTCATTAATTTCTGTGACAATTTTGCGATAATGTTCAGCATATTGGCGAAAAATTTCCGCAGTAACATAGTCATTATTGCTATGTGCTTCCTTTGCCAAATCATTATATCTCTTTATTAAATCAAGAGCCGTTCCGCTAATTTTTCCGGCAATGGAATTGCTGTCAAATTTATAATTAAGAGAATATATTGCATTATTTGAATTATTATTACGATATCTGTTATTTACTTTTTTCATATAAAATCACTACCATATAAAGGGTTAAAAAGCACCTTATGTGCTCCCAAACAAAAAACTGTATTCAGTATGACGGAAATTCTAAAAAACATACGACATTTGTCATAGCGTTTACAAGGGCATAATACATTTTATTTTATTAATTGCAACTTATTTTTTTAAAATTATACAACGTTCTATTCCGGACAAGTCACATACTTTAGAAACTAATTTTAATCCTTTATCCGTAAATATATCGGCAATCATATCCGCCTGCCCCATTCCGCCTTCTAATAAAATATATCCGTCGTCTTCCAAAATCAAGGGCGCAATTTCAGCAATTCGGCGATAATGAACATATCCGTCTTTTCCTCCGTCTAAAGCCATAAACGGGTCATATTTTTTTACTTCTTCGTCAAGTTCATCAATATCATCTGTCGGAATATAAGGAGGATTACTGATTATAAGCGGAGTCTTTACTGGTGTTTCATCATTAAAATAATCAAATTTTTCAAAATTAATTCGGTTTTCCAAACCTAATCTTTTTGCGTTTTGCTTAGCCACTGCTATAGCTTTTTCAGATTTATCAAAACCAATACCACACATTTGCGGGACATCTTGCAATATTGACAATATCAAACATCCCGAACCGACCCCAAACTCCACAATCTTATTCATATTGTTTTGTTTTGCTATTTTTATAGCTTCTTCTACCAAAATTTCACTATCCGGACGAGGAGACAAAACATCAGAATTTACCACAAATGTGCTTTTATAAAAATCCTTAACACCCAATATTTTATCAAGTGGCTCGTGCTTCATTCTGCGAGCCAACATTTGTTTTAGCTCTGCCTCTCGGTCACAACTGACAGCTATGTCCGTACCGATTGCATTGGTATCGACATTTAAGATTTTGGACAACATCATACGTGCTTCAAGTCTGGGAGAATCAACTCCCAAAGCCGATAAAGAAGAAACTAAATCTCCAAATGTTATTGTCATTTTGTTCAGGTTATGCTTTAAAAGGTTCTTTGAAAATTTTATTCTTGCGAATTTTTCTTACTTTTTTAATTCTATCTTCCATCCGTTTTGGCATATCATCAATGGATTCCACTGGAGAAAAAATATTTTTATAATCATATCCGCGCACGTCTGTTTCCTCCATTTGTCCTTCAAAATCAAATGTAGCAACGGCTTTTTCTTCATTTTCCTCAGACATTTACGCTCCTGTTGATTAGGCTACTTCTTGTTTTACTAATTCTGCCAAATGTTCAAAGGCTTTCTTTTCTATTTGGCGAACACGTTCACGGCTGATTTCATACTTTGTTCCGATATCCTCTAATGTCATCGGCTCATCGGTTAACATACGATTTTTCACAATATAAGCTTCACGTTCCGGTAACCTATTAAGACAAGACATCAAAACCTGATGTTTATATTTGGCTTCTTGTTTTCTGGCCAACGCTTCTTCAACATTTTGTCGGCTGTCTACCAACAAATCTTGTCTTTCTCTATCCTCATCATCACCGATTGTAACATTTAATGATGTATCACCGCTCAAACGACGATTCATTTCGATAACTTCTTGTTCTTCTACAACCAGTTCTGTAGCAATTTGTTTTACAACTGTCGGTTCTAACTCTTTGTTTTCATATATACCTAAACGAGCCTTTATACGGTTCAAGTTATAAAATAACTTTTTCTGTGCGGCAACCGTTCCGATTTTCACCAAAGACCAAGAGCGCAAAATAAAGTCATTGATAGAAGCTTTAATCCACCAAATTGCATAAGTTGAAAGACGAACTTTTTTAGATAAATCAAATTTCTTAACAGCCTGCATAAGACCGATATTAGCTTCAGAAATAATATCAGCCAAAGGCAACCCGTAACGACGATAGGTTAATGCAATTTTAGCAGCCAAACGCAAGTGTGACACGACCAAACGATGAGCGGCTTCCAAATTATTATTTTGCTTAAAATCGTTGATAAGAGCAACTTCTTCTTCTTCGGATAAAACCGGAAAAGATTTAATTCTTTCAAAATATGCCACCAACCCGTTATTATCAATTACCAAAGGTAAATTGGAAGATGGTTTAACTACTACTATCGAAGATCCGCTACTCAAAATAAATCAACCTACTTTCATTTTTCACACAATAGAAAATTATATTACATAAAAAACAAATTTCAACCCCAAAATTAATTTGCTTCGTTCAAACTTTCATATTGTTTAACATCAGGCACATACCATACCGAGAAATTGTTTTTTCCATCCACCGGCGGAACAAAATTTATAATTTGCACGACATAACGAAAATCTTCAGGATATATCAACAAATAAATCGGTTTTTTGCCTTCTCCGACACAAAGACGCATATCGCTTTCTTTAATATCACGATTAATTTTGTTCATCACGATTTCATTAGCAACCAAAAAGTTTTCCTTGCTGTCAAAAGTACTTACGGGAACTTCGGTATATGAATTAATATTCTTAAGCACCAGTCGGCGTTTACGAATATCCATTATTGAACCGGAAGTCTCTTTATCAAGATGAGATTTTACATGTTCACGCACGATATCAATCAACTTTTCATTATCGCAAGTAGGAAAATCCTCACTTTTCTGTTCATCGGCGGTTTGCGGTGCTTCTATTATCATAATTGTTTCTTCTTGCTCAACAGTTTCTGAAGCAAAAACATTGAACGAAAGCAAAGACATAACCGCCAATAACAGATATTTCATACATTTTCTCCTAGAAATTAACAGATTTAGGTGTTCTCGGGAACGGAATAACATCACGAATATTTCCGATTCCGGTCAAAAGCAACATCATACGTTCAAATCCCAAACCGAAACCGGCGTGAGGAACGGAACCATAACGACGAGAATCCAAATACCAAGAATAGTCTTCTTCCTTCATTCCCATTTCTTCAATACGTGCAACCAATCTGTCATATCTTTCTTCACGTTGTGAGCCTCCGATAAGTTCACCAATACCGGGAACTAAAACATCCATTGCGGCAACTGTCTTGTTGTCATCGTTCATACGCATATAAAATGCTTTAATTTCTTTCGGATAATCTCTAACAATTACCGGACGTTTAAAATGTTTTTCTGCCAAGAAACGTTCGTGTTCGGTCTGCATATCGACACCATATTCCGGTTTATATTCAAAAGTTTCTCCGGACTTTTGCATAATCTCAATTGCTTCACTATATGTAATGCGTGCAAATGGTTGATTTATAATCGAATCCAAAGTGTCTCTCAATCCCGGAGCAACAAATTTGTTGAACAACTCAATATCTTCCGCACAATTCTCAACAACATGCTTTACACAATATCTTACCATATCTTCCGCCAAATCCATATCATCATAAATATCAGCGAAAGCCATTTCCGGTTCAATCATCCAAAATTCGGCAGCATGACGAGTTGTATTAGAGTTCTCGGCACGGAAAGTAGGTCCGAAAGTATAAATATCACCGAGAGCCATCGCATACATTTCACCGTTTAGTTGACCTGATACGGTAAGTCTTGCTTCTTTACCGAAAAAGTCTTGAGAATAATCTACTTTTCCGTCCTTTGTTTTCGGTACATTGTTCAAATCGAGAGTTGTAACCTGAAACATTTCTCCGGCACCTTCGCAATCCGATGCCGTAATAATCGGGGTATGTACATAACGAAAACCTTTTTCGTTAAAAAATTTGTGAATAGCATAAGACAATTCCGAACGAATACGGAAAGCTGCACCATATTTGTTTGTACGCGGACGCAAATGAGCTATTGTACGTAAATATTCATCTGTATGTTTTTTCTTTTGCAAAGGAAAATCTTCATTAGCAATATCATAAATTTCAATTTCTTCTGCTTTAATTTCATATTTTTGGTTTCCGCCCAAAGATTCGATTAACGCACCTTTAACCGCTAAAGAAGAACCTGTTGTCAATTTTTTCAAATCGTCATAATTGGCTAAATTGTTATTGGCAATAATTTGAATATTCTTCAAACAAGATCCGTCATTAAGTTCAATAAACATAAAATCTTTTGAATCTCGACGGGTTTTAACCCAACCTTTTACCAATACTTCGTCAAGTGTAGTATCCGACTTTAGAAGTTTTACAATTTTTGTTCTTTTTAACATTTTAGCCTTTTCCTATTTATTTTAAAAATTTTACCGACTGCGATATTATAACAGTTATTTTTAATTGTCCAGTACAGCATTGACAAAAAATGAACTATTGCTAATATGTTTTTAATAATATTTCAATAAAGGAGCAAAAAATGAAAAAAATAGCATTAATTTTAGCAATTCCGGCCTTAATGTTAATGAGTGCTTGTGCAGCTGACATCGGAGCAAACCAATACGATTCTGCTTCGGTAGGTTCTGTAACCAAAGCTCTCAAAGGAACCATAATTTCTGTTCGCAGCATTACCGTTCGTGACAGTAACAAATCCGGCGGAACCGCTATCGGTGCAATCGCCGGAGGTATTGCCGGCTCCCAAGTAGGAAAAGGTAACACTGCCGCTTTAATCGGTGGAACAGCAGGTGCTTTGTTAGGCGGTGCAGCCGGTAATTTGGCACAAGGAAGTCTTTCCAGCCAAGGCGGATATGAATATGTTGTTCAACTTGACAACGGCGGAATTGTTACCGTAACTCAAGGCAACGATGTATTACTCGCTAACGGACAACGTTGCATGGTTCTTTATGGAGACGGTTCTTCAAGAGCTCGCGTAATACCTTATAACGGATATTAAAAAATGACTGATAACAAGGCAAATACGGTTCAAGAATTTGAAGACCTGTTTATCAATGTTGATAGTGTATATGATTATGCCGAAGCGTATCATACAATGGAAAACTATGTTTTATCCGGTCAAAAAATTGATAATAAAGGATTTGAAAAACTTGTAACCGTATTTGCCAAGTTATCACCGAAAGATGATTATATAAGTTTTTATCCGATAAATATGTTAATGTGGCGAAAATCGCCATCTCAGGAACAAGAACTTTTTGACGAGATAAAAGCTTCTTCTTATCGTACCGATATCAATTCCCTGTCCAAAATAATTAAAATTATTGACAAGGTTAACGAGGATTTCACTTCCCGTATTCCAGACAGTTTTATTAAAAGATATCAAAATTTTATATTGGAAAAAATTAAGACAACCGACTTTAGTACAAAAGATATTGAACAACTAAAAGAAAACTTTGCAAACTGTGAAAGTCATAATCCGAAATTGCAAAAAATGTATCAGCTTATGCCCGATATAATCAAACAAACTCAAAACGAAAAAATAGGCAAAGAAATATTCTCTCTTAACAAATGGGCTTTCGAATATAAAAATGACGATTTACTCAAAAAATTATCATATCGTTCCACCTACATCAACATTTTATATGAAAGATTGGTAAGAGAACACAGTATAAAACATATTGATATAACTCAACAATATCAAAACCATCGCATAAAAACAAATCGAAAAGTGAACGAACTCACCGGAACAACCGATTCTAAAGGTAAAGAAATTTGCCGCAAATATGCAATTAATAAAGTTTATAAAGCAACCGCAAATAGTGATAATTTCAAACTGGATTGCATAAAAAATGCTTTAGAAAAATATGTTGACACTCCTTTTTATGATGACTGTCAAGATATATTACAAGCCATCGAAGGTGGCGAAAAAAGTCGCAATGTAAAAATGCCGATAAAACTCCCCTATTACAGACATTAAAAATCTTCTTACAACTTGGATTTTGCTAAAAAATAGCTATCTGTAAATCATAATCTATTTATACCAATTTAATAGGAGACAGATTATGAGTAATACCATTTTAAGACTGTTACCGATTATGGTAACTTTTTTTGCAATGGGCGCTGTTGATTTTGTGGGCATTGCAACCAACTATGTAAAACAGGACTTTATGCTGTCGGATACTATCGCAAACTTATTTACTTCCATGGTATTTTTTTGGTTTTTAATTTTTTCGGTTCCGACCGGAATATTAATGAACAAAATCGGACGCCGAAAAACCGTTATTTTAAGTTTGTGGATTACGGTTGTAGCCTTGGCGATTCCTTTTTTGGGATATAATCTTTTCATTATTTTACTTTCGTTTTCGCTATTGGGTATCGGTAATACCATAATGCAGGTATCTCTAAACCCGCTATTATCAAATATTGTCAGCAAAGAAAGGCTTTCAAGCGCATTGACTTTCGGACAATTTGTAAAGGCTTGCGCTTCTTTTGTTGCTCCGATTTTAGCCGGTTGGAGTATGATACAATTCGGAACATGGCAAATTTTATTTCCTTTCTTTTTAATTGTTTCTTTAATTGCAATTTTTATGCTGTCAAGAGAACAAATTGAAGAAGATGAAATCGGACAACCGGCAAGTTTTAGAGAATGTTTTTCACTTTTGGGAAAACTTCCGATTTTGTTATGCTTTTTGGGAATTATATGCCATGTCGGCATTGATGTCGGAAGCAATGTATCCATTCCTAAAATAATGATGCAAAAACTGACGATTCCTCTCGAAACTGCTGGTATTGCAACCAGTATATATTTTCTGTTCAGAACTATCGGGTCATTGTCAGGCTCATATTTATTAACCAAAATGTCTACTCGCAAATTTTTCAGCATAAGCGTAGTTATGATGTTTTGTGCAATGTTAGGACTGTTTTTATTTGATAGTAAAACAGCTCTTTATACCTGCATCGCTTTCATCGGATACGGAAACGCCAATATTTTTCCGATTGTTTTTGCACAGGCAATGCAAATTATGCCCACCAAGAAAAACGAAGTTTCCGGTTTGATGGTCATGGGCGTTTTCGGCGGAACCGTATTTCCGCTGATTATGGGCTTTGTTTCCGATATGGTTCAAAGTCAAATGGGAAATATTGCCGTAATGCTTTGCGGTATCGCATATTTGATTTTCTTAAGCCGAAAAATAGACCAATAATACTTTTGACTTTAGACAAAAATTATTTTATAATAAGGGGCAAGGAGAATGTATATGCAAGATGATTTAAGTCAAGTATATGATGATTTCATTGCCAAGCACCAAGATTTTGCTCGCCAATTGCGGCAAACATATTTGTCTTGCAAAGATACCTTGCCCCAAACTATTGAAGACCCGCTATACAATGCGGGAACAATGCAACGAGATGCCGACAATCCTGTATGTGATAACATAGTATTAGCAAATGCTCATGAATTTGAGACACATAGTGAAACAATTTCAACACTTCCGGAAGCAGAGCAAACAAAACTTAGGGCCCAAAAGGTCGTTGATTTGTTGAAACAAAATGGAGTAGAAATCTCTCCGGAAAGCATGGGAAACACTTTGTTCTACGATAATGGGAATCCTGTTAGCCGTGAAGCATTTTATGCTGATGTAATATATAACGGAGCTAAATCTAACACTAACTACATAAGTCGCCACATTGGAAATGCACAAATAATTTGCCTTCCGGATAGTTCTGAAAAACTCCCTAAAAGTGCAAAAGGATTACCTAAAGAAATTATGGATAAAGTAGATGCAATTCCTTCTGAAGTTTTTAAGGAAATGACCTTAAAACGAGGTTTATATCACGAAGCCGTACATGCTGCTTTAGGAACAGATGACGAGAGAAAATGTGATACTTTTGCTTTATTGCGAGTGATGAAAGAACATCCTGAACACGCTGAAACAATGTGGGAGGTATATAATTTTG
Source organism: Alphaproteobacteria bacterium (assembly GCA_017465405.1). Classification (GTDB taxonomy): domain Bacteria; phylum Pseudomonadota; class Alphaproteobacteria; order RF32; family CAG-239; genus JAFUYI01. The sequence goes on from JAFTWG010000012.1 coordinate 100,905, forward strand.
CCCGTTCAAAATCTAAATATACTATTGAGAATTTTCAAAAAGCTGCAACCCAAAATTCAGATAGTAATATGGCTAGAGAAGTCAAAAAAGGCACAATGACATATTTAATGCCTAACACATACAAACAACTGGAACAATACGCAAAAAATCCTGAATTATTACAAGGGAAAAACGATACGGACCTGCTTCGCATGACTTTTGAAATAACTCGCGAACCCGACTTTACTCACGAACAACTGACCGAATTTCAAGAAATGTGCTCAAAACCCAGAATAAATACTTTTGATTTGCACAAAAGCGAAATTATGCGTGAATGTATGCAGCAGAGTGGAGCTGAATATACTTCTGCATATTTAGGATATGATACCGATTTAAGATCTATGATAACAAAGCAGGCACTAACAAGTGCACGAGAACGACAAAAACCGTCTACCGAACAAACACAAGAAACACAACAGAGTACAACAACTCCGAGAAAAATTGATATTCTTTATGCCAGAATGACACAAAGAAGTTCGCAAAACTCTTAAAAGCTTGCAAAACTTCGGTTTTAATATTGCATTTTCACAAAATATATCAATAATGAACGTAATCAAATAAATTACGGAGGATTATTGATGCTCTCTGACATAGAAATATCTCAAAACAACAAACCGGAAGCAATTGATAAAATTGCAGAAAAACTTGAACTTACCCAAGATGATTTGGAACTTTACGGAAAATATAAAGCCAAATTATCTTTTGATACCATAAATAGACTTGCCTCTAAAAAATCCTCCGGCAAACTCATTTTAGTAACCGCCCTTACTCCTACTCCTGCCGGAGAAGGAAAATCAACCATTTCAATCGGTCTTGCCGACGGTCTGCAAAAGATTGGAAAAAAATCTGTTTTAGCTTTGCGTGAACCGTCTATGGGGCCATGTTTCGGACTAAAAGGCGGAGCTACCGGCGGCGGATATGCTCAAATTGTACCGATGGAAGAAATCAATCTCCACTTTACCGGAGATATTCATGCTATTACGTCTGCCAATAATTTGCTTGCCGCTATGATTGATAATCACATAAAACAAGGTAATATTTTAGGACTAAATCCGAATGAAATTCGTTGGAATCGCTGTCTCGATTTAAACGACCGTGCATTAAGGGAAATACAAATAGGATTAGGTTCAGCAGTTAACGGCACACCTCGTGGTGACCATTTTGATATTAGTGTTGCCAGTGAAATTATGGCTATTTTTTGCTTAGCAGAAAATTTGAACGATTTAAAAAATCGCATAAAAAAAATTGTTATCGGTAAAACTTTTGACGGGCGCTATGTTACAGCCGGAGAAATTAATGCTCATGGTGCAATGACGGCATTGTTAAAAGATGCCATAAAACCCAACATTGTTCAAACATTAGAAAAAACACCGGCTCTTGTTCATGGTGGACCTTTTGCCAATATTGCTCACGGTTGTAATAGTATTATTGCTACAAAAACCGCTCTCAAACTTGCCGATTATGTTGTTACCGAGGCCGGTTTCGGAGCAGATTTGGGGGCAGAAAAATTCTTGGATATAAAATGTCGAATAGCAAACTTGAAACCTGATGCCGCTGTTATTGTTGCCACAATCAGAGCTTTGAAAATGCACGGAGGTGTTGCTAAAGACAATCTTAAAGAAGAAAATGTTTTAGCGGTAAAAGAAGGTTTTGCCAATCTGAAAACACATATCGAAAATATGCAGAAATACGGTTTGCCGATTGTTGTTGCAATCAATCGCTTTGTAACAGATAGTGCCGATGAAATAAATACCGTGGAAGAATTATGCCGTCAAAACGGTGTTGATGCAATTATGGTATCAGCATGGGAACACGGTGGAGAGGGTGCAAAAGATTTGGCGCAAAAAGTTGTAGAGTTAACCGCAAAACCCAATAGCTATGCACCGATATACGACTTAGCCAAATCTCTAAAACAAAAAATAGAAATCGTCGCTAAAGAAATCTATCGTGCCGGAAAAATTGAATATAGCGAAATTGCAACTACAAAACTGGCAGAATTTGAACAAAACGGATATTCAAACTTGCCTATTTGTATTGCTAAAACTCAAAACTCTATTTCTGCCGATGCCAAACTTATCGGTGCACCGCAAGGTCACTTGTTCGAAGTAAAAGATGTTCGTCTGTCTGCCGGAGCAGGATTTGTGGTTGTTTTAGCCGGCAATATTATGACTATGCCGGGGCTTCCTGCACATCCGGCTGCCGAAAAGATTGATATTGATGAAAGTGGCAAAATAACCGGATTATTTTAATAGACAAAATTCTCTATTTGTGATAGAAATAGAATAGTTTTTGATAATTATTAACATTTTAAATATTATTTTCTATGAGAGCAATTTTTTGCGGATCTTTTGATCCTGTTACTGAAGGTCATCTTGATATAATCAAGAGAGCCGCGAGAGCGTATGAAACACTTATTGTTAATGTTGGTAACAACAGCGACAAGAAAGCTTTGTTTCCGGTCGAAGAACGTGTTAGTCTGATTAAGGAAGCTATCAAAGACTTACCTGAGCGAGAGAGAATTTTAGTTATTTCTGATGGCTGTATGACCGTTGACGTTGCAATGGCTTATGATGCCAATGTGCTGATTCGTGGAATCCGTCCCGGAACGGATGATATGGCAAATGAAAAGAATTTGTTGGTAATGAACCAATATTTGGCAAAAATTCGAGGCTTTAAGCTCGAAACAAAATTCTACCATTCCGATGATGTGTTTATGGCAAGTGTGTCATCAACAGCCGTAAAAAAACTGTTCGAACTGCACCAATACATCGCTGCTGCACGTTGTGTTCCTGCTAATGTCCACGAGGCCATGTGCGAAGTATATCTTCGCAAATTGTGGTTGACACTGTTCAAAAAGGAAAGCGACGCTAATTGCCATTGGAAAGATTTGGTAAAAGCCTACCATGGTCGCCCATATCATAATCTATCGCATATTGCATATATGCTCAATATGTTGCAAATTTATCTGTCGCAAAACACAAATTGTACAGATTTCAGCAATTATAAAGAGCTTATCTTGGCAATTTTTATGCACGATTATGTATATAATACCGACCATGGAGACAATTCTTCGATTACCAAAACGGAAGTTAATGATAACGGGCGTATGCCGTTACCATATTCTAACGAAATGGCTTCTGCCGGTGTTATCTTTGATATGCGCAACGACCTTGATGACACAATTTCCGTAGAACTCGCTCGTGGTTTGGTTATGGCAACTACTCACAGCGGAGACAGGCTGAACAACGACTATGCTTTGATTGCAGACCTTGATTTGAGCATTTTCGGAACGTTTGAAAAACGTGTATGGAAAAACTACAATACCGCTATTCGTAAAGAATATGCCGTATATCCTGACGAGGTTTATATCCCCGAAAGGAAAAAAGTTCTTGAAAAATTTGCCGATAGCAAGCAAATTTTCCACACCTCGTTCTTTTATAATCGTTTCGAAGAACAAGCTCACAGAAATCTCAACTTTGAACTATCCAATCTCTAAGCTGATGTTAGTAAATCTACTAAAAATCCTCAATGGCTCAAACCATTGAGGATTTTTTTATAACTCACATTTTTTACAACATTGATCATGTTCGACCTGAATATTACAATGTTCAATGGCAAATTTTTCTTCTAACAAATGAGTAACTTTATGAATAATATCAATATCTTGCGCTACAATATGACACTCCATGGAAACGTCATGTTCATTAACACTCCATATATGCAAATGATGAACATCACAAACACCGTCAATACTCAATATTTCTTCTTTTACTTCATCTATATTAATATTATCGGGAACGGCATTCATCAAAATATTTACAACTTTCGGAAAAGTCAAAATTGATTGATAAATCATATATACCGCTATAATTAAGGCAACAACACCGTCTACCCAATATATGTCAAAATAAAGCACAAACAATCCGGATATTATAACTCCAACCGAACCCAAAGCATCGGCCAAATTGTGCAAAAATACCATACGCATATTAGTATTATGTCCGGCTCCGTGATGAGAAAGCTTTGCGGTTATACCATCAATTATCAAAGCAACAACTGAAACCCAAATAATGATACTACCATTTATTGTTTGAGGATTTATCAGTCTTTCAATTCCCTCAACCGCCAAATAAACTCCGGCAACAAACAACAAAATAAGATTGGTATAACCTCCGATTATTTCTGCTCGTCTAAAACCGAAAGTATATTTATTATCAGCTTTTTTATGCCCTATTTTGAAAGCAATAACCGCTATTAATATGGAAAAAGCATCTGATGTATTATGTAAAGCATCACCGATTAGAGCCATACTTCCGGATATTATACCGCCTACTATTTCAACAATACTTAAAACTATATTGATAATAAATGACACCAATAAATATTTTACGGTTTTATGGCTTACTTCGTGGTGGTGATGATGACAATGTTCCATTTGATTCTCCATATACATTTATAAAATATATTACATATATCTACACGAACAAATGTCAAGCACATAACCATATTGACACATTAGACAAAATAAGATAAACTGAGACTACAAAAACTTATTTAGATAATTTTTAATTTTATTACATACATGAACAAGAAAAACTTATTCTACGCAATCGTTGCGATTGCTATCCTTGTCGTTATCGCTGTTATTGCTCCTAAAGGTGGAGATAACAACATGTTTACTGCCGGTGACGGTGGTTTTAACCTAAAAGAGCTGAACGAGAAGAGCAAAACTGAGACTTCTCTCAGCGGTTCGGTTTCAGCAAATGCTACTACCGAGCAGCAGCTTTTCCAAGTAGCTCTAGTCGGTGCACACACTCGCTATTATGACCGTTTTTACATTGGCGGAAATATGGTGGGTTGTATCTCAACCGAGTTTGGCGTTTGTACTCCGGTACTTTATGCCAAGGCGGGCTATAACTGGGATAACCTTAACCTTGAGTACCGAATGGGTAATTTCAAGCGCTCAACCATAGTTACTCCTATGATTGACCCTCAGTACAGTAACTACTGTATTATTATGGGTGAAGGTGCAGGTGTATCAAATGCTATGCAGTTGGGTTTGACTCATAAGTATTTTACTTTCGGTTTCGGTCATCAGGGAGGTAGCAGTTTTTATCGTTTCAATGACGGTAACTGGTATGCTTATACTGAGGTGCCTGTATGCAAGTGGTTGCGTCTTACCGGTGGTGCTGACTTCGGTCAGTTTGTTTCCGGTTTTGCTGCTGCCAAGGTTGTCGCCGGTAATAACCATATTACCGTAACCGGCAACAAGCTCGGAACTGAAAACAGTAACGTTATTCTGTCTTATGCTCGCAATAATATTGCGGTTGGTGACGGAATGTTATCTGTTTCTGCTTCTGCTTGGGCTAAGCGTGCAGTTCAGGGCATTCACCTTGTGACCGGACTTACCAAGGGTAAGGCTACTCTTTTTGCTGAGGCTGGTTTGAAGTACAGTAATGTGCTTTCTCCTTATGCAGGATTGGGTGGCAGTTTTATGTTTTAATTTTATGACCATGATGATGATTGTTATCTCTGCTTTGGTCGGGGCAGTAATTTTATCTTACTGCCTGACCGGCAAAAAAACTAAAAAACCGGCGATTATAGCTGGTATCGTTTTTGCAGTGATAATGATCATCTTAGGTCATAATTCGCAAAATTACGATACACCGCTAATGTTATCGCCACAGGCTGCAGAAGCATTTACCATAAAATTTGGTGAACCGACAATTCAAACTCTGTTTGAAGAAGTCGAAGCATTATTCTGCATCCTCGTATTCGCAATATTTGTTGCCGGTGTAGCAATTTGCGAGAAATTAGAGGATAAAGAAAGCTTGGTGCAAATTAAGCGAAAATGTCTTTCTTTCCTTGTTGTTGTGATGTGGTATTCATTATCACTTCGACTTGGAATAGGCATAAAACTTATTCCTTACATAAAACCGGAGGAGCAACCTAAGCCTGCAAAGGCAGTTGCATAATCTAAAAAAGGCGTCTCCTTGGAGACGCCTTTGGTTTTTATTGTTCTTTGATTTTATGTTTTTTATCAAACATCTCTCCGATTATTGCAAAGAACATCGGCACAAACAATGTTGCTACGAAAGTTGATAAAATCATACCGCCAATCATTCCGGTTCCGATAGAGTGACGGCTTCCTGCGCCTGCTCCGGTAGAAATTGCCAAAGGCAATACACCGAAAGTAAAGGCCAAAGAAGTCATAACAATCGGACGGAAACGAAGTTTTGCAGCTTCAATAGCGGCATTTGCATAGCTTAAGCCTTCTTCAACTTTTACCACCGCAAATTCCACAATCAAAATTGCGTTTTTGGCAGCCAAACCTATCAAAGTAACCAAACCGACTTGGAAATACAAATCGTTTTGAATACCCCGCAAATAAACTGCTATTAAAGCTCCCAATACGGCAAACGGAACCGAAAGAATAACTACCATCGGTAAAGACCATTTTTCATATTGAGCCGCCAAAATCAAGAATATCATAATCAAACCAAAAGCAAATGCCTGTGAAGAAGCACCACCGGCTAATTTTTCCTGATATGCGGAACCGATCCAAGACAAGCTATAGTCACTGCCTAATACCTTTTCTGCAACTTCTTCCATTGCGGTAATTGCTTGACCCGAAGAATATCCGACCGCAGGGTCACCCATAATTTTCGCAGCAGGGAAAATATTGAAACGGTTAACCAACTCCGGTCCTGTCACTCTTTCCACATTAATCAACGTTGACAACGGAACAAGTTTACCGTCATTTGATTTAACATAGACATAACGCAAATCATCGGGAGTGCGACGGAATTTAGCTTCTGACTGAACACTAACACGGAAGTTACGCCCCATATAAGTAAAGTCATTTACATATAAACTTCCGAATGTTGATTGCATAACCGTATATACGGCATTAATCGGCACATTCATAACTCGAGCTTTTTCTCGGTCTAAGTCAATGCGATATTGCGGAGTGCTAACCGAAAATGTAGTTTTTACATTTGCCAATTCCGGTCTTTTTGAAGCCTCATTAATAAACTCTTGAGTTTTAGCCATCAGTTCTTGCGAAGTTTTACCTGAACGATTTTGGATATATCCTTCAAAACCTCCGGTCATACTCATACCGGTAATCGGAGGCATAGAAAATGCAGCACCGACACCTTCAGGTTGGCTCATACCTATTCCGCTAAACACTTTAGATAAACTATCTGCTGATTGAGAAACAAGTTTTCTCTCTTCCCAGTCTTTCAAGATAATAAAGCTTATACCCGAATATGTGTTTTGACTTGAAGATAACATATTAAAGCCATTAATTGTCAATACATCAACTACATCCGGATTTTTCATAATAGCTTTACTAACCGTATCGGTCAGTTTTTCGGTACGAGATAAAGACGAAGCTTCAGGCATACTATAAGCCATCAAAAGATTACCTAAGTCTTCGTTAGGCACCAATCCGCCCGGAACAATTTTAAATAGCATAACGATTGCAGCACATACACCGGCAAAACCCAACATTGTTATTTTGCGATAGTTTAAGCAAAATTTCACACCGGCAATATACCAATCGGTTACTTTATCGAAGAATATATTAAACCAACGGAAAAATCCTTTCGGTTCTTTATGTTCATCTTTGATAATCAAGGCGCAAAGCGACGGTGTCAAAGTTAAAGCCACAAGAGCGGAAATAAGCACGGAAACAGCAATAGTTACCGAAAACTGCTTATACATAACACCGGTCATACCGCCCAAAAAGGCAATAGGTAAAAACACCGATGAAAGCACCAACGCAACCGCAACCACCGGTCCCGACACTTCTTGCATAGCTTTTATTGCTGCTTCTTTAGGCGATAATTTTTCATCGTGCATCAAACGTTCAACGTTCTCCAGCACAATAATCGCATCGTCCACCACAATACCGATTGCTAAAATAAGACCGAATAATGTGAGCAGATTGATTGAAAATCCCAACAAATACATTCCGGCAAAAGCCCCCACAATCGAAACGGGAACCGCCAAAATCGGAATAATTGTAGCTCTCATACTTTGCAAGAACAAATAAACAACGATAATAACCAAAACTACCGCTTCAAAAAAGGTATGAATAACCTCGTGAATAGACACATTTACGAATAAAGTTGTGTCATACGGAATTTCATAGGTTACACCTTCGGGGAAGTTTTTAGATAACTCTTTCATTTTGTTATTAACTGCTTCCGCCGTTTCAAGAGCATTTGCTCCCGGTTGCAAATAAATAGCAAAAGCAACGGCCTCTTCCCCGTTAAAAGTAGATGTTACACTATAATCTTGGGCACCTAATTCAATACGAGCAACATCTTTAAGACGCAAGATACCGCCCTTATCATCTGTACGAAGAATAATTTCACCAAATTCTTTCTCATCTACCAAACGACCTTTAGTATTTACTGAATAAGTATATGGCTGATACTCGTCCATCGGCTCTTGTCCGAATTGTCCGGCAGCAAATTGAGAGTTTTGCTCTTGAATGGCTGCAATAACATCTTGCGGTGTCATATTATAGTCGGCCAATCGGTCCGGACTCAACCAAATGCGCATTGAATAGTCTTGTGAAGCAAATAAAGAGGCACTACCTACACCTTTAATACGCTTAATTTCATCTAACACATTCAACAAAGCATAGTTTGCCACATATACCGAATCATATTTTTCAGAAGTTGAGCGCATTGCAACAACCTGAAGAATTGAGTTTGATTTTTGTTCAACGGTTACCCCCATTTTTGTAACTTCGCTCGGAAGTTTTGAAGTTGCCGCTTGAACTTTGTTATTAACATCAATGGTAGCTTGATCGGGATCGGTTCCGATTTCAAAAACGGCACCGATTGTCAAATAGCCGCTTGATGTGGCGTTTGAATACATATAAATCATATTTTTAACGCCGTTTAATTCTTGTTCAATCGGAGCGGCAACCGTATCGGCCAAAACTTCAGCCGTCGCTCCGGGGTAAATTGCCGAAATTTGAATTTCTGTCGGCACAATATTCGGATATTGTTCAACCGGTAATGCTTTCATAGAAACAAGTCCGGCTAGAACAATAACCAAAGAAATTACCGTAGAAAAAATCGGTCTTTCAATAAAAAATTTTGAAAACATCTTATATCCTCTCTATTTTTCGGCAACAACCGGATTAACATTCATACCGGGGCGAAGCTTGAGCAATCCGGCAACCACCACTTTGTCTCCGGCTTTAAGTCCTTCATCAATAATCCACTCACCATTCGGAGTTGTAAGTCCGGTTTTTACGGACACGCTTTCCAGCACATTATTTTCGCCTACACGATACACATAAGAGCCGTTTGCTTCTTGCATAACAGCTTCTTGCGGAACAGTTAAAGCATCAATACGAGTCAAACCCTCCATAACCAAACGTAAAAATTGTCCCGGACGGACTTTTCCTTCTTCGTTCGGAAATACGGCACGAAGTTTGATTGTTCCGGTACTTTCATCAATAGTAGGATTAATAAAATTGATTGTTCCGTTTTGATTATACATAGTATCGTCACCAAATCTTACTTTAGCAACAATTTCTGCCTTATTTTCAGGATTGCGAATAAGTCCTCTTTCTGTCATGTCACGCAACGACATAATTTCATTTTCGGAAGCAGAAAAAATAACATAAATAGGATCAACTTGAACAATTTTGGTCAATAATCCGGTTGTAGAAATCAAACTTCCTTCAGATTGAGCTTCCATACTTGTAATTCCGCTAATCGGAGCCTTAACCGTTGTATAATCAAAATTGAGCTGAGCAGCTTCAACGGCAGCTTGAGCCAACTCTTTAGATGCAGCTAAAGAATCCATGGTTGCTCTGGCTTCATCCAAAGCTTTATCACTGGCAAAACCTTGTTTATGGAGTTCGTCTGTACGTTTCCATTGCGTTTCGGCATTTATAAACTGAGCCTTAGCTTGAGCTAATTGGGCTTTTGCCTGATCTAAAGCAACTTTATATTGATCAGGATCAATTTCAAACAAAACACTACCTTCTTCAACTTTTGAACCTTCAACATAGTTGCGTTTTAACAAAATTCCGCTGACACGAGCACGAACTTCTGTTTCTTTTGAACCTTGAGCACGAGCAGAAAATTCAAAACTCAAAGGAATATTTTGTGGCGACAACTCAATAACGCTGACATTTTGCGGTGTAGTTTGTGCCGTTTGATTTGTATTATTATCTTTACAAGCACTGAACGCTAAAATAAAACCGGTTAATAAAAACAATTTACGACATAAATTCATTGTCATTCTCCATAAAGTTTCACATCTTTGATAATAAAATATATGAATATAATGAAAATTGCACTTTTTTATGATTTTTATTAACAAAAAGAATAATGGCCTTTGCCTTGTAATTACAATAAACATTAACGATATACATAACTCTGTTTTTGCGAAGAACTTTAGGTTAAGGCATAATGTTTCCGGATTGCTTCGCAAGGACTGGCGTCAGCTCGCAATAACAATTTTTTCTGTCATTACGAGGAGCGAAAGCGACGTGGTAATTTCATTTCTACACTGTCATTGCGAGAAAATTTTTAATTTTCGTGGCAATCCAGTTAAAAAAATATGCTTTTTTATTCTGGATTGCTTCGCAAGACTTCGTCGCTCGCAATGACAAAAAGAGGCAAGTTTTTACTTGCCTCCTTTTGTTGTTAGATGACCATAGAACTGGCTTTTACTATAAACTTGGAGAACGTGGGAAATAATAAGAAAAATCTCTCTTTTTATGTATTAGTTACCCGTTATACGAGTTTACCAAGCGTAGTTTACACCGGCACCGACTGATGTTGCCTCATAATCTGAACCAAAGGTATAGTTAGCCCAACCGTATGCGGACCAGTTGTCATTGAAACCATAGTTACCTCCGATTTCAATTCTACCCAAGGTTTCATCGTCTATGGTGTCAACTTTGCCGATTTCGGTTATTGTGACTTCATCGCCGTCTACAAGTGTTTGAACTATACTTGGTTTTACATAAATGCTGGCGGCTCCATTGTCGGTATATACAGCTTTGCTTAACTTCAAGCCGGCTTCTAATTCAACTTGTTTCAAGTCGTTATATTCTACCGTTTTGCCATAGTTATCGCTTGCATCATCATAGCTGACTTGGGTATAGAACACTCCTAAACTCGGGGTGACATATACTGTCTTATTCAAA
>JAFTWG010000030.1 GCA_017465405.1 Alphaproteobacteria bacterium
TTTAAATGGTATGGCATATGGCGGAGCTGTCTCGACAGGAGGACAAGATGAAAACGGGAGTGCTTATATTGGCAGAATGGAAAACGTCTTATTTCAAGGCAACTATGCTCAAGGCGGACGAGATGAAAGCGGATATATTGGGGCTTATGGCGGTGCTCTAACTAATAGTGGATATATCGGCAGCATCAGCGGAAAATTTGTCAACAACCACGCAGAAAATACTAAAGGAGTATCATCTGCTTATGCCGGAGCTATCAGAAACATCGGCAACACTAATTATCGCGCAGAAATAGGAAAAATTGATGCTGACTTTGACGGCAACTATGTTAAATCCGTTGATGGAGCAGCACAAGGAGGTGCTATACAAAATACGTATTCCACAATCAGTGTAATAAACGGAAATTTTACCAATAACTATATTCAAAGTGTAAATGGTGCTACATCAGGAGGAGCTCTCAATAATAACCAAAATGGTATAATTAATAAAATTGATGGTGATTTTAAAAATAATCACGCAGTAACTATAACAAAAAATTCCAGTGGTGGTGCTATAATGAACTGGGGAACAGTTGAAGAACTAAAAGGAGATTTTACCGATAACTACGCTAAAACTACCGATGGAAACGCTGTCGGTGGTGCTTTGGTAAATAATTATGGAAATGAAAATTCTACTTTTGGCACTTTACAAGGAAACTTTGAAAATAATAAAGCTATAAGTGAAAACGGATATGCTCAAGGCGGTGCGATTTATAATAAAACCACTTTAGAAAACATCTTAAACTCAAGCTTTATCAATAACTCGGCAGAAGGTAATGAAGAATCAAAAGGCGGAGCTATATATTCTACTAAAGATATAACCATTACTGCTGATAACGGCACTTCATTATTTCAAGGCAATACAGTAAACGGCGAAAGCAATGCTATTTATATGGAAGGTGCCGAAGATGCTCCTCTCAATTTAAATTTGACTGCAAAAAATAGCGGAACAATCACTTTTGATGACGCTATCGATGGACAATATTATAATATTAACATAGACGGAGATTCAACCGGTAGTGTTAAATTTAATAATAATTTAGATGGTGTTACCGATATCAACATGGCTACCAATACGGTATTAGGTGTTGGTGTAAACGGGCATATCAAAGTTGAAAACTTACGTCAAACAACCACGACAACACTTTCAACTAAAGCTGTATCATCAAATACCTCTACAATCAATGTTGATTTAGAAGTTGATAAGGCTAACAATACTGTAAAATCAGGAGTTATAGACGTTGCCGGAGATATTAGCGGAGATTATAAAGTTATCGTTAATGCTATAAATCCGGAGACATTTGAAGGTGCTTCAGCTGTATTTCTAAATGCTCCTAACGATACAACCGATGATACAACAATGGAAATTGCTCGCGTTATGGGTTCTCCTTATTTATGGGATGTTTCCGTTGATGATACAAATGGTTTCAGTTGGTCTTTAAATGTAACTGATAAACTAAATCCGAATTATGATGGCCGCATGACTGCACCGGAAGTTGTTACATCTGTAGGATTGCATAGTGCAGCCATTGAACAAACTCGCAGTGTTGTTCATAATGTTGCCAACAGAACAGCAATAAATCGAGCTTATTGCGGTTATTGTTCATTCAACTATGGCGATAACTATAACAAAAATCACAATGCTTGGATTGTGGCACAAGGCGAAAATGCTAATTTTGACAAATCTGTAGATATGGAAGCTGAAATTTGGGGAGTTGAGGCCGGATTTGATTTGCAAAATAATATCAATCACAATGTGGGGTTGTTCGTCTCCTATCGTAATGGTGAATACGACTTAAGCGGAAAAGGTTCTAAAAAATATTCAACAATCGGTTCAGACATTGAAATTGATAGCTATTTAGCCGGTTTGTATTATCGCTATGACAAAAATATGAATTGGGCTTTGGCAACTGCACACATCGGAAAACAAGATGCCGAAGCATCTACAAAAGACAGTATTGCTCATTTTGAAACTGATGGTATTGAATTTGGTGCAAGCATCGAAGCCGGACATACTTATGCTTTGACAGACACTATTACATTAGATCCAAGCATGGGAATATATTACACTCAAATTAACTTTGATGATGCAAGCGATAATGTAGGTAAAAATTATGAATGGGATGATATTAAACACATAGAAATAGAAGCCGGATTAAAGCTTGAAAAACATCTTGATTGTTCAAAAGTTTATATCAAACCAAGTGTAATTCAAACCATTTCGGAGGATGATAGTGTAGTTGTTACCGGACTGAAAGAAATTAATACATATCATGACCAAACTTTGGGACGTATTGAAATAGGTGGACGTTTAGGTATTACCAATAGTTTATATGGTTATGGTTGGATTAATTACACCTTTGGCTCAAGCTACGATGCAACTGCCCTCGGACTAGGACTTAACTATACTTGGTAAACATTAGAAGCAAATAAAAAACAACCTCGAAAACTATTTTCGAGGTTGTTTTTGTTAATTAACATAACCTTGATTTGCCACAAAATCCATAAAGTTCGCCGTTAATTTTCCTTTTTCTTGATTGTATCTCTCTTGATTATTGGTTGAGAATGACGAAGATCTAATTTCATCTTTAGCTTCAATATAATGATCTGTAGGACGACCTATGTCTCCATTTTCAAATGAGCGTCTTACATCGTTAATGACCTTTGCAAAGTGAGCCACATCTTCTTCCGTAAAACCATTTTTACGTGCTTGTTGCTTAAACTTTATCTCCATTTTCAAATTATGGGCTCTAACCTCCTCCATAGAGTGAGTTTCTACTTTTTCACTTCCGTTTCTTCTGATGTGAGTTATTTTCGGTGTCATAAATTTATTACTGTCAAAGAAATCGCAATCCAGTTTGCGACCATCAGGTGTCAACATATATTGTTCATAGTCAAAATTTTTACGTTTCATCTCACCGTTTTTTATTTTGCCTTCGCTTTTATCAACATACATGTAACCATCGCCTAATTTACGGACACTACTGACTGACCTAAAAGTCATTTCATCCATTCTTCCGCCATCAAAAATTTGCATTGAAGTTTCATAATGATGAGTGTATGTGCTGTCTGTAATATTATAATCTCTAGTATCAACTGTTGTTGTTCTGGTACCAAGATGAAAATCATTTCCTGCCTGCTTAGCTTGAGCTTCATTTCCACCACCAAACAGACACAAAGCAGATACGACAGTCATACCGACATATTTTTTACAACTATCCTTAAACTTTCCCATAATAAACTCCCTCTGTATATGCATAATTCTATAATATTTTTATATTTTTGTCAATATATACAAAAAAAACACGTCATTGATAATGACGTGCTTTATAATTTTGTAAAATAAATCTACACTGCTACGGCACCGGTAAGTTTCGGATGACTCTGGTAATTAACCAGTTCAAAATCCTCATACTTAAAGTCATCAATATCCTTCACATCAGGATTAATTTTCATCTGCGGTAGCGCATAAGGTTCGCGTGTCAACTGCTCTGTTACTTGCTCAAAGTGATTGTTATAAATATGAGCATTGCCCAAAGTGTGAACAAATTCACCCGGTTTCAAACCGCAAACTTGAGCAATCATCATTGTCAACAACGAATAAGAAGCGATATTAAATGGTACACCCAAAAACATATCGCAACTGCGTTGATAGAGTTGGCAGTTAAGACGTCCGTCCGGAGTGACATCAAACTGATAAAAACAGTGGCAAGGAGGCAAAGCCATTTCATCAATTTGTGATGGGTTCCATGCAGTTACAATCAAACGTCTGTCGGTCGGATTTTTCTTAATACGTTCAATAACATCTTTAATTTGGTCGATACCGTCAGAGTTCCAGTTACGCCATTGATGTCCGTAAACCGGCCCCAAGTTTCCGTTTTCATCGGCCCATTCGTCCCAAATATGCACATTGTTATCGGTCAAATATTTGATATTTGTGTTACCTGACAACAGCCATATAAGTTCGTGAATAATACCTTTGAGAAACACTTTTTTGGTTGTTACCAAAGGAAAACCTTCGCTCAAATCAAAACGCATTTGCCTGCCGAAGACTTTGCGTGCATAAACACCGGTACGATTATCACCGTCCTGCCCGTTCTCCATAATGTCACGGAGTAAATCTAAATACTGTTTCATACTTTCATCCTTTTATGTTAAACATTAGTAATTGCTAAAATAATATGTTTCAAAACTTCCTGCTCAACAAATTCGCCCTTGCGAACAAAAACACGAGTTGAAATATTGTCCAAATCAAAATCG
Source organism: Alphaproteobacteria bacterium (assembly GCA_017465405.1). Taxonomy (GTDB): domain Bacteria; phylum Pseudomonadota; class Alphaproteobacteria; order RF32; family CAG-239; genus JAFUYI01. The sequence goes on from JAFTWG010000030.1 coordinate 4,297, forward strand.
GGAATAAGTTGACGATAATTTTTATTAAGACTTTCAATCGAAGGGGTTATATCCACTTTTTGACCTTCTAAACCGGCTTTTAACTCCCCTTTATAAACACAATCTACTACAATTTCCGGCATAAGTTTCGAGCTTCCGGTCATAAAAAGCTTATACACCGAAGCCCCACCGGATATATACAAATCTTCTTCAAAATCTTTGAAAAAATTGACATCGTTAACAACAAAATGATGTTCTTTGTCGCTCACTTCATATTCTTCATCCAATGTCAAAACATAAATATTGCGATTAGGTAAAGTACGATTAGGAAAACTTTCATAAGTTGTTTGTCCCGCAACCAAATTTTTGCCCTCGGTAATACGGCGAAAACGTTGAAAATCCGACTTTACGTGCCAAGGAATTTCAGAACCGATACCGATAATATTATCGCCTTCATGACGACACCAAACCGCAACTTTTGTCATATCAATACTTTCATTTATGAAAACTGATAAAGATAATAACACTATATTTTCATGGTGCAAGCATTACCGAAAAGTCTTGCACAAAGTTATGACCTTTGGTTACATAACAAAAATATTCTTTTACATTAATTCTGAGTCATATTTCAATAGAACATCAGTTATTTCTTTATGCCCGTTTTGAGCATCATGTTTTACAAGAACTTCCATAATTTCCTTATTTCTTTTTTTAGCTGCACATATCAGTGTTTCAGTATCTACTTCAATACCTTGTTTAAGCAAAAATTCAACTATTTCCTTATGTTCTTTTTCTATGGCATATATCAATTCTTTTTTACCGATAATTGCCTTGTTTTTTAAAAGAATCTTTACAATCTCATAATGTCCGTTTTCAACTGCAACGGTTAAAGCGGAATCTTCCCATGACATTTCCATATTAACAACAGCCCCTTTTTTCAAAAGGAGTTTTACAACCTCTTTGTGTCCGTTTTGTGCCGCAGTTTTAAGAGCTGTCCATTTGTCTGACATCCCTTCATTAATGTCAGCTCCGTTTTTTAGAAGTAAATCAACAACACCTTTATGTCCGTTTTTAGCCGCATATATCAGTGCGTTATCAATATTCGCATTATTCTTTATAAGAAGCTCTACAATCCTTTTATCACCATTATTTGCAGCATATATTAAAGCCGTACAATCATCCGCATCTTTTATATTAACATCTGCTCCGTTTTTTATAATAATATTAACCATTTCTTCGTATCCGTTTTTAGCTGCATATATTAATGCCGTACACCCTTTTTCATCTTTTGCATTAATATTAGCCCCATTTTTTATAAGAAGTTCTGCTATATCTTTATGACCTTTTTTAGCTGAACATATCAAGGAATCTGCATCAACATTAACTCCATGTTTCAATAAAATTTCAACAATTTTTTGGTAACCGTTTTTTGTGGCAGACATAAGTGTCGAACAGCCATGTTCATCTCTTAAATTGATATTGGCACCTTTGTTTATTAAATGTTCGATAATTTCATCATTTCCGCTTTTTATAGCCTTCCATAACATTATTTCATATGGGGAAATAATGATAAAAATTATGTATAAAATGATAATTAATAAGCAAATCCCTCCAAACATTTAATTCTCCAACTTCATACTTCTGACAATAAAATTATAATATCACTATATCGCAACATAACAAGCATAAGCAAACAGTTAAACACAAAACTTAAATTAAACTTGAAAAACTTGTTATCATAAGCTATATATATACTCGTTGAGCAATCAACTGTGATACCAGAGACACTGCGAAATAGAGGTTTCGGACCCGGGGGCAGTACCCGGCACCTCCACCAAAAAATATTATGGGGGTGAAACAGGTTTGACGGGATTTAGTAAAGGCAGATGTTGTATCCGGTGAGATACCACCGTTATCGGTTCAAATTAAAATAAATGCTAACGATAATGAATTAGCACCAGTTGCTTTGGCTGCTTAATTGTAGTCGCAACAAACTCAAATTCTTGTAGTCTTGGTTGACAACAAGTGGGGAGTGAGCCACCTAGCAACAGAACGGCTCATTTTTTAGGAGCGAAGGAAAAAATGGATAAATATGTTGATGAAATAAACTACGATAAGCTGATTGAAAAATCGCTGAAACATGTAGTTATTGACGCATTAAAAATTGTTGAAAACCAAGGATTGCCCGGTGAACAACATTTTTATATATCCTTTCGTACCGACCATCCTCGTACCAGAATTGATGCTTTATTAAAAAATCAATATCCGCAAGAAATGACCATCGTTTTGCAAAATCAATTTGAAAAGCTTCGTGTTTATGACGATTGTTTCTCCGTTGTTTTGCATTTCAATCGAGTCCCGTATATGTTGGAAATTCCTTTCGATGCCATAACCTATTTTGGCGACCCGAGTGTTCGTTTCGGTTTAAGTTTTGGCGCCGAAATCAATGATGAACACCCCGAAAATGTTCAAAATCATCAAGCCGAAATTATATCTATCGACAGTTTCAGAAAGAAAAATGCTTAAAAAATCCGTTATCATCGCCGGCCGACACCAAACCAGCATTTCTTTAGAAAAAGAATTTTTCGAAGTTCTGCAGACTATTTGCAAAGAACGTAATGTTTCTGTAAATCAAATCGTAACCGAAATAGACTCGAACAGAACAAACGAAGATAACCTCTCTGCTGCCGTAAGAGTCTATATATTAAACTATCTCTTGCAAAAAGTTGAAAATCACGAATAGGTTTCTGACCTATCTTTGATATAATTAAATTTTTTTATTGCTCCGTCCAACTCTTGACTGTTTCCTCGCAAGTAAGCAAACGTAACCTCTGCAGAAGATATACATTCCGGACATAACGGAGGTTTACCTTCTCTTTTTCTACGCAAGCGGTCATCTGTGAGTTTTTTAGAATCCGCTCTACTATCTGTTCGCATAACACAATCAGGACAATCACAGTGAGCACCATAACCATCACGATTTGCAACATTATGTCTTCCATCCCTTGTTGCCGAAAAAACATGTCCTAATTCGTGTATGGTAAGCGTTTTTATTACCTCTTTCAAATATTCGGGATTGTGACCATATCTGTCTTTCAATCTTTTTAATGAAAGAACCAGTCCGGAATCACCTCTCCCCATTCCATACACAAAATTGTTCGGTCTGCCGTTTTCATCCACAACAACCGCATCATCTTTGACAATATTTATATTAATTTGCGGAATGCTGCTTACTGTCGGATCTTCGTTCATTAAATCAAGCAACTTCATGGCATCAATTTGATGAGGACGACCGGCGTAATAAGCTGAACGTTTAGCTTCTGCCATCGCCCAATCCGTACTTTTATACGGACGCATATATTCTCCCGTAGTCATTGGAATACATTTAGCTTTTTCTTCCGGAGAAAGACGGCTGTATCCCCTGATATCAACCAGATAGTCACTATCCCGCCATTCTCCCAAAAGTTTTACCGGATAATCATCTTTATATTGCGGAAACATACTCATAAATTCTTCTGCGGCTTCTTTTACACAACGTAAATATTCCGGTTCCACTCCATGTTGACTTACTATAAAAATCTGTTTTCTCATTTTTCTATCCTCTGATAATATCATAACATAAGAAAAACAAAAAATAAAGCCCCTAGAAAGAGGCTTTATCTTATTATTCGTCACTATCGGAAAAATCGTCACTTTCATCGGTTAGTAAAGCAACCTCTTCCACTTCTTCTTTTTTACGGCGACCTCTACGCTTTTTTATCGGCTCTTTTTTATTGACCGAATTAATCACATAATTTCCGGCAATTTTATACAAATCAACCAAATGACCGTTATACATATGATCAGCATCTTCAACACAGGCATAATCAACACTGACACTGCGTTGAGCATTCAAACGTCTGGCCAAAGCAGAAACCGTTTGCGGAACCACAATCTCATCTTGTCCGCCTTGAACAATCAATCCTGATGTCGGACAAGGGGCTAAAAATGAAAAATCTTTTTCATTGGCCGGAGGAGAAATGGCAATAAAATTATTAATATCAGGACGACGCATTAATAATTGTAATGCAATCCAAGCTCCAAATGTATATCCTGCAACCCAACATTGACGTGCTTCCGGATTCATAGATTGCAACCAATCAAGAGCAACCGTTGCATCAGATAATTCGCCTACACCATCCTCGAACTCTCCTTGTGAACGTCCTACTCCTCTAAAATTGAAACGCAAAACTGAAAAACCTAAATCTTTAAAACAGCTATACAGAGTATAAACAACTTTATTGCTCATTGTACCGCCGTATTGCGGATGAGGATGCAAAATCAATGCGATAGGAGCTCCGGGACGACTACTTTGATGATAACGTCCCTCCAGTCTTCCCGCATGACCATTAAATAAAACTTCTGCCATTATAGCTTACCCCCATAAAAACTTATACTTAATTATACAATAGTTTGAATTTATGTATAATTTATTAATTTTTGGCAATATAACACTAAAATAAATTATATTTCAAGCAACTTTTTTACGATGTAACCGAATTGTAACTATTATTTTTGATTAATATATGCTATTATACATAATAGAGGAACAGTGTGGAGGATTAACATGAAAAAGTTATTCGGCATTTCGGCATTAGCAGCAACCATTGCCTTTACAGGAAGTGCATGGGCTCAATTGCCTTCTAACCCTTTTAACACAACCCCTAATGATGGTGTGTTTGAAGAAGTTCAATATAGAAATTCTACCCAAGAAGCAATTACGGAAGCTCCGATGTATAGCAACGGAACAACAAGTGGTGAAGTTTTACCTGTTGATCCATGGGCAAGAGCTCGTGATAAAAGCGGGGTAGAAACTTGGCGTGGTTCAGGACAACACGGAAAATTAAATTATGTAGGTGAAGCTACGACATATACCGATGCTCAAGGACAAGAAATGATTGCTCCTGAAGTCAATCGCCACAATATGGTTGTAGGTTTAGATCATCTGCGTAAATTAGGATATGAAATTCCTGAAGAGTATAATGATAAAATTAAAAACTTACCTGCTTCTTACAAAAGATTGCTTGAAGAAAATATCAGTAATGTTCAAGGAAACGACGATCCGTTCAGCAAAAGTTTTGTAAAAATGATGGATATGTTTGAAGATAGTACAGGCCTTAATTTGAACAATATCTTGTTTAATTCCTTGAAAATTTTGGGAACAGACTAGTTGGAGTAAATCCATGAATAAATTTCTGATAGCATTATTGATAGGGCTTGCAATCTACTCTCCTGCTTTTGCTCAGTTAGAAGGCATAATTCCGGAGGAGATTTCCCCTATACAGGCACAAAGAATTATCAATGAAGAATTTTTAACGGAAGAAGTAGTAAAAACCACGGCTCCTCTAAAAAGACATGTTGATTACATTGCAAAAAATTACGAAGAACGTCCGTTAAGAGAAATGATAAAAAATGCTGAAGAAATTGAGCGAAAAGTAGCGAGAAAACTTGATGATGAGTATGTTCCTTATGACAGAAGAATTGATGTCAAAAAACCGGAACAAGTAAAACGCTTCTTTCGCAAAAGAATTAATGTAATATATTGACACACACATTGTTTTCTCTTTGACAAATCTCCCGAGTATGATAGCATTCGGGAGATTTTTTTGAATTGAGGAAAACAATATGCAGCAAATATACGAAAATTTTGCAGAAATAGCCGACAAGTTTGATAATTTATTCGTTGATGCTTTCGGTGTTTTTTGGAACGGAAAAACTTTTTATGACGGAAGTCGTGAAATTTTAGCAGAACAAGTAAAAAAAGGAAAAAAAGTTATTGTCCTTTCAAATACTCCCGAGCTATCTGTCGATGCCATGCAATCTTACGCCCAAAAAGGAATGACAGAAGGAGAACATTACACCAATTTTGTTACATCTGGTGATGCTATTCATAATGCGTTACTAAATGACAGCATTGATATAAAAGGCAATAAAATCTACATATTGGGAGCTAAAAATACTAAAATATTTAATGATACAAAATATCAAATTGTAAGCAATCCTGCCGAAGCTGATGCTTTTTATACGGGAATACCTCAATTTACCGAAGAAGAAGTAGAAGAACATAGTCTGTATGCCGATAATTTTTATCGTTCGCCGCAAGGATTATACGACAGCACTGCTATTGAGCCTTTTATCCCTGAATTGAAAAAGCTATATCGTCTCGGCTTAACCGCAATTAATGCAAATCCCGATTTTAGAGCTAACGAAGGTGACGAATATGGAGATATCCATACCGTTATCAGACCGGGACTTATTGCCGAAACATATAGAAAAATGGGTGGAAAAGTTATTGAATTTGGCAAGCCACATAAAAATATTTATGAATATGCGTTTAATTTGTTAAATTTCACTCCAAGTTTTTCAACCGCAATGATAGGTGATACATATCGCACAGACATAAAAGGAGCACAGAATGCAGGTATTAACGGCGTTTGGTGCATTGAAACCGGAATTACGGCCAAAGAATTACAAGAAGGTAAAACTTTAGAAGAAATCAGTGGCGGTAACTTTGAAAATGTATATCTGATTAAAGCTCTTGCTTGTAAATAACAACTATAAAATCCCGAAATTTGATAGTTAAATTTTCGGGATTTTTTTGCTGTAAATTAACTTTTTTTTTGCCTTTTATTTTTAATATATCCCCATACATTGGGGGATAGTACTATGGTAAAAAAAGGACTGTTAATACTTACAGCTTTATGTTTTTATTATGGTAGTGCGAATGCACTTCCTAAGACCACATCAAGTTTTGCTATCAATTTAAATTCCGGCGAAGTTATATCATCCGAAAGACCGGATGTTGTTCGTCACCCGGCTTCTCTTACTAAATTGATGACCTTATATCTGACTTTCGAAGCTATTGAACATGGCAAACTACGTATGGATACCCCCTTAAAAATATCACGACATGCAGTAAATCAAAAACCATCAAGAATAGATATAAAAGCGGGAGAAACAATTACTGTCGAGAATGCAATTAAAGCAGTAATTGTGAAGTCTGCCAACGATTGTGCCGTTGTTTTAGCAGAAGCTTTAGCTCCCAGCGAAAGAGAATTTGCTGTTTTGATGAATAACAAAGCTAAAAAACTGGGAATGAAAAAAACCGTATTTAAAAATGCGTCGGGGCTGAACAATAAAGCCCAAGTTTCAACCGTCAGGGATATGGCAATACTCGGAAGTTCCGTTTATAAACACTTTCCTAAATATTATCACCTTTTTTCACTGCAAAAATTTGAATACAACGGAAAAACTTATTATTCTCACAACAATGTATTAAAAAAATTCAAAGGTGCTGATGGCATGAAAACAGGTTTTCTAAATGCAGCCGGTTTTAATATCATAACCTCGGCAGAACGTGACGGGAACCGAATTTTAGCAGTAACCATGGGACATCAATCGGCTAAAAAAAGAGATGATAAAGTTATGAAAATTATGGACGCAGGATTGAAAAAAATAGCTCTTAATACTACAAAATCTCCAAATACAGTTATGGCAAAGCTTGAAATTCCTCGCCTTATTGCTTCAGAAAAAACAACAGGACCGGCATTGAGGTATAAAATTTCTAAAGGGAAATGGGGAATCCAACTCGGTTCGTTCAGCAATTATTCAAAAGCATATAAATTTGCTAAAAAGTTACAAGAAAATATGGTTGAAATTGCTCCCTACCCTATTAATGTAGAACCGGCAGAAGTAGATATGGCTATTGTTTATCGCTCACAAATTACCAATCTTACACAAAAAGATGCGGAAGAATTGTGTAATCGTTTGAAAAAAGAAAATATGTCGTGTATTGTTAAGAAGAATGAAAATAATTCTAAATTAACAATGGCGGCAAAGTAAAATGATGAATAAAAAAGCTCATATAATCACTGTTAGTAACGAAAAAGGCGGAACCGGAAAATCTACCGTATCCATGCACTTGGCAATTACTCTTATGCAAGAAAAGTTTAAAGTAGCCGTAATTGATATGGACGGAAGACAAGGAACATTATCACGTTACATTGAAAACCGCATAAATTTTGCTAAGCAGAATAATATTAACCTCATTATTCCACAATTAGTTACGATAACCCCTCGAGCTAACAGTAACGAATATGACAATCATATATCCGAAATCAATATGCTTGTTGAAGAAATATCAAAAACCTACGATGCCATTATTATTGATACTCCGGGCGCTAAAAACTATTTATTCGAAACAGCTCATAAATTAGCGGATACATTAATAACTCCGTTAAGTGACAGTTTGATAGACCTTAATGTTCTTGCCGAACTTGATAATCAATCAAAAGAAAAACACAAAGCCGGTCACTATGCTCAATTTGTTTGGGAAATAAAAAAATATCTGGCAATGAAAGGCAAACCAATGCTTAACTGGATTGTTGTCGGCAATAAAATATCTCCCCTAAATTCTCGCAATAAAACCCTTTTCTTTGAAAAGTTGGAAAACATATCAAAATTATATGGTTTTAGAGTTGCAAACGGCATTAAAGACAGAGTTATATATAAAGAGTTATTTTTGCAAGGTCTTACCGTTCTTGACTTAAATAGTGAAGCTCTAAAAAGCAGGCTTACCCTATCCCACTTGGCAGCAAAACAAGAAATCAGAAATTTGGCAGAATTTATCTGTCCGCAACAATAAAAATATTTAAAATGCAAAAGACCGCAATCTGCATAAAAGCAAACTGCGGTCTGTGAACAAATTCAACAAGTTATCGCCTACTCTTTTTATGAGCGAGATCTATAAGATTGCCGATGGTTGTGTTATCGTCTATCTCATCCTCATCTACCTCAATATTGAGCTTTCGCTCAATTTCATAGCAAATGTTAAATCTGTCAAGACTATCAAGTCCCAGATCACCTCCGAACGATGTATCCTCCGATAATTCGTTCGCCTCATAACCGTACTCCTTGTACAAAATAGACAGGAGCGTCTCTTTGATTCGTTCTCTTTCCATAGAATAATGTTTTACAATGATTTTGTGTTTTACTTCTCAATTTTCTTGCACAGATAATCGACAAGTTCGTCAACATTTGAGCCATCAGCCATAAAGACATCTTCATCAGGAATACTGATATCAAACTCCTTTTCAAGTTCCACAACCAGCATAACAGCACCTAGGCTGTCAAACCCTAAATCATCGCGAAGCTTGTCCGTTCCCTTGATGTTTTCTTCACTAAGGTCACCGGAATCTGCCATCACTTTTAACGCTCTCTTTTTAATGTTTTCCTTGTTCATACACTTGATAAATTAAAGATTTTTTATTTAATAATGGGAATAAATGTATATTTTAGGCTGTCAATATAACATTATATAGAATTTTTGTCTACATTTTTCTGCAAAAAAAACGCAATGAGCAAAATTGCCAATTGCGCTTTTTATCTTTGACTATATTCACCTACTCTTTTGAGCATTTTGAATAAACGAGCTCTACGACCTGATTTATGGTCATATCATTGATAAAATCTTCCTCTTGTGCAGTAAAATTAACATTATACTGCTTGCTCAACATCATAATCAGCTCAGCAATATCAATGCTGTCCAAACCGACATCATCACGAAGAAGACAATCACCATTAACTTCACCGCTGCCAACCACTAAAATTTTTCTAATAAAGGCATCAACGGTTTCTTTTACATGTTCTTTTGTTACCATAAAAAATAATTTATAAGACTTATTATATTATCTTTCGTATACCATATATCAATATTAATCGCAACAAAAATCCGCAAATTGCTTCTATGGCAAATTGCGGATATAAATTAGTTTAAGGCTTCATATATGCGATTGAGTAACTCACCCAATGTCATATCATCACAAATATCATCTGCAGAAATCATCACTCCAAACTCATCATAAACACTACCGGAAAGCTCTTCACAATCCACTACATCCAGTTTCAGCTCACCTTTAAGGGTATATGGCAATTCATCAACAGTAAAAATTTCAGCAGTCAGGTCTTCAAGCACATCAAACAAGCGCTCTCTTATATCAATTTTATTCATAAGGTAATAATTTATCAGTTATAAGTATTTACCCTGATTATACAAAAACTTAAATAACTGTCTAGTATATTTTAGCAAATGTCCTTATGATATCTTCAATATTTGTATATTTAGGCTCCCAACCCAGCTCTTTTCTTGCCGTTTCATTAGAAGCTAATAAAACCGCAGGATCACCGGAGCGACGTTCTGCATATTTAACCGGAATATTTTTTTCAAAAACTTTTTCGGCTGCAATAACAATTTCTTTAACTGATGTACCTGTTCCGGTTCCCAAATTTACAATCAGTGATTCTTTACCCTCAAGCAATCTTTTTATTGATAAAACATGGGCTGTTGCCAAATCCGTTACATGGATATAGTCACGTAAACAAGTACCATCACGGGTATCGTAATCGTTACCGAAAATTTGTAAAAAATCTCTCTTTCCGGTCACAACTTCCATAAGTATAGGCAATAGGTTTTGAGGTTCTTTGTCTTTTCCTTTTACATCTCCATCTGCATCATATCCCGCCGCATTAAAATAGCGCAAAGAAGTATATTTTATACCTTTCAGCGCATCATACCACTGCATTAAGCGTTCTGTTTCAACCTTTGTGAAACCGTAGAAATTAAGCGGATTTAACGGATGTTTTTCGTCCATTGGTACATACTGCGGAATCCCGTAAACAGCTGCCGATGAAGAAAAAACGATGGCTTTAACTTCATTTTCAGCCATAGCATTAAGCACATTAACCGAACCGACAATATTATTTACGGCATATTTTTCCGGATTTATCATCGATTCGCCGACGGCTTTTTTGGCGGCTAAAAATACAACTGCATCAATTCCCTTCATCGCCTCATTCAATGATGGATAATCTAAAATATCACCCTTAATAAATTCGGCATTAGCGAATAAGTTTATTTCATGCCCTGAAGACAAGTCATCATATACTCTGACGGAATATTGACTTTGTAATAAGGCCTTAACAACATGGGAGCCGATATAACCGGCTCCCCCTATAACCAACACTTTAGGCACTGTATTTTGCTCCAATACATTGATATTCAAATCCATTTACTTTTGCATCTTCAGCATTTAGCATATTTCGTAAATCAATGATTTTTGCTTTTGACATAATCTTTTTAATCTCTGCAAGATTAATATTTCTAAAATCTTCCCACTCAGTCAAAACAACCATAACATCTGCATCTTTACATGCTTCTTCAATCGAATTTGCATATTTTATACTGTCACCTAAAATTAATTTTGCATTTTCTATTGCTTTCGGGTCATAAGCACAAATATTGTCTGAATGTTTTATCATTTCTTTTACAATATCAACAGCCGGAGACTCTCGGCAATCATCGGTTCCGCCTTTAAATGCAAGTCCTAATACGGCAATTTTTCCTTCAGGATGATTTTTTATAGCTTCAATAACTCTTTGCCCCATTTTAGCTTTACGTTCGTCATTTTTAGCTATGGTTGTTTCAATCAAATTAAGGTTGGCACCATATTTTTTGCCCATTTGAGCCATTGCATTTGTATCTTTAGGAAAACAAGAACCGCCATAACCCGGCCCCGGATTTAAAAACTTTTTCCCGATACGAGAATCCATTCCCATACCTTTAGCTACTTCTAAAATATCAGCTCCGGCTTGTTCACAAAAGTCTGCCATTTCATTAATATAATGAATTTTCATTGCTAAAAAGGCATTAGACGCATATTTAATAGTTTCGGAAGAACGACGTTTTACCATCAAAAACTCACTTTTTTCTTTAAAAGGCTCATAAAGTTTGAGCATAACACTGCGAGCTTTTTCCGAATTTGCACCGATAACAATTCTGTCCGGATTAAAAAAGTCATGAATTGCAAATCCTTCACGCAAAAACTCCGGCAGAGAAACTACATCAAAATCAGCTATCGGATTAGTTTTACGAATTATAGCTTCTACTTCATCGCCTGTACCGACAGGAACCGTAGATTTTGTAGCAACAACCGTATACCCGTCTAAATATTGTGCCAATTCTTCCGCAGCGGCATAAATATATTGTAAATCAGCCTCTTTGGTCACCGGATGTGGGGGAGTACCGACAGCCAACATAACCACATCTGCACCTTTAACTGCATTTTCCATATCTAAAGTAAAACGGATAGAGCCTTTTTCAACATTTTTGCGAAACAATTCATCTAATCCGTCTTCAAATAAAGTTAATTCTCCACGATTAAGTTTGTCTATCTTAGCTGCAATTTTATCAACACAAACAACTTCGTTTCCTAATTCTGCAAAGCCGACACCGGTTGGTAAACCAACGTATCCGGTACCGATAATTGTAAGTTTCATAACAATATAACCTCTTTTATGTTAACGATGGCAACATATTAAAACTAAAGATTGAAAAATACAAGCATCAAACTACTTTTTGCACTTTTTATATATGTATTAAAAAATTCTTGCACCCAAAAATAAAAACATTTATATTCTTAAACGATTGTGCAGCGAAAGTTTGCTTATGAAAAAAGAACTTTATTTATTTATCGTTTGGCAAAATGCTCGTTTTATGGAGAAATCTATTGTCGGCGATATAAAGAAAAAATTTGAGCTATTTCAAATTTATGAAATAAATTGGAGCGAAAAAAACTTCGCCGCCAATATTGCACGCTTTTACGGAAAAAAA
>JAFTWG010000013.1 GCA_017465405.1 Alphaproteobacteria bacterium
AATATAATGGTACACATTACCATACAATCAGAGTCGGAGGAAAAGATGGTGATGACTATGCTACTATGTATACTCTTAAAGATGGTAAATATCACGGAAGATATTATGATGAACAGGAAGGTATAGATGTTAATTATGATACGGGAGTTCTTCATGGAAAATATTCTGTAAGATTAGAAGACGGAAGTACTAAAAAGGGAGAATATAATAACGGACAATTTACCGGAACAATAACATCTAAAGATGGTTTAAAAGTAGAACATATAGGTGAAAATAACACGCAATTTACCGGAACAATAACATCTAAAGATGGTTTAAAAGTAGAACATATAGGTGAAAATAACACGCAATTTACCGGAACAATAACATCTAAAGATGGCTTAACAGTCGAAAGTTGGGTGGATGGAAAACTTGAACTTACAACAACTTACGAATCCGCAAAGATAAACCATTGGAGTGGAAAAGTAGAGTCTCACGGAAGAGTTACTTCAGAAGTTCGTCCTAATGGAGAATGTTCAGAATATCGAAATGGTATTTTAGTCAAAAAATATGAACAAAAAGATGGTGTGAAAGACGGAAAATATGAAGAATTTGATCCTAATGGTTGGACTAGAGCTGAAGGGCAATATAAAGACGGTAAATTAAATGGTTTTTATAAAGAATATAATAGTGATGGTACTGTTGCTTCTCGCCGTTTCTATAAAGATGGAAAAGATATGACACCGCAAAGAGAGGTAATGCGTAAAGCTGCAGAAGAATATGTTTCTTCAACTGAAGGTGTTGCTCCGAGAAGAACTAAATTACAAAAAGCGGGTGTTGCTATCAAGATGGCTATTGCCGGAATGAAAGAAGGTAAGAGCTAAAATATATCTAAAAACTAAAAAAAAGACATCGGATTTTGCACCGATGTCTTCTTTTTAGTGTTACAAAACTTGTTAGTCGATTAGAGCATCTTCCTCAAGTTTTTGCTTCTTAGTAAAGAACTCTTTGAACGTTGAGAAGAATAACTTGAATTGTCCGTTCTTTATCAACATCAAACGTTTCTTGTTCTCTGCCAGAAACTCCCACTGTTCGGCTCTGACTGCAGTCTCAAAAACATCTTGATAATCAGCCGCAGAAGCTAGCCAAGAGTGCCAGTCGATGAACTCATACTTGCGATGTTTTGCGAGATATGCCCACTTCTTATCTTCTTTAAGAATTTCGGGGTATCCGCACTGAACAAGCCATGTATACTCACCTTTGTCACGCAAGAACTCGCGTCCTTGTTCGGTTTCACACATACGGCGAATAGGCTCAGGGCAACTTGCAGGGTTAATTCGCTTACAATACTCATAAATAGCATTGAGCTTGCCGGCTTTCATCAGGATTTTTACACCTTCGGCCTGCCATTCCGTACACATAAGCCATCCGTATTGTTCAAGTTCTAAAATCCTGTCGCTCATATTGTGTTGACGAAGGATTTTTACACCTTTGGCAATAAAGCCGTTTGACGAACATGAGATGGAAGCATTATGACCGTTGAAGTCATTGATAATCATATCAAACTTGCCATGCTTAGCCAGAATATCGTAGCATCCTTTTTTGCAAAGCATTTTCCAGTCTTCTACTTCCTCATACATTGATGAAGGGAGCTGCTGATAGCAAGTTTGCCATACTTTGCATCTTCCGATTCTCTCAGCCAAGAAATGAGCGGCTTCAATTTCACCCTTACACATAACAAGATAGTTGAGTGCTGTTTTGTTCAAGCCCTTGAAGGTAAAATCCGTATCCCAGATTTTATCAAGCACATCATCTTGTCCGCAGTTGTGAAGAAGATCGAACAGATAGATGTTAAAGCAATATCCCTTGCGCGCCAACTCGGGAAGTTTGTCGTAGTTACCCGTTTGAATAACTGTTTCCAGAACCTTGATTTGTTCTTCTGTCGAGAGCATCTCTGACAAATTAAAAGTTTTAGTTTCCATAATTATTGAATATTTTAATAGATTTTTCTAACAGTAGAATATTTTATTTTGACAAAATTTGCAAGAACTTTTTTGTCAAAAAATAGCGTTTTGAATAAAAATATAAAATAAGTTGCAACATACACGGAAATGGGCTATATAAATGTTAATTTTTGAGCAAAGAAAGGAAAACAAATGTTTATAACTTTGGTTTTATTGCTGATATTATCAACTCCGGCTTTAGCTAATCCTGCTTGTGCGGTTTGTACGGTTGCAATAGCAGCGTCGTTAGAAATCGCTCGTTATTTTGGGGTTGATGATAGTGTTATCGGTGTTTGGGCCGGTGCTTTTTTAGCTATTCTTGGGTACTGGTTAATAGCTTGGTTTGACAAGAAAAAATGGAATTTCCCCGGTCGTGATTTTTGGCTCATAAGTTTGAGTGTTGCCATGATTGGTTTTATATATATCAAAGAATTGGTGTATAATCCTGAACCTATTTTAATCTTTTTCATTGATCCGTTTTTGTTTAGTGTAATACTCGGAGCAATTACCTTGATTTTGGCGAACAATTTTTATCAATGGATGAAAGCTAAAAACGGTGGTCATGCTCATTTCCCGTTTGAAAAAGTTGCGGTGCCAGTTCTTGCATTAGTTTTATTAAGTGTTTATTTTAACTATTATCCGTTGTGCCAACAAGCAAACGAGTTGTACAACTTTTAGGAGTTAGATATGTCAAAAGAAAAAAAGATAAAAGAATTTGTAGAAAAAATTGATGCAACTAAAAAAGTAAATCCGAAAGACTTGTCTTCGGACCAAGATTTAACCATTGCAATTATGAACTTAATTTCTATTGAAGAGCACTTGATGTTTTCTGGTGCAAAAACCGGAAAAAGTTCATATTATGATTTGATAGAACAGGTTAGAGAAACCCGTAAAAATCTTATGTTGAAGGTTATCCCCGAATATGAGGGTGAAGTTTGGTGCATTTCTAAACACTTATTATCAGCTTCTATGCGCTTGATGGAAGTTGGTACCAAGCAACAAAGTTTAGGTCATAAAAAAGAAGCTTATAAGCTTTTTGACCAGTCTTATGAACTTTATTGTCTGTTCTGGGGCTTGAATATGAAATTGCTCAATCTTGAAGATGTTAAATGGATTGAAGACAGTTTTGACGATGTGAAAAAGTTGACCAAAGAACTGACACAATCTGTCGAAACGGCAGAAGAAAAAAAAGAAGAGGTAAAAGAAGAAATTACCGCTTCTGAAGATAAAAATGCTTTTTCAAAAATAAAAGCATTTGTTCGCAAAGCAGTCGACTGTTGTATCGAATAAAGGTCTTATATAAAACAACAAAAACTCCGCAGATTTTTAACAACTTGCGGAGTTTTTTTTGAAAAATTTATTTATTATATTTTTCTATCAATCGTTTGGCTTCAACAATATCGTTCATCGGAATTTCCATATCACCGATTTTTTGCCCGGTTTCGTGTCCTTTTCCGGCAATAACCAGCATATCATCTTTGTCCAAATGAGATATAGCATATTCTATAGCCTCTATTCTATCACCGATACTGACGGCATCAGGACATTTCACCATAATCTCCTTACGAATTTGTTTGCCATCTTCACTACGAGGATTGTCATCGGTAATAATTATTTTATCAGCCAAATTATGCGCAATTTCTCCCATAATCGGACGTTTGGTTTTATCTCTGTCGCCACCACAACCGAAAACAACCCATAATTTATTTTGTGTATGGCAACGCATGGTTTTTAACACATTTTCCAAAGCATCGGGAGTATGAGCATAATCAACATAAACCGTAGCTCCGTTATTCAATTTTCCGACTTTATCAAGCCTTCCGCAAGCTCCTTTAATATTGGGCAGATATTCCACGATTTTACGGTCAAATTTGCCGTTAAGTGCTGTAACCATACCGACGGCACATAAAACATTCATTGCTTGAAATTCGCCGATTAACGGAAGTTCTATATCATATTTTTCTCCGAAGATTTCCAAACATAAGCTTTGTCCGTCACCATGGGCGGTTCTGCTTATAATTTTAATGTCTTTTCCGTTATATCCGTATGAAATAACATTAATATTTCTTTTATCACAAATATCTTTGAGTTCATCAAATTCCTTAATATCGGCATTCAAAACAGCAGTTCCGTCATTTTCTAAAATTCGGGAAAACAGTTGTTTTTTTGCCTCAAGATAATTTTGCATTGTCAAGTGATAGTCCAAGTGGTCTTGAGTAAAATTCGTAAAACCTGCAACTTTTATATTAACATTATCCATACGATATTGTTCAATGCCTACCGAAGAAGCTTCCATAGACACATAATCTACACCTGCAGATTTTAATTCGGTTAAAATTTGGTGCAAGGTAATGCTGTCTGGAGTGGTCAGAGTTTCGATATTGTCCATAACATCAGAAACGACACCGATAGTTCCGATACTTGCAGATTTATAGCCTAAAACACTCATCATTTGACGAGTAAAATCGGCAATGGAAGTTTTTCCGTTTGTGCCGGTTATGGCAGATACAAGGGTAGGGATTTGCGGATAAAAATTAGCAGCCATTTTAGCGATATTTTCTCTCATATCACCACCGATTTTTACAAACACAACCGCACTATTTTGAGGAACATCAAATTCTCCGTCATACACAATAACCGAAGCTCCTTTTGTGATTGCATCGGGGATATATTTTTTTCCGTCTTGTTTTTTTCCGCTCAAAGCGATAAATAAACCGCCTTTTTCTACCTTTTTAGAATTTAATTCCATCGATTTTACATCTATATCGTGCGGATATGATGTTTTAACTTCAATTCCTTGAAAAATTTGACTTAAAAGCATTTTGCACCTCTCTTTTTTATGAAAAATATAAAATACAATATTTATTATTTTATTAATCAATGGTTTCTTTTGAGAAACTATTAGCCCTAAAAGTGCCTACTTTACAAAAAAATAATGCGTGATAAAAATTTATTCTGTAATGGGATGCAAGATATGAACACTATAAGAAGATATAGTCTTGAGGAAGAAATTTGGAGCAGCATAATACATGGTATCGGTGTTGCATTAGGAATTGCCGCATTAACTATTCTAACATCCTTTGCTTCAAAATACGGCAATGCTTGGACAATAGTTTCTTCTTCAATTTTCGGTTCTTCAATGATTTTGTTATATCTTGCATCTACTCTTTATCATGCAATTCCCAATGAAAAAGCCAAAAAAATTCTCAAAAAATTTGATCATATCGCTATTTATTATTTGATAGCCGGAACATATACCCCGTTTTTATTAGTGAACTTACGGGGAACAATAGGATGGACAATTTTCGGGATAATATGGGGCTTGGCACTGACCGGAACAATTTTAAAACTTGCTACATCGGGAAGCGGAACAAAAGTTTGGTCAATAGGCTTATATCTACTTATGGGATGGTTGATTATTTTTGCCTCTAAAACACTGTTTTCCAACATCTCAAGACTTGGCGCAATCTTTTTGATTATCGGAGGATTGTGCTATACCTTAGGGGTGTTTTTCTACGTATGGAAAAGCAAAAAATATACTCATGCGATTTGGCACTTTTTCGTATTATCCGGAACCATAATGCACTTTTTCGCCATTTTATTCGGCTGTGTTTTAATTTAATGATGCAAAAAAACAACCTCATCAGAAAATTGCGGAGGCCTATAAACCTTGGTCGCCCTCAAGGTGCAAAATCTAAAAAATTGAAAATGGAACAAAATCAAAAATACTTAAAAATCCTGATTGAACAAGGTGTTCCCAAAACACAAATTGCCAAAATACTCAAGGTTGACAGAAGCACAATCTACAACTTTATCAAAAGAACAAATATGCAATTCAGTTAGGGTATCAATCGGATATATCATCAAGTATATCCGCGACACAATTATCCCCGTTGAAGTTGTATGACGAAACGATATTATCTCTGATTATGAAGGATATTTTGCAATAATAACTTTGGTTATATTGCGGTAATCCGTAATTGTTATTATCGATTGCTTTATAAACGACCTGATTAGAATAGGGATTTTCTTTTCCCCTCGGGGCATAAACTATATAAGTAAAAATTTGCGTTTCTGGATTAACCGTAAAATTTTCGTCCGGAAATCCCCAACTGTCAATTAAATTATCTTGCGAAGTTCCTACCATAACATTTAGTTTTTCAACAATATCCGGTGAACTTGTCGAACAAGCGGAAAGCATCAATATCAACAACAATATACGCATATTATCCTCCGTTAAAAACTGACAGAAAAGATATATGAACTCAATTTTTGTTTTCAACTACGATAATTGTTTTTGAAGTCGAGAATAATCCGCATCGGTCAAACGGGCGGTAATGCAAAATTTGTCTTCTTGTAAATCAGATTTTATAATTTCTGCATTTTTGTGCAGCCAAGCCAAAAGTTTTCCGTCAGAGGCATTTATATTAAGTGTTATCGTTTTATATTCTTCACCCAGAATATTATCTATTTTATTTAACAGCGTATCGCATCCGCTACCGTTGATTGCCGAAGTGAGAACAAGATTTTTGTTGTT
This sequence comes from Alphaproteobacteria bacterium, assembly GCA_017465405.1. Classification (GTDB taxonomy): domain Bacteria; phylum Pseudomonadota; class Alphaproteobacteria; order RF32; family CAG-239; genus JAFUYI01. The sequence goes on from JAFTWG010000013.1 coordinate 6,520, forward strand.
TTGAAGCTGGTTGATGGTTTCTTGCGATAATAAATCGATTTTGTTATAAACTTCTACATAATTACGCTGATATTCAATTTTATCCAGCCCTAAATGATGCAAAACTTCCAAAACATCTTTACGTTGGCTTTTGTTTTCCGAGTTTGCGGCATCAAGAACTTGAACAACGATATCTGCTTCGAGAACTTCTTCCAGTGTAGCTCGAAAGGCCATAATCAATTCGTGGGGCAAATCAGATATAAAACCTACAGTATCGGATAAAATAACTTCTCTTCCCGACGGAAGTTTTAGACGACGCATTGTTGTATCAAGAGTAGCAAACAGCAAATTCTCTGCAAATACATTAGCTTGCGTCAGATAATTGAACAATGTCGATTTTCCGGTGTTTGTATAGCCGACAAGCGCAATAATAGGATAGGGCACTTTTTTACGAGCACTTCTTTGCAAGCCTCGAGTTTGCTTGATTTTTTCGAGAGCTTTTTTTATTTTTACGATTTTATCGTCAATTATACGACGGTCGAGCTCAATTTGCGTTTCTCCCGGACCGCCTAAAAATCCGGCACCGCCTCTTTGTCGCTCCAAGTGTGTCCAACTGCGGACAAGCCTACTGCGTTGATAGGTAAGATGAGCAAGTTCTACTTGCAAACAGCCTTCACGGGTTTGTGCTCTTTCTCCGAAAATTTCTAAAATGAGGGCGGTACGGTCAATTATCTTTATATTGAGTGCTTTTTCCAAGTTTCGCTGTTGTATGGGCGTTAAATCGGCGTCAATTATCAATAACTCTAATTGAGATTCTTTACATATATTTGCAACTTTTTCAATTATACCGCTTCCGAAGAATGTTCCCGGTTTTATGGTACGAAGTTTTATAATTTCGGAATAAAGAATATCCAAGCTTATAGCGGCAGCCAGTCCTTTAGTTTCGGCTAATCTGTCTTCGGGTAACAAATCAGAATTGCCGACATTAGGATATATAATGCCGGCCTTTGTTCTGATTATTTTATTTTCGAAACCCGTCAATGCACTTATTCGCTTGCAATATCAACAGCAGAACTGGGCATAATTGTTGAAACGGCATGCTTGTATATGAGCTGTGTATGTCCGTCTCTGCGCAACAAAATTGTGGCATCATCAAACCAAGTGATAACACCTTGTAATTTAACACCATTAATCAAAAAAACGGTTACTGATATTTCGTTTTTTTGTATATCGCTCAAGAAATCTTCTTGTACTTTTCTTTCTGACATTTATTTTTTTCCTTATTATTTATTGTTATTTTTGTGTCTTGATTGTAATACCATATTTTTAATAGTAAAGAAAGATTTTAGTATTATGCAAATATTCTCTCGGTCTTTTTGATTGCGGAAGGAGAACAGAAACATATAAGTCTGTCACGTATTTGAACAGTTTTATCCGATAAATCAAAATAAACCTTATTATCTCTGATAAGAGCACATATTCTACTTTCGGACGGCATTGGTAATTCTGATATTTTTGTCCCTGAAAGGGTAGAGTTATCGTGAATATTTATATCCCAAACTTCTCCTAAATTAGCTCCCAAAGAGTAAGCATTAACAATATTGGCTTTACGAAGTTCTTTTAAGATGGAAGACATGGTAATAGAGGTTCGGTCTACCAATATATTTTCTCCGATGTTGATAATTTGAGTGTTTGCACTACGCTCCGTTACCAAAGCTATGGTATTATCAACTCCGTTCTTTTTAGCAACCATAGATGCTACTAAATTATCCTTATCTTCCATATTTACGGCAACGGAAGCATCTGCAGAATCTATACCGGTTTCTTCTAAAATTGCTTCGCTCATAATTGAACCGCTGAATACGGCTGTCTGATTCAAGTGTTCTGCAAGCCATGAGGCTGATTTTACATCATCATCAATAATTTTTGTGCTGACAATATTGTCATCAATTTCAAGCTTTTCCGCTAAATATAAAGCAATTTGATTTCCGCCGATAATGACGATATTTTCATTAGCTTTATGTTCTAATCCGAAATCATGAACTAAATCATCTACTTTATCACTCTCTACAAGCAAACTTATTTCATCACCACCATGCAATTCATCATCACCGTTAGGGTAAATTATTTTTCCGCCGCGAACAATACTGATAATCATTATATTTAAGTCCGGAGCAGCCCGCTCTAAATGGCTTAGAGGAATTTGAACCAAAGGACATTTTTTTGTTATACGGAACGATAAAAGTTGAAGTTTTTTATCGGCTAAAGGATATACGACAGACATTCCCGGAATTTTTAAAACATTCATAAGGGCAGAAGCAATTTCATATTCGGGAGAAAATACCAAATCAACTGGAATACTGTTATCATCAAACAGATTCCCCCATGCTGCTTTGAAATATACTCTTGAATCTATACGAGCAATACGACGAGGAATATCAAACAAAGTATATGCGGCTTGACAGGCGACCATATTAATTTCATCGCTGTCGGTTGCAGCAATCAGCAAATCGGCATTGGTAGCGCCGGCTTTTTTCAATATATCAGGATGAGAAACCAAGCCATATATCGGAAGAATATCCCATTCTTGAGCAATTTGATTCAAAGCATTTTCATCATTATCAATAACAATAATATCGTTATTTCCTCGGCTCAAATATCCGACAATACTTCGGCTTATACTATTGGCTCCACCAACAATTATTTTCATAGGCTATTCTCCTAAAGACGAAAAATATTCATTGATAACTGCAAAAGCAGTATCAAAATCAACAGTTCTTACATATTGCTCTCTAAAACGTTTGGCATCGTGTAATCCTTTACAATACCAACAAACATATTTTCTTGATAAGGCGAGGGCAGTTCTATCACCATAATATTCTCTCAATCCTTTTATGTGGAGCAATAATATATCTTTTATTTTTTCTATATCAATAACGGGTGTTTCAACTCCCGTTTTCAAATAATTATCAATTTGAGCAACAAGCCAAGGTGCTCCCAGTGTTGCACGTCCTACCATAACAGCATCAACACCGGTGTAATCAATCATTTTTTTAGCTGATATTCCGTCAACAATATCTCCGTTTCCAACTACCGGAATTTTAACTGCAGATTTAACATCTGCTATCAAATCCCAATTTGCCGTTCCGGAATAAAAATCGCTTCTTGTTCGTCCGTGAACGGTTATATAAGATGCTCCGCTGTCCTCGCACATTTTGGCAAAATCAACTACGTTAATATGTTCGTGATCCCAACCTAAACGAAATTTAACACTAACCTTCAAAGGAGTTGCATCAACTACGGATTTTATGATTTTTGAGGCAAGGGGTAAATCTTTTGTTAGAGCTGAACCTGAATTGTTATTGACGATTTTTTTTACCGGACACCCCATATTTATATCTATGCTGTAAGCTCCTAATTCTTCAGCCAAACGGGCGGAATCTGCGAATAATTCCGTATTTCCGCCCACTAGCTGAACTACTACCGGATAGGGTTCATCTCTCACATCTGCAATTCGACAAGTTTTCGGATTTTTTCTTTCCAAAGCATTGATGGCAACCATTTCGGAAACAATATTTCCACCACCGAAAGAGTGAACCAGATTTCGCAACGGTTTATCCGTAATTCCGGCCATTGGAGCTAAAAACACCTGACTGTCAAAATCCAAAATTTTCATTTTAATTCAACTTGTCCAATGCACGAGCAATAATATAATAAATCTTACCGATATCAGCTCCGGAAATAACCGAGAGTAATACGCTTGACTTTTCGCAACTGCGAGCTTTTTTGATAAGATTTTCAAATTCGCTCATATAAGTAGTAACATCTCTTCTGAATTCGGCATTTCTTTCAAATTCATCTTTGATGGCAACAACTTGTTTGCGGGTCATATTTTTAGCCAAGTAGCGAACGAAAGCATCTGTTTCGCCTTCATAATATCTCTTCCAAAGTTTTTCTTGAGCTTCGGCATTAAATACGGCATTGATATCAATAGCTAATGTTTCCATTTTTTCTATAATACCGGCAGCATTTTTCAAGAATGTATCAACTTTGGCATCACGATATTTTTTCTCAATATCTAACAAATCTTTACTTGCTTTTTTAGCTCCGATATCAAGTAATTCGATTTGTTTTTGTAATACACCGTTGAAGTTGCTGGTATTGGCAACAATTTCGCCGCTGCGGGTATTGAAATCATCAATGCTTCCTTTAATGTTTGACATAACCGAATTAACTTTATGAAGTGTTTCATCAGTTGTTTCGCTTAAAGATAAAGATTGCTGCATGAAGTTCTCACCGGAAACTTTTAGTTCATTGGAAATTCTTTCTGCATTAGCTGTAATTTCCATAATGGTCGCACGCAATTTATCACCTGATTTTTCAAAATATTGGGAGCTGATATTTGCGGCATCTTCCAATTCCATACCCAACGCTTTCAAGTCATCTCCCAAACCTTTTACTTTTTGATGAGCCATATTGGCTTTTTCGGTTAATTGGTCTGAGGTGTCTTTTAATATACCATTGAAATAATCTACCAAAGCACGAGTATCTTGGGAAATATGAACCATTTTATCATTTTGTGATGCAATTAATTCATTAATTTCTACCACACCGGTACTTGCTTCGGCAGTAACAGTATTAAAGCTAGCCAAATGACGCTCATAATCCTTCATAATTTTTTCCATTTTTGAAGTAGTAGCATCTGCTGTAGAAATAATATTGTCGGTGCTTTGTCCCAAAATAGTGTGTACTTTTTCTATGTTAGCAATAGAAGTTTGTGAGGTTTTTTCCATTTCTTCGCCAACACTTAACAAACGTTCACCTAAAGCATTTACTTCGAAAGAAAGTTTTCCTGCTTTTTCATAAATGCCATCAATATTACCGTTCATTTGGTTGCAAATATCTTTCATTTTGTCGGTTACTTCTTTAGCTATATCTTGCATATATTTGTGTTGTTTAGACATAGAAGCTTCGCCTAAACGGGTTTGAGCAGCAACATTATTTGCTACATCTGCAAGCAATTCTTTTTGAGTTGCAAAAGCATTTTCAATATCAACCGCATGTTCACGCAATTTAACAATAACACCGTTAAGTCCGTTCATGTGATTGTCAACTTGACCGACAAAATCTTTTACATCTTTATTGAAGCCGTTGTTTGCACTTTTAATTTTATCAACGTTTAATAAAATGGTAGAAGTTGTTGTGTCTGAGTTGCTCTTCATATCTTTTAATATGCCGTTGAAGCTGTTTACACTCAAACCGAACTCGCTTGAAATTTTAGCCATTTTACCTGAAATTTCATTAATGCTGTTTTCAAGTTTTTGATTTCGTTCGGCAATGGCATCATCAATTTCTCCCAATCTGGCGATAGAAGAAGTTGATTTTTCAGCCACGTCTTCTGCATGTTTACCGATATTTTGTTCCATCTCAGACATTTTTGCAAATACTCTGTCCGAACTTTCTTCAATCGAAGCAATTTGTTCTTTTAATGATGCACTCAAATTGTTGGTATGTGCAGAGATTTTACTGCATACATCTAAAAATTCATTTTGTTGATGTTTGAACAATAAATTAATATTTTCTGCTTTTTCATCCAAAGCTTGTACAACATCAGATACATATCCTACCGTATTGTCAGCCACGGAGTTAAGCATTGTAGATTGAGATTCGAAAGCCGATAAAATTTCACTAAATTTATTACCTGAACTTGCTGCGGCTTGTTCAACCATATCTGCGTGAATTGATAAAGCTTCGGAAACTTGCGTTGTTTTTTCGTCGATATAAGAAATAAGTGTTCCGAATTTGTTGTTTTGTGAAGAAATAACATCATCAAGACCGGAAACTTTAGCCAAAGTTTGTTCGGTAACCTCAACAAATTTTTCTGCCCCTTGTGACAAACTGATATTAATTTCATTTGTCTTGTTAACAACATCTGCAGAGGCTTGAACAGATGCGGCAAGTTGTTCTTTCAAACGATTAACGGCTTCGTTAGCTTCTTCGGTAATAACATTTGCAGCACGAGAAAGTTCGTCAATTTGACGCTTGAGTTCGGCTTTAGTTTCTTCAATTTTGCTGATTGAACTGTTAATATGTCTGTTTTGTTGTTGCAATGAGGTTTCGGCAACCTTGCTTTGAGTAACTGCAAAATTACTTGTTTCGGAAAGTTTTTCCGTTTGATCAAGTAATGCGTCACGAAGAGTTCCGAATTGTTCCATAATTCCATCAGCAGTATTTTTAACATTTTCCATATTCTCACCGAAACGATTGGTAATACCGTTAAGGTTTTCAAAAATGGCATCTGTAAGTTTTTGAATACGGTCGTGTTGAGCTTCGACATTATCGGCACAGATAGATGTTTGTTGATTGGCATTGTCTGTATACGATTTGAGTTTTTCGGTCTTTTCTTCAACCGCATCAACAACTTTTTGAATGCTGTTAATCGCACTATCGCTACGATTATCCAAGTTTTCAAATTGTGCTTTGAGCGATGTTTCGATGGTGTCCAAGCTTGTGGTAATATCTTCTGCCACATTTTTAAGATCATTTACTTGAACCGAAATACTTTCTTCTATAACATTTGAACGAGCGATAATTTTATCTACTTCACCGCTCAACACTTCGCCATGTTCGGCAAATTTTTTATAAATATCACGAATGTTCTCATCTAATGAAGCTGCATATTCATCAACATGCAAAGTTTGTGATTTCAACAGTTCATCAATATCCATGGTAATGGTTTTAACTTTTTCGCCGACATTTTGACTGCTATTGATAGCCTTTTCTGATATTTCTTCCAAAAATTGTCCTTGGCTTTGAAGTTTATTAATAACTTTATTGAAATTTTCTTCGGATATAGAGCTGTAATTTTTAAGATTTTCGTTTGCTTCCAAAATTCGTTGAGTTGAAGTTTCAGCAACACTCTGGATTGTATCTGCTGAAGTTTTCATCTCTTGAACTCCCGGAATCAAGTCTTTTATAATTCCGTTAATATCATTTTGCAAATGATTTGCAACTTCCGAAAATTCGCCCATACATTGATTGAGTTCTTTTGTGGTTTGGAATGCTCTGTCTGTAACACCGTCAAAGCTTTGAGTAAGCGTTTTCACACCGTTTGTTAATTCCACAATACTTTTGGTTGAATAATTGTCCAATACCTGAACCAAGTTTGAAAAGTCATCTACACGAGCTCCCAGTTCTTTTTTAATAGTATCCGTTTGTTGCATGGCAAGTCTGGTAACTTCTTGCAATTCGTCAACTTGAGAGCGAATAGCGTCAGCCATGGCTTTAGCTGTTTCGGCACTACCTTCTTCCGGATATACCAACTGATTCATATATGCACGCAAAAATTTTGCTTCTTGTTTGAAATTGCGTTCTCTGTCTATAAAAGCCATAACCAACCAAATTATAGGCAACGGCAAAGAAACACCGGCCAAAAATACACCAAATTCGTTCGGCATCATCAAGAACAGGTTAGACCAACCGAAAAATTGGGTAATATAGATTAGAACAATGGCAAACCAACATACACCTACAACAATCATTAATCGGTGAAGATTGTTGCTGAACCAAGATTTTTCTTCTTCTACGGCAAAATTTTCATTTTCAACTTTGTTACTCATTTTAAAACATCCAGATATTGTTAATTTATATAAATCGAGCAAATTATACAGTGTAAATATTAATTTTTAGATAACAGGATGTTTATATATAAAAAGAAGCCACAATCTTTGTAGCTTCTTTTTTTATGTTTATTTTTTTCGGCAGCAACAACGCTTTTTTGTCGGTTTTTCTTCTTTTGCCTTTTTTTCTTCACAATTAGGGCATTTGCATTCGCCGTCTTTGCCACATTGGCAATCATCACCACATTGGCAGTTTTCACATTTACAATCGGGATTATTACAGTTTTTCATTCTTACTCTCCTTTAGTTTGCTTCTATGCAAGATATATGCCTAATAAAGCCGTTCGTCAACCTCAAAAAAATATTGCCTATGCAAAAAAAATAATTTAATCTTTGCCGAAGGAGTATAATATGACTTTGAATAAAAAAGAAATAGTAGCTTTACTAAACGATGAAAAAAATCAAGATGTTTTATTTAAACAAGCAGATGAAATTCGCAAACAATATGTCGGTGACGAAGTTCATTTACGCGGATTGATAGAATTTTCAAATATATGTCGTAATAATTGTTTATATTGCGGTATCAGAAGCGGTAATAAAGAAGCTCAAAGATACAGAATGGAGCCGGAAGAAATTATTGCAACAGCCAAACAAGCCGCAGATATGGGATTTAAGACTATCGTGATGCAATCAGGCGAAGATATGTATTATAATATTGATAGAATGTGTCACATTATTAAAGAAATCAAAAAATTTGATGTAGCTGTAACCTTGAGTATCGGTGAACGTTCTTATGAAGAATATAAGGCATTTCGTGAAGCCGGAGCAGACAGATATTTGATGAGAATAGAAACAACCGACAAAGATTTATATCACCAACTTGACCCTAATATGAGTTGGCAAAATAGATATGATTGTCTAATGATGATAAAAGAGCTGGGATATGAATTAGGTTCGGGAATTATGGTCGGTTTGCCTAACCAATCTGTTGAGTCAATCGCCGAAGATTTACTTTTCTTAAAGGACATAGAAGTAGATATGTCTGGTATCGGCCCATTCATTCCTCATCCTCAAACTCCATTAGGAAAAGAGCAGGGCGGAGCGCTAAATTTAGCCTTGAGAACAATGGCGATTATGCGTTTATTGTTACCGGATATAAATATTCCGGCAACTACCGCAATGGAAACTTTGCACCCTCAAGGAAGAATTATGGCTTTGCAGGCCGGTGCAAATGTTGTTATGCCTAATGTTAACTCGGGCGAATATAGAAAACTTTATCAACTATATCCGGGAAAAAATAATGCCGATGTTGCTTCTACGCATGCTCAAAGTGATGTCGGTAAAAAGATTATTTCTATCGGACGAACAATAGGTAAAGGTTACGGAGGTCATAAAAAATAAAAATTGTTAGCTCTTTTATATTTTTAGCTTGATTTAAAGTTAAAATTGATATACATACCTACCGGAATGTATGAATAAACGGAGCTGTTATGGTTCGAAAAACCAAAGAGGAAAAAGAAAACACAAGGTTGCAGATTTTACAGGCTGCCCTTGATTGTTTTTATGAAAAAGGTTTCTCTAAAACATCTTTTGATGATATTGCCACACTAATAGGTATGACTAAAGGTGCGGTATATTGGCATTTTAAAGACAAAGGCGATTTGTTGGTTGAGCTGATTAAACAACGTTTAGAAATAAAAGCAAAAAACTCAAGAGGGAACAATCCTTCTCCTGCAAATTTGCAAGAATTGCGAGATTTTTTTGCTTTTGAAGCCAACTATTTGGAAACACATCCGGCATTGCAAAAATTTATATTTTTTACAATGTTACAGGTCGAATGGTCTGATGCTATTTTTAACAAAGTTTTATCAGAACTGGGCGATATTCGAAAATTTCACGTTACAACAGTTTATAATGCTTTATTATCGGCTCAAAAAAATGGAGAAATATCTCCGACGATTGACATAAAAGAAACAGCTCAAATTATTGCTAATATGTGGAAAGGTGCAATACACTTCTACGTATCGGAACGCAATGCAAATTTCAGTATTGCAAAAAATTTTATTAATGGTTTGGACATAATATTAAACTGGCTAAAAAAAGAAGGAAAATAAAATGAAAACAGGACAGATGAGTAATAGAAAGATATTAAAACAGTTTTTATTAATCGGCTTATGTGTAACTGCCGGGTGGTTTTTAAAAGCTCGTTTTACTCCACCTTCAATGATGGGAGCAATGGGAGGGGCCGGTGAGCCTATGGTTTTGGTTGAAACCGTTAAAAAACAAGATATTACTCCGTCTCAAAATTTTATCGGTAAGGTTGATGCCATCAATTCAGTAAGCCTACAACCTCAAGTTAGCGGATATATGGAAAAAGTTACATTTACCGAAGGTTCAATGGTTAATAAAGGCGATGTTTTGTTTGTTATTGAAAAACAAAAATACCAAGCAACCGCAGATTTGCGCAAAGCAGAATTAGATTCTGCAAAAGCCAGTTTAACCAGAATTGAAAAAGATTATCATCGTCAAAAATCATTAAATCAACAAAAATATGCTTCTGAAGCAAAACTTGATGAAGCTTATTCAAGTTTGTTACAGGCACAAGCGGCCGTAAAACAAGCCGAAGCAAATTATTCTTTAGCCAAAATAGATTTAAACCATGCCGAAATCAAGGCACCTTTTTCCGGAAAAATAGGTAAAGCAAAAGTTACTGAAGGTAACTATGTAAGTTCTGCAACCGGAATTTTAGCCTCTGTTGTTCAAGTAAATCCGATAAGAATAACTTTTTCGGTTACAGACAAACAAATTACAAACTTTTTACAAAATCGTGCCGGTAATACACATTTAAATGTTCGTGTAGAATTGCCAAATGGTGAAGTTATAAGAAAAACATCTACAGACGAGTTTGTTGATAATTCTATTGATACAGCAACTGCAACATTGGCTGTTTATGCCGAATTTGATAACAGCGATGGTGTATTGGTTCCGGGAAGTTATGTAAATTTAGATGTAGATGCCGGTATAACTAAAAATGCTTTAACCATATCACAAGCTTCTGTAGGACAAGATGAGCATGGCAACTATGTAATGATTGTCAATAAAGACAATATGGTAGAACAACGCCGTGTTGAATTAGGTGAAGTTTTCGGAACTCGTCAAATTGTGAAATCAGGCTTAAAAGATGGAGATAAAGTTATCATACAAGGTCTGCAAAAAGTTAGCGACGGCAAAAAAGTCAGAGTAGAAGAAATTAAGACAGAAGGAAAATAAAAATGTTTTCAAGGATATTTATTGAACGTCCTCGCTTTGCGATGGTTATTTCGATTGTGCTGACTTTAGCCGGTATAATCTCGTTATTTTCTTTGCCGATTTCTTTATATCCGCAAGTAACTCCACCGACAATTACGGTTTCTGCCTCATATCCGGGAGCCAGTGCCGAAGTTGTAGCGAATACCGTAGGTATTCCGTTAGAAGAGGCTGTTAACGGTGTTGAAGATATGTTGTATATGGATTCTAAATCTGATGCAAACGGAAGTTACCATTTGACCGTTACGTTTAAGGTTGGTGTTGATCCCGACTTGGCACAAGTTAAAACTCAAAACCGTGTGCAACAGGCTTTGTCAAAATTGCCGACCGAGGTACAACAACATGGTGTTACCGTTTTCAGACGTTCTACCGACATTTTGGGCTTTTTGACGGCTCGTTCTCCCAAAGGTTCAATGAACGCGCTCGAGTTGAGTAACTACGTTCAAAACAATATTAAGAAAAACATTATCCGTGTTAACGGTGTGGGTGAAGCTAATGTTTATGCTCCTCCGTTGGGTATGCGTGTTTGGTTAAATGCCGATAAAATTGCCGCTTTGAATATGCCGGTATCTGCAGTTGCAAATGCAATCAGAAGTCAGAATATTCAACCTTCATTGGGTAAAGTCGGGGCAATGCCCGGTGACGGTACGCAACAAATGGTTTATACACTTCAATCAACCGGACGTTTGAATAAAGTTGAGGACTTTGAAAATATTATCGTTCGCACTAATGAAGAAGGCGGTTTGGTTCGTTTGAAAGATGTTGCCAGAATTGAAATCGGAGAAGAAGATTATCGTGCGAAATCTCAATTTGACCTTGCTCCGTCAGTAGCTATTGCCGTTAACTTATTGTCAGGTGCAAATGCTATTGAAGCAATGAATAATTTGCGCAAAGAAATGGAACGTTTAGAGTCTATGTATCCGGAAGATTTTGAGCTTATCGTAGCTTATGATGCAACCAGATATATCAAAACTTCTATTGAAGAAGTTGTATGGACCCTTATTTTGACTTTCGTCTTAGTGGTATTTGTATGCTATATCTTTTTACAGGATTGGCGTTCAACTTTGGTTCCGACTTTAACTATTCCCGTGTCATTATTTGCAACTTTTGCTGTTTTGCTGGCAATGGGATTCAGTCTTAATATTTTGACTTTATTCGGTTTGGTATTGGCAATCGGTTTGGTGGTTGATGATGCGATTGTGGTGGTAGAACGTGTTTTGTTCCTTATGGAAAATGAAAACCTTTCCCCTAAACAGGCAACAATCAAAGCAATGGAACAAGTGTCAGGTGCTATTATTGCTACCACATTGGTTTTGTTGGCGATTTTTGTACCTATTGCTTTTATGGGAGGAATTACCGGTAAAATTTATCAACAATTTGCAGTGGCAATTTCGGCCTCGGTTTCGTTTTCATCATTAAATGCCTTAACACTGTCTCCGGCTTTGTGTGCGACAATGTTAAGACCTCTAAAACCATATACCAGCGGTCCGATGTTTTGGTTCTCTAAGGTAATAGAAAAATCTCGTGATAAATATACGGCAATTACAGCTTTCGCCAGCAAAAAGATTAGTGTAATTGCTACCATTTTGGGATTAATTATTTTCTGTATTTACGGAATCTTGAATATAGCTCAAACAGCATTTATTCCGGAAGAAGACCAAGGTGTATTTATGATTGATATGCAGTTACCGGAAGGCGCTTCTCGTGAACGTACCGAAAAAGTCGTAGAAAGAATTGCTAAAATTGCCAAGAACGAAACCGGAGTTGCTCACGTGATGAATATTTCCGGTATGAGTATGATTGGTGGCGGTGGCGAAAATGCAGCTTTCATGATTGTTATTCTTGATCCTTGGAGTGAAAGAACCGATGAAGCATTACTATCAACCAATATTTTGAATAAAATCAGAGCTGAAATTGCTAAAACAACACCGGAAGCAAATGTAAACTTGTTTGAATTTCCTGCTATCCCCGGTTTAGGTAGTACAAACGGTTTAGATTTCCGTTTACAAGCATTAAACAGCAGTGATCCGTTGTTATTGGACAGCGCACTGCAAATGTTATTAGGCAGAATGAATACATCTCCGTATTTGAGTTATGCTTTCTCAACATATAATGCAAAAACTCCGCAAATTTTCGTTGACGTAAACAGAGAAAAAGCAGAATCAATGAAAACTTCCGTAGGTGATATATATGGTGCATTGGGACAATATCTCGGTTCTTCATATATCAACGATGTGAACTTCGGTACACAGGTTAATAAAGTTGTTGTTCAATCTGATTGGCCATTCCGAAAAGATATTAACAGTATCAATAATCTATATGTAAAAAATACAGAAGGACAAATGGTTCCGTTGGGCGGTATGATTAGCTTGCGTAAAAATCTCGGTCCACGTGTTGTTACTCGTTATAACCAATATCCGTCTGCCACCATAAATGCTGTTGCTCGTCCGGGGATTAGTACCGGTGAAGCAATGGCCGGATTGGAACAACTTGCAAAGGAAACTTTGTCTGAAGACTATAGCTTTGATTGGTCAGGTATGAGTTTCCAAGAAAGAGAAAACCAAGGAACAATCGGAACTTTGATTTTGTTAGCAATTACTTTTGCTTATTTGTTCTTGGTTGCACAATATGAAAGTTGGTCAACTCCAATTCCGGTGTTAGCATCGGTATCTGTGGCTATGTTAGGAGCCTTGTTAGGTTTGTTTATTCATAGTTTGCCGTTGTCTATTTATGCTCAACTTGGTTTGGTGTTATTAGTAGGTTTGGCGGCTAAAAATGCTATTTTGATTGTGGAATTTTCTAAGGAAGAGAGAGAAAGAGGAACCTCAATAGCAAAAGCAGCCATTGTAGGATTAAAAGAACGTTTCCGTGCGGTATTAATGACTGCTTTCACCTTTATTTTGGGTGTGTTACCGATGGTGGTGGCAACGGGAGCAGGAGCAAACAGCCGTATTGCAATCGGTGTTCCGGTATTTTATGGAATGCTAATCGGTACAGCAGCCGGACTAATAATTATTCCAATGTTGTACGTGTTGTTCCAAACAATAACCGAAAAACTGTTTCCTAAAAAAGAAATAACTGAATAATAACAAAAAAATCGCTTTGAAATTCAAGGCGATTTTTTTGATGTAACGATTATTTATATCTTGACTTTTTGTCTAATTTTTAGGATAATAAAAGTCTAACCAAATATTATTTATACAATGATTACTAAAAATTACTTTTTCCTCACTAATGAGGAGTCTAACAAGGGTTATTCATCATCAGTTCGTGCAATGGCAGCTTGCTGTCCTCATGACAAAGTTATCGACGCAAACGATATAGAGAGGCTTCCGAATGATTCGGTTCTCGTATCTGCCGGTAACATGGGTTATGAGCTTCTTAAGAAGTACGGAAACGGACAGGAGATGATTTTGGCTACTGACCGCTATTCAGGCGAAGATCTCGATGCTCTCAACTGCCATCTTCTTACCATCATCGCACCTCAGTGTGAGTTGGATAAGTACAAGGCAGCGACACGCCGTGAGCTTATTCTCGTTCCTGCTGATATGGTGGCATGTCCTACCAAGAAGCAGATGGAGGAGTGGTGTCATGACTTCATCGACAACAATACAAAGGAAGTTTTCGATAGCATTTTCGAAAATCGTCCGGAGTATTACTTCTTCTTCGGTGGTCGCGTAGCTGATTATACTCAGCCAACCGGTTGGAAAGAGAACAGTGTTGAGCAGTTTGAGGACACTGCCGAGCGTCTTATGCTTGAGGCTGATGGTCGCCACACCTTCGTAGTATTCCACGGCTTGCGTTCACGCACACGTGGTGATAAGTCTAACGACTTCGCTCCACAGAATGCGGCAATCGCAAAGTTCCGCGAGATGCGTACAGAGGGACAGGTTGTGCTTGTTCTCGGCTTTATGGAGAATGGTCCATCGCTCTTGGTTATCAAGGACGGCGAGGAGGTTCTCTATCCTATTAACAACGCAAATGCCGGTGGCTACTACCTCGCTATTCACATGGCGGTTAAGAGTAGTGCTAAGATGGTGTTTACTGCCGAGCAGATGAACTTCATGAATGAGGCTCTCACCATGGGTTCGTTGGTCAACTGGCGTAATATCCGTCCTTTCGGTACCGTTGACGGATGGTTACTGACCGTTCCTTCAAACGAGGAAACGCACCGCAATGTGTATATCACGTTGAAGGAGCAGGGGATTCCTTTGACTCAGGTCGAGGCTTTCCGTAAAATCATCGGTTAATCCTTGTTGGAATTGGAGATACAGGTGTCGCATTTGCGGCACCTGTTCTTTTATACAGAAAATCCTGAGCTTAGTTGGGAGTGTATGCAAAAAAGCGGAGTTTGTTACTCCGCTTTTTTTGTGCTTTCAATTTTTATGGAAGTTACTTCTTCTTCCAATTTTTTTATTCCGTTTTCAATGGTTGATTTTGTTCCGTTTGCAGCATCACTGCTCACTTGCAAAACCGATGTGTCTTCATTAATTTTTCCGTCATAAATATCTTTACCGATAACATAAATAAGTACGACTAAAATGATATAAAATATGTATTTGAATAATGTTCCCATTGTTTTTCTCCTTGTTATTTTGATATAATCAAAGGAGATAATTTTACAATGGCAAGCAAGAAAAAAGCCTCCGAGGAGGCTTAAATTATTGTGATATTTTCTTTTTCAAATCGGCAATTAAACCGTTTATGCCATCGGGAGACTTTTTGATGAATGCAGTATATTCGTTACGAGCTGTAATTGCAAGGCTAACATTTTCAATGATAATATCTACAATTTTGAAAGTTTCACCATCTTGTTTAACGCGCCAAATTACCGAAGCAGGTTGAGCTTGTTCCATCGGCACAATGGTATTTACAAAAATTTGTCCTTTAGAAGAGGAGGGTGATGTTCCTTTAAATACAAATTCTTTTCCTTTGAACTCATCAAAACGTTTTGACCAAGTTTGAACATTTAATTTGCGATAAACATCAATAAATTCCTCGCGTTGTTCTTCGGTTGCGGTTCTCCAATAGCGCCCAAGTACAAATTTGCCGATAAATTTAAGGTCGAGAGCAGAGTTAAACAACTTTTCAAAACGAGCGTCTTTTTCGGCTTGTGTAGCTTTGGCATTTATAATTTCTACAATGCCTTCGTGAGTAACTTCTTTGATAAAAGCTTCTGCTTTTGCTGTGTCAATATCTGCTTTAGCGTTTGAACAAACGAGCATAAGGCCGCCGATAAGAGCAAAAAGAATTTTTTTAGACATTATTTTTCTCCTAAATTAATAGTCTTCATCTTCAAAATCAAAATCATAACTTGGTGTTTCGGTCACCGATTGACATTTATTCAATTTTTGACGATTTTGTAGGTATGCTGATTTCATTGTTGCATAGAAGTCAACTGAATTTTTTTCTAAATCATCAGTTAAATCAAGAGCTTTCTCTCTCGATGTAATGATATTCAATCCCAAATAGCCCCAAGTAATTTTGTCATAATAGTTTTTGTCATTAATTGCTGCCCAATATACCGGATCGGTATAAGCATCAACACCATAACCAACGGCAGAACGAAGTGTAAACGGACCGAAAAACGGTGCGATAAAGAAAGGACCGTCCGGCACACAATAGGTTGCCAAGGTTTCATCAAATCCGGTGCGTTTGCCTTTTAATCCCCAACCGGAAGCAACATCAAATGTTCCGGCCAACCCCAAAGTTGAATTTATTAAAAATCGTCCTACGCTAATCAAAGCATTTTTGAAATTTCCTTGTAATGTATGATTAGCAAATGATACCGGCTCTTTAGTGTTGGTTATAAAAGAGCTTACACGATTTCGCACATCTTGATTGGTGATGGCACGATAGCCTTTTGCCAAAGGTTTTAAGGTATATTTATCAATCTGATAGTTAAAATCAAACATAGCTCGATTATATGTTTCGAGCCAATCGTCATTATCAGATGCCAAAGCAACCGGCGATAACAGAGAAAACGCCGTAACCAAAGCTATATAACGTTTTTTCAAAGTAAAATCCTCTTTATAAGTAGTTATTAATTGTATGTAATATAGCAATAGTTTTAGTTCAAGGCAATAAAATTTTATTTGTTACAATACCGAAATTTTTTGTGTTTTGCCAAACTTGTTTAATTGCAATAGTATCACGACAGTTAAAATTTTAATATAGAGGATAAAATAATGAGTAAACCAAATAAACCGATTATGTTGTTTGACTGCAAAACATCTCAAAGTGTTATCGGCCAAGATAAATTTTTGAAAGCATTTGAAAATATTTTGAATCATGGTGCATATTGCCAAGGTCCGGAAACAAGAGAATTAGATGAAAAATTAGCCAACTATTCAGGCACAAAGTTTTGTTCAACATGCGGTTCCGGTACAGATGCTCTTACTTTAGCATTGATGGCTTGGGGTGTAAAACCGGGTGATGCCGTATTTGTTTCGTCATTTACCTTTGTTGCATCTGCCGAAGCTCCGGTATTGTTAGGTGCTACTCCGATTTTTGTAGACTCTGACCCGAATACTTTCAATATGGATGTTAATGATTTGCGTCGTGCTATTGAAGAAGTTAAGAAAGAAGGCAAATTAAATCTTAAGGCAATCATTCCGGTTGATATTTTCGGTTCTCCTTGTGAATATGACGAAATTATGGCGATTGCTAAAGAATATGGTATGAAAGTTTTGTCAGACTCTTGCCAATCTTATGGTTCTGTATACAAAGGCAAAAAAGCAGGTTCTATTGCTGATATGTCTGCAACATCTTTCTATCCGACAAAACCGTTGGGTTGCTATGGTGATGGCGGTGCCGTATTTACAAACGATAGCGAAGAAAACGAATTGGTAAAATCTTGCCGTGTTCACGGTATGAGCCCTGCAGACCACTATGACAACGTTCGTTTGGGTATGACCGGTCGTATGAACTCTTTCCAAGGTGCTGTTTTGTTGCAAAAGTTGACAGTATTTGATCAAGAATTGAAAGACAGAGCTCGTGTAGCAAAACGTTATGACAACGAATTGGATAACTATTTCGGAAAACAAAAGATTTTGGATAACTGCCAATCTGCATACGCTTTGTATACAATTCATTGTGAAGACAGAGACGAATTGATGGCATATTTGAAAGAAAACGGTATTCCTTGCGGTGCATATTATCCACGTCCGGTTAATACACAAACAGCTTATGCAGAATGGAACACACGTTCATTGCCGGTTTGTGAAAAATTGTCTAAAACAGTATTGTCTATCCCAATGACACCGTATTTAGATGATGAAGATTTGGATTATGTAATTACAAAGATGAACGAATTTGCAGCCAGAAAAATGAACAAAGCTGCATAGTTCAAGAAAAGATAAACCTCTAAAAAAACTCCTCTGTTTGAGCAATCATCAGAGGAGTTTTTGTTATGGTAAAAAATTTATTTCTTTTTATTTTTAAAGCTAAATTTTATCCCACATATTTTATATATAATTTTATTGTTTTTTTGAGCTATAGAAAAAACTTTATTTAATATTCTGTGTGTATTATAATACTTTCCATTATCAACATCAAAGTACCGTTTAGGTAATTTTATCATTTTTCCAAGAGTATAATCCCAATGAGGAGGATAGAACTCTCCCAGACCTGACATTGAGGTAAATGTCATTTCTCCAAAATATATTTTATTGTTAACGTTGTATAAATCCACTCTAACCATACAAAAATTTTTTGATAAAATTTCTGCTAACTTTATCATTTCTGTTAAATTATCTGGTTTGAGTATAGTTTCTTCTATTTCAGGCCATTTTACACGTACGTCAAGTTTATTCCAGTGTGTATCATATATATTTCTTTTATGTTCTTGAGTTCCGCTATTTATATCTAACCAAATTTGTTCTACTTTACCATCAAAACAAAGGAAACGATAGTCATATAAATTTTGCTCTATTTCCTCTATAAATTTTTCAATAATAATTTTAGGTTTAATATTAAAATAATGTAGTTCATAACCGGCATGAAATGCAAAATTTTCGCTCATCCATTTATTTATTTTTTGTTTAGCATCTTGCTTATCTAAATTATTTTTATTGCGGACAATAATATTGTATCCACTACCATGATTACATTTAATAATAAATTTATTTGGTAGTTCATCAAAATTTATTTCGTCAAAGTTATCATACACTCCTAATAACGGGATTAAATATTCTGAACCTATTTTTTCTTTTATCCAATCTCTGACTAAATATTTATCAGTTAGTTGTGTTTTTATCGGAGTTGAATCATACAGCTTAAGCCACTGTATTTTTTCATTAAAAGTTTGAGGATTTGATAAATCAATATCCTTTTGTGTCATTTTTTTATACCAAACTTGTAGGTCTTTTTGATATTTATGTTCCATACCTTAGTATCCTTTCTTTAAACACATTAGATTTATGTATTATTTTAATTGTTATATTTTTTATCTATTATTTCTTGTATGTCTTTTTTATATTTGGGAGAACACACTGATAAACAAGTTTGTAATATTTTTTTAGCTTGTGCTTTTTGATCATTTTCTGAAGCTCCAGTCCAGACACCATGATTATGTTGTCTGTAAACAGATAAAGGTGAATTTATAAAACCTATGTAACCTTTTTGTTCTAAATAAAAGGCTAAAGTTATTTCGTTAAACCTTATTGAATATATTTTTTTAGGCAATTTTTTCATATATTTACTTATAAATAGACATGATGAAAAATTAGCAATTAAATTTAAATATTTACTTTCAATAAAATCACTACCTTTTAGCTTTGATGATAATTTTTGTTGGCGATTAAGTAATATAATTTTTTTGGTGTCTTCTTGTAAAACTTTTATTTTGTTAAATACCATAGAACAATCTTGATTAGATTCGAGAAAATATGCTTGTTTATGTAATTTATATTCATCTTCCCAATAATCATCACCTTCTAAAACAGCAATATATTTTCCGGATGCTTGTTGAAAACATTTTTTCATGTTTTCGGATATGCCAAGATTTTTTTCTGATGATATATCTTTAATTAAGTTAGGATATTTTTTTGCATATTCTTTTATTATTTCTCTGGTATTATCCGTTGAGCCATCATCAGATATTAATATTTCGTGATGAAAATATCCTTGTTGTTTTATAGCACTTTCTATCGCTTGTGCTATATATTTTTCATGATTATATGTTGTTATCACGGTGCTTACAGTAAAAGAACAATGTTTTTTGCGTATATATTCTAAATTTTTTTCGTAATTACTGTTGTTAGAAATACGTGCATGGTTATCTAAATCATTATATAATAATGTTGGTAATGCAATATAATAAGGTGAATACTTTTTTGTATATGTTAAAATTAAATCCCAGTCCACTAATCTTGTCATATTTTCATCAAATCCACCTAATTCTTTATAGATTTGTCTATGGTGAATTATAGTTCCTAAATCAATATAATTTGCTTCAATTAGTTTTTCAAAAATGAAATAGTGTCCCGTAATATTGAAATTGGATATTTTTCTAAATTGGGAGTAATATACTTTATGTTCATTATGTTGTATTCCATCTGCAAAAACTTCGAGGTAGTTGGGATATACCATATTATCTGAATCTACATATCCAATCCAATCATATTGTGCATTTTGCAATCCGATATTACGGGCTTTACAAACACCCTCATTATCTTTGTATATATATTTTATTTTTCCGGATTGTAATTCTTTTGGGTATGAGTTTTTTATAAATTCTTCTGTGCCGTCCGTAGAACCATCATCAATGATAATAAGTTCAAAATTTTGATATGTTTGGTTGAGGACGGAATTAATGCTTTTTGATATTAATTCTTTACGATTATACGTTGGCATAATTAAAGAGAATTTTGTATTATTATCTATATCGACATAATATTCTTTTAATAGTTCATACACATGCTTATTTTTGTTTTTTATATATTCTATTAAATTATTTATTCCATCAATATTACAACCGTATTTATTTATAGCCTTAACTTTTATAAGAGGAGCCTTTTTTTCTAATAAAAAAATAGGAAAAATGGTTAGGTTTTTATGATAAATATATGGATAATCATTAGTTGGGTTATATTCAACATAACTATCAGCGATAAATCCATGTTTAAGTAGGTGTTGACTTAATCCTATTTCATATTTTTTTATAACTTTTTGAACGGAACTTTGCGGTTTTATATTTTTTATAAATTTTATAAAATGACGAGAATTAAAGACATTCTTTTGAAATACTAAGAAGTAACTTTGGATATGTTCTGCTATTTCAATATTTTGAGTCATTCCCCAGAAATCGCAACTGCGGGTTGACATTTCTTCAAACATTTCAGAAAACGGATATACCGGACCATAACAACTATCATTGCAAAAAACAAGTTCTTCGCAGTCTTTTAAAAGTCCGTTTTTCTTTGCCCAAAAGAAACCTCTCTTATAAGAGCCAAAATCATATTCTTCGTGTCTTTGACATTCTGCATAAACAATAAAATCTTTTATTTTTTCTAATTCTGTTGGCAGAATAGGGTTGTCAGTTACAAAAATTATTCCATCTACAACTTTTTTAAGTTCTTTTAGGTAGTAAACTACATAATCAAGAATTAAACCATCTTTATTAAAAGAAGCAAAAACCGCTAATCTCTTGAAGCTTTTATTGTTATCAAAAAGTTTTGTGCAGTTCTTTAATTCGGGGGCAAAAATAAGTTTTTGTTTTTTAGCTTTAGGTTTTATCTTCTTTGTGAATTTTATGCCTAAAATTTTTATAATCTTCTTGGTCGGTTTTTTGCTGATTTTTACCAGTGTTAAACCGAACAATTTATATTTTTTTGTTGAGCCTTTTCTTTTGTAGAACAATTTTTTTATAAAATTAGACATCGTTATCCTCTATAAACTGGTATTTTGCAAATTTTGATAATTGTGTGGTTGTTTTTAGTTGTTTTTTTGCTGTATAAGAAATGGTAACAACGGCAAGCATTCATAAATAAAACAGAAAAAATATCATTTTTTTGTGGAAATATTTTCTCATTTTGCAGTGTTACCAATGCACCGAAAACTCGCTCAAATATGTGGGCGAG
The DNA here is from genome assembly GCA_017465405.1 of Alphaproteobacteria bacterium. Lineage (GTDB taxonomy): Bacteria > Pseudomonadota > Alphaproteobacteria > RF32 > CAG-239 > JAFUYI01. The sequence goes on from JAFTWG010000013.1 coordinate 28,505, forward strand.
AGCATTGCCTTGCGATGTTTTTCCGGTTGCCTCAAAGCTGTCTATCGTGTATCCTGCATCTATAATCGGTTTTAGCAATTTTGTACGCATCATAAACATTGTGCCGGCTACAAAAGTCAGTTTTTTGGGAATCGAAAATCCTAAACTTTTAATTGTATCGTTTACTTTATCTAAAATATTAGTATAGCTATCTGTTGATGATGTTACCAAATGTTTTGAGCCAATCATTCCGATTTTTTCGTTGTTTTCAAACTTTTTAATGTTATCAGCAAAAATCTTTGGAGTGCCAATTAATGCTTCAACAAGCAAGGGCATCCAACATTTACGAGAAATCCAAACCCCATTTATTTTATCACCATTATTTAAGATTGTATTTTTAGTATGAATTTTTAATACATAGTCATAACTATCTATGTCAACATTGTTCAAAACATGAATAAATGGGCCTACATCATAACCTTTATTAGGTACAATCAATATGTTAGCATTAGGAAAGCGAGATAGTATCTTTTGTTCCACTGCATCATTTTTTTCGACCATTGTAATATATAGGTCATAGCTAACAGATTGAATGTTAGACAATTTTTCAATGAAATAGTCTAATTGATCAATGTAATATAAATGCAAATGTACGAGTAGTGTTTTCTTCATTTTACAACCTTTGTTATATATTCGGATAATAGAGCATATATTATTAAATTCAATAAAAAATTGTGCAATTTATTAAATTAAACAAAAGATTGTATTATGTCTTTGAAAATAAATCAATTTTAGGTTGTTGAAAAATATTTTTTCTAGTGTTTTTATGATCTGATTCAATTAAAAATAGATAGTTTTGTTGTATTTGCTTTTAGGTTGTGAATAATGCCGTTAATTCAACTAAAAAACAAAATTTATATAAATATTCAATTTCAGGTTGCAAAAGTTCTTTTTACTTCCAAAATGTAATACAGAATGTTCAAATATTCTGATGACGATAATAAAAGTTTTCTACCAAATGCAATTTTTAGTTGTTTTTTAGTTTTATTTTCAATCCAAATAAAACGATGGTCGTTCTGTTGTTGTCTCTTTTAATAAAGAAAAATTTTTCCATTATTTTTTTAATTGGTGGTAATTTTTTGAGCCTTTTATATAGCGTAGGGTAGTGTTGCAATAGATTATTCATTGCAATATCATTGCCACCTTCGGAATTAATGGTATTCCATAATCCGCTTTCTTGAGTTCCGTCTATATAACTTAAATTTCCGTGGTTTTTTATACATGTCCTGATTTTGGTTCCTTGGACAACCGCCATTGCCCAAAACCATAAATCATCGGTTGACGGGCAGATAGACATAAATATATCCGTTCTATTTACATCTTTATAAAGCGTTTTAGGAGGGAATAAGACAGTAGCTCCTGTTGTTGGCATAAGGTTGTATGAATGTGAACCATATTTTATGTTATTTATCCATTTGTTATATTTTTTTATCTTTTGGTTTTTATCAAATAAAATATAATGAGCTCTGCTGGAAATTATGCTATCAGGATACTTAAGATGTGATTTGTATAAATTTTTTATACAATCATGGTTATATATTAAATCGTCATCCGCCGTTATAATTACGGATTGTGGAAATTTATCCAATGCCGGAATAAGTTTTTTATATGATTTGATGTTTTCGCACCAATATATTGAAAAGTTTATGTTTGTATCTGACAAATTCAGTAAATTGTCCGGTAAACCTTTTTCTTTATTGGGAAAATCGTCTTCGGATAACCACAATATTATATTATCGGGTTTAAGTGATTGATTTAAAAAGCTTTGTATCGCAATATGAACGGTATCTATCCTTGCAGTGTAAGATGTCAGAGATACAATGAGTTTATTTCCAATGTCTTGTATTGCTAATTTTTTAAAATCGTCCTTACACTCTTTGGACATTGTGTTATAAAATGCGTTATAATCGATTATTTTTCTTTGCTTAATTATTTGTAAATATTCGTTTTTTTCTCCATCTGAAAAATCGCCGCTTTTTATTTTATCTTCAATTTGTTTGTATACTTCAAATACCTTAAAATCATCTCGTGTTTTTAGTTTTTGAGTTTGTGAATTGTTACGAATGATATAGTTGTATTGGGCATTGTGTGTTATTGCAATTTTTTTTGCATAGCATACGGCAACATCAGTGAAATAGTTGTCTTCTGCCGGATTTTTTATTTCTAAACAATTTATGTCGTATTTGCTTAAAAATGAACGTTTATAAATTTTGTTCCAACTTATTCCTGAGGCGATGATTATCGCTCCTTTTTCACGAGATGTACGTAAAATTTTACTTTTAGATTTTATGCCGGTGTGTTTTTTATATTGTTTATTGTCTTCGCAAACTATGACATTATCGGTAGCAGAAATATCTGCATCGTGTTTTTTCGCTACTTTATATAAATCGGCAAAATATGTTTCATTAATGCTGTCATCAGAGTCCATAAAACCGATATATTCTCCCGTAGCATATTTTATAGCAGTATTTCTTGCGGCTGCCGAACCTTGATTTTTTTGTTTGATAATTTTGAAACGGGTATCGTTTTGTGCGTATTGTTTCAGTATATCTGATGAGTTGTCTGTAGAGCCGTCATCAACGCATATAATTTCAATGTCTTTAAGCGTTTGGGCTGTAAGGCTGTTCAGAGATTGTATCAAATATTCCGCAGCATTATAAATAGGAATGATAACAGATATTTTCGGTCTGTTATTGGTTTCATTATGTACGGTTATTTCTACGATATTTTCTTTTCTAAAGTCTTCAGCTGTCGAGTTAAGCATTTTTATACATATTTTCTAAAAAATTAACATAAACTTGTTACATAATATATTATTTTAATGTTAATTCAATAGAAAATAATTTTTTTATACTGATAAAATCCGATGTAAAACAGTTCTTTGCTTTTCTATTTATTCTTAAGACGAAAAACGGGTATTTTACAAATTTTTATAATAGTATGTCCTGATGCGGTTTGTTTTTTATGATATAAAAACTTCTTGATAAACAGATGCAAATTTGAGAAATACAATTTTTTATGTTTTTTATAAATATATGCCTTGAGCTGTTTTTGAGTTTTTTTATTAATTCTAGTTATAAATGAGCCGTCTGTTCGTCTATAATAAAAAAGAACTTCATCAACTCGATGAAAGACTTTGTTGTCTTCAACAAAATTGAGCCAAAATTCCCAGTCTTCAAGACCTTTATTCATATTGATATCATAGCCGCCATATTTTTCAAAATCTGATTTTTTATAGAGGGCAGAGCATACGACTTTATTGTTAAATATCATATTTTGCTTGGTCGGGAGTTCTAACTCAAAACGTCCTGTTTTTTCGCCAAAAAAGTCAACTAACGAAAAAATGACATCGCCTTTTTTTTGTTCCATTGCTTCATATAGTTTGGCTAAACAGTCCGGAGATATTTTATCATCTCCGTCTAGTGGAAAAATATATTTTCCTTGAGCATTTTTAATACCGTTGTTGCGTGCGGTTACAAGTCTGCTGTTTTTCTGGTCCAACAGTTTGATTTTATCGCTTTTTTTAGTGTATTCTTTTATTATGTTTAACGAGTTGTCGGTTGAACCGTCGTTTACAACAATACACTCCCAATTTTCAAAAGATTGAGCCAAAACGGAATCAATACATTCTCCAATATATTTTTCTTGATTATAGCAAGGAATAATTACGCTTATTTCAGGTGTTATCATTGTTTTATACTCGCTTTAAAAATTGTTATTCCGCAAAAATAAATTTTTGTTTTGTAAGGTGTTCTTTTTATTTTAAATAGTGGTATTCCCAAAAACTTTATGGTGGTTTTATCTCCTTTTTTTATAACTTTAGCAAAAGTTACAATTCCAAAAAATTTTATTTTTCGTATTTTTTTATCATTGTAATATAGTGCAGTTTCAAAGATGTTGAATAACTCATCTGATAATGTTTCTTTTGCTGTTTTTGCAAAAAGTTGTTTTTGTTCTTCATTGCAGTGTAAAAGTTCGTTTAAAAATACTCCTCTTGCTTTACAGTGAAAGGTTGGAGAAAAAGTATCTAATAAATTATGTTTTTTTAAGTTATTTTTTAGGGCATTTAAGGCATAAATTCCGTTTATTGCTTTGGCTCCACGATTAGCGGAAATATTGTTTTTTTGATTGGTACGATAATGAACAAATTTTTTGTCTGTTATACTTATTGATTTTGCTAAAGTAAGCATTGTATATGTGAAAGTGACATCATTACAAGATGTTAAATCTTCGAAAAAAACAGCGTTTTCTTTAACCAGAGTTGCTTTAAACATCTTGTTCCAAGCACAAGCACTTGTCATTGTAAACAACTCTTCAGAATAGTTTTGCGGATTGATTGGAGACGCATTTGAGTATTTTGAGAGAATACTGGGCGGACAAACTGTTTTTCCCGTAGAATCATCAAAAATAGTGTTTTCGCAAATTGCAATGTCCGAATTTTCATTTATTATTTGGTTTAGCATTTCTTCGACCATATTAAGCTCAAAGAAATCATCACAATCAAGAAACAACAGATAATCACCATTAGAATTTTCTATGCCTAAATTACGGGCTTTTCCTGCTCCGATATGTTCTCCGGATAATATTTTTATTCGCTTATCGTTTTCTTCATATTCTTTTAAAATAGAAAGAGAATTGTCGGTAGACGCATCGTTAATACAAATAATTTCAATATTTTTATATGTTTGATTGACTATGCTGTCCAAACATTGTTTGAGATAATTTTCGGCATTGTAAACCGGCACAATTATGCTGACTTTTTTATTATTCATATCAACTTATTTCCCAGTGAAAATTCTATGCGCCGTATGATAGAACATTTAAAAGTAAATTCAATAAAAAAATATGTTATAATAATGTGTACAATATCATTGAAAATTCGTGATATTTTTTTATATCAAAAAATATAGCTGATAAAATGCTTCTGGGGGTTGCAGTTTAAATATTAATACCTATATATTAGAAGTAACATATATAAAGGACGTTTGAGTAATGGATAATAAAGAAACTTTTCCCTTATTACCGCTACGTGATATAGTGGTTTACCCAAAAATGATTGTTCCGCTTTTTGTCGGACGAGAAAAATCAATAAAGGCCCTTCAGGCAGCTGTTGATACCGATCAATGTATCGTATTGGCTACCCAAAAAGATGCGGCAGTAGAAGATCCGAAAGAAGATGAGATTTTTAAGGTAGGAACTATCGGAACAATTGTTCAGTTAGTTAAACTTCCTGACGGAACGGTAAAAGTTTTAGTTGAAGGAACAGATAGGGTTTCTTTAGATGCCTTTGTTCCCAATGACGGTTTTATGGTGGTAGAAGTTACACGTCTGCTTGATGAAGAAGAACATGACATTGAAGAAGAAGCAATGTCTCGTGCTGTTTTGTCGCAGTTTGAAGAATATGTAAAATTATCCAAAAAAACACCACCGGAAGTGTTAATGTCTGTTACACAAATTGAAGATTTGAATAAACTTGCGGATACTATCGCTTCTCATTTATCGCTGAAAATAGAAGATAAACAAGCTTTGCTTGAGTGTAAAACACTGAAAGCTCGTTTCCATAAGCTTTTGGAATTAATGGATTCTGAAATAACCTTGCTCGAAGTTGAAAATAAAATTAAGACTCGTGTAAAAAAACAAATGGAGAAGAGCCAAAAAGAATATTATTTGAACGAGCAAATGAGAGCCATTCAAAAAGAACTCGGCGACGGCGAAGAAGAAAATGAAATAGAAGCTTATATGAACAAAATTCATAAGACAAAGCTTTCTAAAGAAGCAAAAGAAAAAGCTTTATCCGAAGTTAAAAAACTCAAAAGTATGAGTAATATGTCAGCAGAAGCTACGGTTGTCCGTAACTATTTAGATTGGATGCTTGATATTCCATGGAAGAAAAATTCTAAAGTTAATAAGGATATGAACAAGGCTTTAGCGGTTTTAGAAGAAGACCACTATGGTTTGGATAAAGTTAAAGACCGAATTTTGGAATATTTAGCAGTTCAATCACGTGCTGACAAAGTTAAAGGTCCGATTTTGTGCTTATACGGACCTCCGGGGGTAGGTAAAACCTCTTTAGGTCAATCTATTGCCCGAGCAACCGGACGCAGTTTTGTACGTGCCTCTTTAGGCGGTATGAAAGATGAAGCGGAAATCAGAGGACACCGCAGAACATATATCGGTTCAATGCCAGGTAAAATTATTAAAGGTATGAAAAAAGCCGGTACATCTAATCCGCTGTTTTTGTTGGATGAAATAGATAAACTCGGTAGCGATTGGCGTGGTGATCCCAGTTCGGCGTTGTTGGAAGTTTTAGATCCGGAACAAAATAATTCGTTCCAAGATCACTATTTGGAAGTTGATTATGATTTGTCGGATGTAATGTTTGTTACAACTGCCAACAGTCTGGATATGCCTCGTCCGCTACTTGACAGAATGGAAATTATCCGTTTGTCAGGATATACGGAAGACGAAAAAATACAAATTGCCAAACGTCATCTTATGCCGAAAATTTTCAAAGAGAATGCCGTACAACCGGAAGAACTGTTTATTACAGATGAAGCTATTCGTGATATTGTGCGTTATTACACGAGAGAAGCAGGTGTTCGTAACTTGGAAAGAGAAATTTCCAATATTGCTCGCAAAGCCATCAAGGCACTTTTGATGGATAAGAAAAAAGCAAAATTGCCGATTAAGGTAACTGCTAAAAATCTGAATGACTATCTCGGAGTTCGCAAATTTAGCTTTGGCGAAGCAGAGCAAGAAGATCATATCGGTGTTACAACCGGATTGGCATGGACTGAAGTTGGTGGTGATATTCTGTTTATTGAGGCGGTTGATATGCCCGGTAAAGGTAAAGTTATGCAAACCGGAAAACTTGGGGAGGTTATGAAAGAATCTATCGAAACCGCATATTCGGTGGTTAGAGCTCATGCTTCTCAGTTGGGTATTGCTGATGATGTATTCGAAAAAACAGATATCCATATTCACGTTCCCGAAGGAGCAACCCCCAAAGACGGGCCGTCGGCAGGTATTGCAATGTATACCACATTAGTATCCGTGCTCACCAAAACACCGGTTCGTAAAGATGTTGCCATGACCGGAGAGATTACATTACAGGGCAGGGTATTGCCAATAGGCGGATTGAAGGAAAAACTTTTATCTGCTTTGCGAGGAGGTATAAAAACTGTTATTATACCGAAAGAAAATGAAAAAGATTTGGTTGAAATCCCCGATAACGTGAAAGAAGGTCTGAAAATTATTCCTGTTTCTGAAGTAGGGCAGGTTTTGGAAATTGCTCTTCACAAGGAGTGTAATTTGAAAAAATAAGGCAATAGCAAACGGCAGAATAAAATCTGCCGTTTTTTGTTATATGAATCGAAATTTTAAGAATCGCTACAAGATAGACGAATCAAGCAATTAATAAAAATTATCATAAAAAATTGAATAAAAATTGTTGATAACCGAATTTTTTTGTTATTTTTGGGATTAAAATGTAAAAAAAGTGTTGGAAACCGCGGATTTTATTTGACTAATAATAAAAAACGTTCTTAAATTTTGATTGTAGCGAGGTTGTTCACTCGCCTTAGTAATTTAACTTTTATATAGGGAGTCCCTTTCATGAATAAAAATGAACTCATTTCTAGCATTGCTAGCGCAACAGGTTTAACAAAAACTGATTCAGCTAAAGCTTTGGATGCTTTCATTGCTGCTGTAGCAAAATCTTTGAAAGCTGGCGAAGAAGTTCGTTTGGTTGGTTTTGGTACATTTGGTGTTTCTAAACGTGCTGCTACAACCGGTCGCAACCCACGCACTGGCGATACTATCAAAATCCCTGCACGTAAAGTTGCTAAATTCAAACCTGGTAAAGCTTTGCAAGAAGCTGTAAACAAATAATTTGTTTCAGGTATCAAAATCAGAGGCGGTTATATTCCGCCTCTTTTTGTTTTTGTTGATTTTGAAATAAATATGTGTTAAATTCTGTTCCAATGAACCTTATTATTCACTTTAAATCATTACACTATGGAATGGATTTTTCTTATTCTTATTTCTCTGTGGATTGGTTTTTGCTGCTTTGGCATCGTAAATCCTCTGAGATTCGGTCTTGGTAAAGGTGAAAACACCATTTCAATTATCAAGAGTCTGTTGTTTGTTGTTCTGCTGGTCGGAACACTGGCTTGTCGCGAACTGTATCTGTTGGATCTGATTTGCTATCTGGTTGCCGGTATTATCGGAGTTATTCTCGGCTGTATTCTAAAACCTGAGGAAGGCACGCCGCCGCCTGATGGTTGGAATCCTCCTACTTGGCCACCACATGATGCGGATTAACAGTTTTACCGTTCTAATCTTTTTCTACCTCCGGATAATTCGGAGGTATTTTTTTGACAATAACAGTATTTGTGGTAGGATAAAAAAGTTGGAGGAATGATAAAGTGGAAGAACAAAAAACAGAAACGACATCGGTGATAAAAAAAATTGATAAGAAAAAGATTTTTCTTTTTATTGTAGGGTGGTTTACGGTTCCATGGTTAACCGGCGGTTGGCTTTATGAAGTGTTAGGAACGGCAGATTTTAGCGAAATATGGCATAAAATTACTAATCCGAGTGAATGGCTCGATGTTTTTACAATTTATACTATTGCATTTTTGACCTTTGACTATTTGCCGGATAGATTTAATCAGCAAAAATGGTGGAAAAAATTCTTTTATTTTGTGTGTTATTATTTTATTTTGCTAAAAATAGCCGATGTTTTGTTCGGGTAACTCATTAATAAAACACAATATTTGTAAAAAAATGAAAAAAAATAAAAAAAAATGAATTTTTTACTTGATTTATTTTTTATTATTAGTTATAACACTCCTTGTTAAACGAATGGGAGTTTAGCTCAGCTGGAAGAGCATCTCGTTTACACCGAGAGGGTCGGGAGTTCGAACCTCTCAACTCCCACCAGTTAGAAAGCCCTGCAGAAGATGCAGGGTTTTTTGTTATGTTCAGAGAGGTTCAAACTCCCTCGGGAGTTCGGTCGGTTTGTAACGTTTTGTTCAAATAACAAAAAAGCCCTCGTTAGAGGGCTTTATTTAGTTCGATAGATATTTATTTATATTATGAAGGTGTGCATTAGTCATCTTTATTTTTATATCATCATCATAAAAATATCCTGAAACAGCTTTTCCATTTTTGAAAGTTATTTCATTTATCAAATGTTCATTATTGTCATATATTTTTACAAGTCCTTCTTTTTCATTGTTTATAAATGTTCCTTCTTGTTTTATATTACCATTTTTATGGTAGAATCTATAGTTTCCGTTTTTTATGTCATCTTCATAATGTAATTCTGTATCCAAATTACCATTACTGTAGTAGAGTTTATAAATGCCAACAAGCTTATCGTCTTTGCAAAAACCTTCGCTTTCTATGTTGCCATTTTTATAGTATGACCTATAGCTACCATCTAATTTACCATTTTTATAGTCTTTTTCGCTTTTTAATTGACCACTTTCGTAATAGTATTTGTGTATAGTATGACCATTATCTTGATAAAATACTTCTTTTTTTAATTTGCCATCTGAAGAGTATTCTTTGTGAACACCATCTGGTGTATCATGAAAAAAATTATTTTCGCTTTTTAATATACCATTATCATAGTATTCTTTACGTGTATTCTTGCCATAATCTTTATAAATTACCTCTTTTTTTACTTTGTCATTTTTATAATGGTACTCGTGTATTATATCATCATCTTTATAAATTTCTTCTCTTATTAATTGATCATATATGTTGTACCACTTCTCCGTACCATTACCGTCTTTATAATTTCCTTCGCTTTCTAGTAACCCATTTTCATAGTATGATTTATGAATACCATCTCGTATATCATCTTTATAGTTATATTCACCTTTTAATTTACCATTTTCATAATAGTATTTGTGAGTATTTTCTTTTAGTAAATATAGTTTATAATTTTTTTTGCTTTCGCCGAATTTATAATCTCCTTCGCTTTCTATATTCCCATTTTCATAGTATTTTTTGATTGTAGTGATATCATCTTTATCAATTACCTCTTCATCTAATATACCATCCGAAGTGTAACACTTCTTCGTACCATTACCAGCATTATAGTCACCTTCACATCTTATTTTACCATTATACCAGTAATATTTTAATGTACCATCAAGTTGGTTATCTTTGTAATTCTCTTCAACACTTAAGTGACCGTCTTCATAGTACCATTTTTGTAAACCATCATACCCACCATTTTTAAAATTCTCTTCACTTTTTAGCTGCCCATCTTCATAGTATGTTTTATAAATTCCATTTAGATTACCATATTTAAAGTTGCCTTCGCTTTCTATATTACCGTTTTTATAGTATGTTTTATAAATTCCTTCTGCTTTACCATCTTTGTAATTTGTTTCAATAAATAAATTACTATTTTCATGATATTGTTTAACCACTCCTGTTATTGGATTATCATTTAAATCACATGTCAGTTCCTCATTTTTACTACAAAATTTTGTGTTTTCTTCACTGTATTCTTTTGCATTTGCGAGGTGAGAGTGGGATAAAAGCATAAAAGATAAGGCTGTTAAGATGATTTTTTTCATGATGATTCTCCGGATAGTGATAATATAAAATATATTAGGAGATTATGAAAAATTGTAAATGATTTATAGAAAAAAATACCCTGAAAATGAGGTTCATTTTCAGGGTATTTTGAATTTGAAAAGATAGTATTATTTTTCGATATCTTTGAAATATTTTACGGTTTCTGTTTCGAGTTCTGCTGTTGCAGGTTCATCACAAACAATAATTCCGTGGCGATGTGCTTGAAGTGCACTAATAGTCCATTTGTGGCTAATTGGTTGTTCAACACCCATATAAACTGCATGAGCTTTTTTAGCGCCGGTTGCCATAATGATAACTTCTTTAGCATCCATAATTGTTGCAACACCTACGGTTAATGCAGTGGTCGGAACTTGTGATATATCGTTGTCAAAAAAGCGAGAATTTACTTTGATGGTATCGGTAGTCAATGTTTTTTGACGTGTGCGAGAAGAAAGAGAGGAAAACGGTTCGTTAAATGCAATATGTCCGTCTTCGCCGATACCACCTAAAAACAAATGAATACCTCCGATTTCTTTGATTGCTTTTTCGTAGTTTTCACATTCTTCTTCAATGTTTTCTGCTAAGCCGTTCAAAATGTGGGTATTTTCTTTTTTAATGTCGATGTGGTTGAAGAAATTATCCCACATAAAATAGTGATAGCTTTGCGGATGTTCGGAAGATAAACCTACATATTCGTCCATATTGAACGTTACAACATTTGAAAAAGAAACCTCTCCGTTTTTATACATTTTTATCAGTTCTTTATATACACCTAACGGAGTTGAGCCGGTAGGAAGTCCTAATACGAAAGGTTTGTCGTGAGTAGGCGCAAAGTCATTGATTTTTTTAGCAATATATTTTGCAACCCAAAGTGAAGCATTATCATAATTATCTTTGATTATTAGTCTCATTTACATATTCCTTTTTCAAAAATGTTACCATTGATTATGGTTTGTTTAACTTTAAATTTTTTATCAAATACTACCATATCGGCAGTATATCCGGGGGCGATAGTCCCCAAATTGTCCTGTTTCATGATATTGGCAGGATTATGTGAAGCCAACTGAACAGCTTTTTCAACATTTAACCCCCATGAAACCAAATTTTTTACTCCGTCAATCATTGTCAGAGCCGAGCCGGCGATAACATTATCTTCTTTACGCATAAAACATTTGTCGAGATAAACTTCTTCGCCGTTTGCATAAAGCTTTGAAGATTTTTGCTTGGTCGGTTTTAGGGCATCGGTGACAAGAACCAGTTTATCAACCGGTTTACAGCGAATTAAAAACTTTATAATTTCCGGATTGATATGAAACCCATCGGCAATGATTTCGCAAGAAAGTTCAGGATGAATAAATACGGCACCGACAACTCCGGGGTCACGGTGATGAATACGGCTCATTGCATTAAACAGGTGAGTTACGTGCATAATGCGAGCTTGCATTCCTTCAACCATTTGTTGATAGGTTGCGTTGGTGTGTCCGGCCTGCAATATAATTCCTTGATCAATACAAAGCAAAGCGAGTTCTCGCATATTTTTCAATTCGGGAGCAACAGTCATATTAACAATATTTCCCTGTCCGAGAGCAATAATCTCACGCATATATTCCAAATCGACTTCGCTAATGGATTCCAAAGTTTGAACACCAAGTCTTTCGGGAGATATAAACGGTCCTTCCAAGTGCATGCCCAAAATTTTTGCACCTTTTTCTTTTCCCATTGCGGCTAAAATGCTGATCATACTTTTGAAAAGTTTATTTTTGGGAGCAGAATAGAGGGTAGGGATAAATGCTGTAACACCATATTTCGGAAGACGAGCTGACATTTCCAAGATTGCTTCCGTTGTCATATCGTCAGTACCGAAACCCTCAAGTCCGTGAATATGGGTGTCTATAAAACCGGGAGCCAGATAATCGCCTTTTAGGTCGATAAACTTAATATCAGGGGTAAATTTTTTTTGTTTAAAGCGACTTTCGTTAAAAACGTCAGCAATTTTATTGTTCTTTATTAAAACTGCACAGTTTTCCATTGTGGAATAACCGTTTAGCAAAGTTGCATTATGCAGGCAGATTTCTGATGTCATATTTTTACTCCGAATCTGTATATAAGCATATTAGCATAAAAATTAAATATTGGCAGATAAAAATTAAAAAAATCAGATTGTTTTTATAGACAAAATAAGCAAAATATATTACAATATATTTCATATTTATGAGGTTTATATGGATAAAACTGCTGACATTAATGATTACGATTTAGGAGCCGTATTAGACGAGCTTCCAAATACTCCTGCCGGCAGAAAAATCCGTAAATTTATTGAAAGAACAGATAAGTTTCATGATGAGTGGGGCGAAGAAAAGAAAAAAATAGATGAACAAGTTGCTAAAATGTCTCCGGAAGAAAAATTACAAAAAGCATTGTTGAGTATGGATAGGTTTGGTCATAAAGGTAAAAGCGACGAAGAAAAAATGGCTAAAATAGATGAGATAGCAAAAGGCGACATAGTAAGATATAAGGAAAGAGAAGGTAAAGATATTTCTTTTGAGGAAATGAAAGAGAGAAATATTGACCGTAGTGCAAGACAATATTTGTATCGGCAAATGGCAACTTTGAAAATAAATTCTCGTTTCAATCCTGATTTTGATGCTTCGCTTAATAAAGGCTATTGTACAGCCTCATTGATGATGTGTTTACGAGAAAGTGATAAAAGCGGAGAACTTGATGCCATATTTAATACCGATACCGAAAAACTTGCGCATCCGGGAACACTTTTTAAGCATCTGCAAACAATGAACGGCGGGAAATATGCGGAACATATACACCGTAGTTTTGATGAAGGGGCGATCGATGTTCGAGATATAGTTGATAAACATCAAATGAAACCGGGAGCTCTTGTTTGTTTGACTATGGATGATAGAGATAATCCCTCTCTTGATGACGGACATTGTCATTTGTTGATGTATGTCGGCAAAGACAAAGATGGTCACTGTTTTATGGGCTTTGATAATGATATGAAAAAAGGACATTTGCATAATCAATGTGTAGGCTTTGTATGTGATTTTACGAAGATGACCGCTGATATTATAAAAGATCATCACTATATTCCGCAAATGAGAGAAGCGGCAGAAACAATACAAACCGAAAATTCTTCACAAACAAGGGTAACAGTGCCGATAGCGATGAAACGCGGTGGTATTGAAATGTAAACTTGACAAAAAAACATGAATATGTTATCTTTTTAGTCTAATCGAAAATTATTTCATAAATTATGTTTCACTAATATATCTAGTTATGAACAGAGATCCGAGAATTACAGAACTTGTGCGTAAAGTATTGAGAGATTCAATCGGGTTACGCGAGGGTGAAAAAATTTACCTTGAATTTGAGGGTGAACAAACCCTTCCTGTTATGGAGGAGTGTATCAAAGAAACAATCAAACTCGGTGCTATACCGTTTTATTTTTTCAATGATACTGCTCATCACATTGCTTTGACACAGGGTGCTACAGAAGAGCAGGTAATGGCTTTGGGACAGATGCACGCTCAAATTATGGAGCAGATGGATGCCTATTTGGTTATCCGAGGTTATAACAATCCTTATAATGCGAGTGTACTCACTCCGGAGGAACAGTCATTGTATAACCGCTGTTTTATGAAGCCGGTGCATTTTGACATTCGTGTTAAAAAGCGTTGGTGTGTGATGCGTTGGCCTACTAACGTGAGTGCTGCTTTGGCAAAAATGTCAACTAAAGAAATGGAAGATTTTTATTTTTCATCTTGCCTTGTTGACTATGACAAAATGGCAAAGCGTATGGTTCCGCTGGCGGAGTTGATGAAAACTACCGACAAGGTTACAATTATCGCTCCTGATACGGAGCTCACATTCTCCATTAAGGGAATTCCGGTAACACTGTCGAGAGGTATTCGCAATCTGCCTGATGGCGAGGTATTTACCGCTCCGGTAAAAGATTCGGTTTACGGATGTGTGAGATTTAATACCGAAACTCACATTAATGGTGATGTATTTAAAAACATTACTCTTAAAGTAGAGAAAGGTAAAGTAACTCATGCTGAGGCTGAAGTCGGCGACAATGAAAAGTTGCGTGCGGTAATAAAGACCGATAGAGGTTCTTGCTATTTCGGAGAGTTTGCGTTTGGTGTCAATCCTTACATTACTCGTGAAATTTGCGAAAATCTTTTCGATGAAAAGATTGCCGGCTCTTTCCACATGGCATTAGGTAACTCTATCGAAACCTCACACAACGGAAACAAATCGTCTATTCATTGGGATTTGATACAAATTCAAACTCCTGAATATGGCGGTGGTGAAATTTGGTTTGACGATGTTCTCGTTCGCAAAGACGGTCTTTTCGTTCTTCCTGAACTGAAGGGCCTAAATCCTGAAAATCTGAAGTAGTCAGATGTATGTTTGAATTATCCCTGTTTGAAAGTTATCAAACAGGGATTTTTTTATGCAGATTAAATTGACTTTACTTGTTAAAATTGTTAACCTTATGGCATAATAAAAACGGAGGTGTAATATGCGAAATACCGGATATGTAAAAGTTTGGGGTGCAAACAATCAAATAATTATTGTCGAAGACGGTATAGAACGCATTTTAGGTCCTGACGGAATCCCTGGTTTATCAATCACCATAAACGGCAATAACAATTTGGTGCGTATAGAATTTCCTCGTTATTTTGAGGATTGTAAATTGGTTATTGTCGGAGATAATAATTATTTTTCAATCCTTTCTATGTATAGTAAAACTCGTATAAAAAGAGCTTTTTTTTATATTTCCGATGCTTGCTCCATTGAAATCGGAAGAAACTGTTATATTAATCCCAGTGTTTCAATGATGGCAAAAGAAAAATCCGGAGTTAAAATAGTTATCGGAGATGATTGTGTTATTGCTTCCGAATGTACGTTTCGTTGTGGAGACGGGCATACGTTGATAAATGAATATAACGGAAATCCGCTGAACGAACCGGATGATATTATATTGGAAGACCATGTATGGGTCGGAGTAAGGTGTTTGCTCTTAAAAGGAACATATATTGCCGAAAATTCTGTAGTCGGAGCAATGGCATTGGTAAATAAAAAATTTGATATTCCTAATGTGTTGGTTGCGGGAGTGCCGGCAAAAATAATTAAAAGCGGTATAAATTGGGATATTGCCGATTATAAGACTTATATGGAGGAATAAAAAAAAGATAAAAATATTGACATTTAATAATCACAGGTATATAACCACCGTCTATTTGTGATTATTAGCTCTATTTTTCTAACTCAAAAATTTTTCACTATGGAAAGAAAAAATTTTAAGCTTTACAACGGTATTACTGTTGTTACTTCGGGACTTAATCAGCAAACAAGTGTTTCGGTTACCGTAAATGTCGGTCATGTGAACGAACCTAAACTTGGTCTGGCAGCTCTTTTTGAGCAAGTGTTATTGAAGCAGTCATGCGGTATTCAGGCGGTGTATGGTGGTACTATTACAACCTATTTTACCGGTTGTGATGTTCAGGATTTGGATTTGACACTGCGTAAGTTGGCAAATTTGATGAAGACTCCACACTTCAATCCGGATCTTATCAAGATGACTGCCGATGACATTGTTGCTCACACTCGTGATTTGGCACCGTTGCCAAAACGTCAGATGAAGTTGTTGTACAAGCACACAGCTTTTCGTGATGCTCGCAAGGTTTGGGACAGCGATGTTTATATCAATGCCATTAACGGTTATGGTATGAACGATTTGTATGAGTTTGCTGCCAAGTATCTTACCGGCAAGAATATGGTTGTAGCCATTAATTGCCCCGATTACACCGACGAAGAACTTCGCAACATGGCAGAGAAGTATTTTGGTGAAATTCCGGCCGGCCGCAAGCACAAGGTGATAAATGATATTTACACCGGTGGTTTCGACCGAATTGCCTCTAAAGGCAGCTATCGTCAAGTGATGATGGGTTGGGATGTTTCTAATTTGTCGAATGTTGCCGAAGCTAACGTTTTGATGAGTATGTTGTCGGGACGTTTGGAACGTTCATTTATCGGTAAGGATGTTGATGTAGAAGTAAAGATTGCCGGCTATTATGGAATGAGAACTCTGCGTGTTGCCGTAACATCGCATGATGGTGAAGATGTAAACGAATTTATCGACATCATTTGTGCTAATGTCAACCGTTTGCGCACAACTCTCGCTTCTGATCGCCGTATGGAAACTTCTCGCAATCGTGCGATGGCCGAAAAGCTGTTCATTTTCTCTCAACCGCAGGATCGTGCTGTTGAGATTGCATGGCAGGTTCTCGGACGTGGACAGATGTATGATATTAACGAGCGTATTAATGCCACATGGCAGGTGAACGCAAGTGATGTCAAAGAGATTGCTGAGACTATTTTTTCAAAGCCGTTAACTTGTGTGGTATATGCCGATGATGGTGTTTATTCATACAAGGAGATAAAAGCAAAATTGTGAAAAAAAGCGGGTTCATTCCGCGGTTAAACGTAAATATTGATTTTAAAAGAGCTCGTCGTGAGACGCGCTCTTTTTTGTTTGTTACGGCAAAAGTTAATAAAAACTTGATAAAATGCTAACATAAAGTTAATTTTTTTGCATTTTGGAAGAAAATGAGTTATTATGTCGGGCAAATAGATTTATTCATGGGGGTTTTATTATGAAAAATAAATTTTTTGCCGTATTGTTAGCCGGAACTTTTTTATCTACGAACGCTTTCTCTTGGAACTCTTGGAACTATCAAGGGGAAGGAAATTATTCTGAATATAGTGTATATATCAATCAAACAACAAATATAACGGGGGATTTATATTTTAATGGAGGAGGTCCAGGTTATCAAACTTATATAATTTCAAATGGTAATCTGAGGGCTTTTCAAATAGATTCCGGTAGAACAGGATCGTTAGCATTAGAAAATTCAGGTGTTGGTTCTATAAAAAATGCAGCGGCTCAAAGCGGAGGGGGCATATGGGTTAGTGAAAATGCTACAATGACGAAGATAATTTTGCGTTTAGTTGATAATAGAGCAACTCAATGGAATGGGGGCGGTATATTTAATGCCGGAAGAATTTATAGTATTTCTGATATGGGAGATACATATAGAGGATATAATAGTGGTAATTTTGCTAATCAAACAGGTGGTGCTATTTTTAATGCTTCAAGTGGAACTATTGATGAAATTGATATGTATTTTTCTACCAATACTGCCAACAAATATGGTGGAGCAATCGGCAATGAAGGTAAAATTGGCACGATTACTAGTACACTTAGTAGCAATATAGCCGGAGAATCAGGAGGTGCTATTTATAATGTCGGGACAATAGACAAGATAACTGCAAGTTTTCAAGATAATGAAGCTAAAAAATATAATGGCGGAGCTATTTTTAACGGCGGGACAATTACAGATATAATTAACGGTGGTAATTATGTATTTAAGGGAAATAAAGCTGCTCAAAATGGTGGAGGAATTTTTAATGGTGCAACCGGAAAAATAACTAATGTAACCGTTGAAAGATTTCAAGAAAACCAAGCTCAAAAACATGGTGGTGCGATTAGCAATGAAGGAAGTATAAACCATATTAGTGCTTATTCTTTTTACTCTAACACTGCTCAAAATGAAGGTGGTGCTATCTATAATATCGGTACCATTACCGATATATCCGGCAGTTTTTTTTCTAATAGCGCGAAAAATGGTGGTGCAGTTGCAAACTCTTCTTCGGAGGAATGGTCTGATGCAGCTTGGGGATATGTAACTTTTACGGGAAACACAGAGAAAATATCCGGAACTTTTACTGGCAATACTGCAACAGAAAGCGGTGGTGCTATTTATAATACCGGCACGATAAAAGAAATCTCCGGCAGTTTTACATCAAACAAAACTACCACATACGATGGCGGTGCTGTTTATAATGCCGGTAGTGTTACTGATATAAAAGCGGATTCTTTTTCAAAAAATAGTGCAAAAAGAAGCGGTGGTGCTGTTTATAATTTAGTCAATGGTAAGATTGTTAACATTAATACTTCTTTTTCTGAAAACGAAGCTCAAAAATATGGCGGAGCTATCGGTAATGAGGGCGAAATTGATGCGATTAATTCTAGCTTTTCATTGAATAAGGCCGGAGAAACCGGTGGTGCCGTTTATAATATCGGCACGATAAAAGAAATCTCCGGTAAATTTACATCGAATAGTGCTAATCTGTATAATGGTGGTGCTATCTATAATGATGGCAATATTACGAATATACAGTCAGATTCGTTTTCTAAAAATACATCTGTTCAAAACAGTGGTGCTATATTTAATGGTGTAAACGGTAAAATTGCGGATATAACCGTTACCTCATTTTCTGAAAACAGTTCGCAGAAATATGCCGGTGCAATCGGTAATGAGGGCAGTATAGATAATATTACAGCCGATTTTTCTTCTAATATAGCAGGAATAAGCGGTGGTGCCGTTTATAATGATGGTATAATACAAAAAATCTCCGGAGATTTTTCTTCGAATAGTGCAAATGCATATAACGGAGGCGCTATTTATAACAGCGATACCATCAACAAAATAGAATCATCAATGTTTGAGAAAAATTCTGCTGTTCAAAACGGAGGAGCAATCTTTAACTCTGTTGACGGAACAATTGATGAAATCGTTGTTGCCGATTTCGGATTTGTTGCCAACGAATCTCAAAATAAAGGCGGTGCAATCGGTAATGAAGGAAATATAAACAATATTAGTTCTTCTTTTTCCGAAAACTATGCTAAAGGTGAAGGTGGTGCAATTTATAATGTCGGAACTATAAAAAATATCATTGCTGATTTTTCTTCCAATAAGACTGATACAAATGGTTCTGCTATTGCAAATACTCAGGCAGAAGAATGGAGCGACAATCAAAAAGACTATGTTTTATACACCGGAACAATAGAAAATATTACCGGAACATTTGACAACAACTATGCAGGCGGAAATGGTGGTGCCGTTTATAATTCCGGAATATTGGAAAGTATAAAAAATAGTAGTTTTAGCAATAATACTGCTGAAGGTTTGGGTGGTGCTATATATAGCAGTAACGGACTAAATCTGTTTTCTTCCGAATATGATATGCTATTTGAAAACAATAAAGATTCTACCGGTGCAAATGATATTTATATGGAGGGAGGAGAGTTAAATATAAATCTGACCAACAACGGAACAATAACTTTTGAAAGCGGTATAAACGGTAAGGATTATAATATAAATACCTCCGGAGACGGAACAGGAACATTGAATATTAATTCAAGTTTCGGTAATGTCGGACAATTTATTGCTAAAGATATTAATATTAATTTAGTTGATGAGTCATTTTTAGATGCCGATGTATTGCAAATGACTAATGTAAATCTTAATATAGCAAATGAAAAAACAGGAGCCATAAGTATAAAAGATTATATTGCTGATGCTACTACTTTAACAATGGATGTTGATACAAAAAATAATACTTCGGATATATTGAAAGTGGCAAATGATATTAGCGGAGAAACAAAACTTATTATAAATATGTTGAGTTCGGAAAAACAAACAGAGGAAATTGTTTTAGTTGAAGCTCAAAGTGATAGCTCTAAAACAAATGCAAGTTTTACAATCACTCGTTTAATTGGTAATCCGTATGTTTATGATGTAGAAACAGTTCATGATGAAGGATCGAATAATTGGTTGTTGCCTTATGCAGACATCTCTAAAAAAGGTTCGGATGTGACTCCTGAAACTCTGGCCGGTATCGGTTTGCACACAGCAGGAATTGAGCAAACAAGAAACGTTGTTCGTAATGTGGCCGGCAAAGTTGCAAGTTCTCAATCATATTGTCCTAACTGCGGAATTGTTTCCGATGCATGGGATGGTAAACTACTTCGCAATGTTTGGGTATTAGCGGATGCAAGTAAAACTTATGTTAATAAACCGATTGATGTAGATGCAAAAATTTGGGGAGTTGAAGGCGGTTTTGATTTACAAAATGATATTAACAATACATTTGGTATATTTGCTTCTTATCGAAACGGCGAATATGACTTGAGCGGAAACGGAGCTAAATATCATTCAGAAATCGGCAGCGAAATTGAAATCGACAGTTATTTAGCCGGTTTATATTATCGCTATGATAAGAACATGAACTGGTTATTTGCAATCGTTTACGGCGGAACACAAGAAGTCGAAGCTAAAACCGATGACGGAGTTGCAAGTTTTGAAACCGATGGTTTGGAATTTGGTGCAAGTGCCGAAATCGGACATAGTTTTGCATTGAATCGCTCAACAACTTTGTCACCGAGTTTGGGAGTTTATTATACTCAAATTAACTATGACAATGCTAACGACAATGTCGGCAAAAAATATAAGTGGGATAATATCAAACATCTCGAAGCCGAATTAGGTTTGAGTTTGGCTAAAAACTTTGAAAACGGCAAAGCTTATATTAAACCGAGTGTAATCCAAACCTTGACTGATGATGATAGTGTATCGATTACTGATTTGAATGAAGTTGATACCTACCATGACCAAACATTAGGACGTGTTGAAGTTGGAGCAGACTATAGTTTTAGTGAAAACTTATCAGGTTATGGTTGGGCTAACTACACCTTCGGTTCAAGCTATGAGGCGACATCTGTTGGTGTAGGTGTAAGTTACAGTTGGCAATGATACTCCTCATTATAACAACAAAAGGGAGGCAAATTGCTTCCCTTTTACTGTTATTAGCTTATATTTTTTATATCTTGTAAAATTGTTTTTTTTAGCATACCTTAAATGAGAAGATTAATCATTTAGGAGAGTGAAAATGCGGTTTTTATCTTTATTGACATTATCGCTAATGGGAATTTCTGCGACTTGTATGGCTACAGAAAAGCTGGTCGGAGAAAATGATAAGATAAGTTTGGATATAAGTATATATAATCAAAATTTAGCCTTGGTTAAAGATGTTCGCAAAGTGGCGCTAGAGCAGGGTGTTAATGATATTGCTTTTGAAGGTGTGGCAGAAAAAATAAAATCTGAAACCGCAATTTTATATTCTGACGGTTTAACTGTTTTGGAACAAAATTATGACTATGATTTATTGACTGCGAATAACATTGTTGACAAGTCGGTCGGAGATGTAGTCAAAACGGTTATTCAAAATCCGACTACAGGAGAAAATATCTATAATAAGGCAAAAATAGTCAGTGCTTCGTACGGGTTACCGATTTTAGAATTTGATTATGGTATTGAGGCAAATTTCCCAGGTCGTTTGGTTTTTGAAAAGTTACCGACAAGTTTGAGAGAAAAACCGACACTTGTTGCTAAAGTTATTAGTGACGCTGTTGCAACGAAAAACATATCTCTTGCATATTTGACTAATGGCATAAGTTGGAAAACAAACTATGTTGCGAAAGTTACCGACAAAGATAAACTCAATTTGACCGGTTGGGTTACAATTAACAATGAATCCGGCATAGATTATAATAATGCCAAAGTTCAATTAATTGCCGGTAACGTGAACGAGGTTGTAAGTTATACCGCAAGACCTATTATGTTAAGATCCGCGGTTAATGATATGGCGGTTGCCGAAACTTCTTTGGCAAAAGGAGCATCTGAACAGGAATTAAGCGGTTATCATCTTTATACTTTACCGAACAAAACCACAATTAAAGATAAGCAAACTAAACAAATCAGTTTGATTGAAAAAAATGAAGTAAAATATACAAAAGAAGCAGTGCTTTCTTCTCGTCTTTATTTTTCGCCTAATTCTGACTCTGAATTTAAACAGGTTCATCCGGATATGTATTATGTGATTAATAATAATGAAGAAGATAACCTTGGGCTGCAACTTCCCGCCGGAGTTGTACGTTTTTATGAAGACGACGACAAAGGAAATTTGCAGTTTATCGGTGAAAATTCTATATCTCACGTTGCTAAAGGAGAAACAATTCGCCTGCGTTTGGGAAGTTTTGTTAATATGTTTGCAAGTGGTAAAATTAAGCAAATTAAAAAGCTTTCGGAAGAACAACCGGAGAAAAACGGAAATCGTTGTAATGATGTAAAATCTGTTTATAGCTATGATGCAGAAATAGAGTTTACAAATTCGGGAAAAAATCCGCAGGAAATTGTTTATACTCAAAATCTGCCGCAAGATGCCGAAATATGGGCTAAAAAAATTACGGGAAATCTGAAAAATGCTTCTGCTTATGAATGGCGTTTTATGGTTCCTGCTGACGGAAAACAAACGTTGAATTTTGTTGTAAAAGCTCCTTATACAAAGAGAGTTTGTAACTAAACTAAAATCCCCGAAGAATTAAAACTTCGGGGATTTTTCTTATATCTGTGGAGTTAAAACTGATTTGGCAAACTCAATATCAAACTCTCGATTTTCTCGTTTTTGTTTTATACAATCGTTTTTTAAATGTCTGTCGTTCATAATACAAAAATCGGGAGTTATACCATTTTTATCCATTTTCTTGCCGGACGGAGAATGAAATTGTCCGGTGGTCAGGGCTAATCTGGCTTTGTTTTCAAATTGGTATATGTCTTGAATTGTGCTTTTTCCAAAAGTAGGAGTGCCGATTATTTTAGCTTGTGCTTGTTCTTTTAGGGCAACGGTTAAAACTTCGGCAGAAGAAGCGGTTGCAGAATCAACCAAAACAGCTAGAGGATAGTTGTATGTCTTTTGATTTTTAGCCACATAATATTTGTCATCACTTCCTTCTTTTCCTTTTACAATAGCAATAATCCCGTCATCAATAAAAAGTTTTGCAACCTCAATCGCAGCGTTGAGTTGTCCGCCTTTATTTCCTCTTAAATCAAGAATGATGCCATTTACACGATTATGACGAGCTATTGATTTTTTTATAAAGTTTGCGGTATTATTTTCAAAACTTTTAATTTTTATTGTCAGAAATTCGCCATCTGAGCTATCATCAATAGCTGTTTCAATCACTTCGTCTTCAATTTCGTCAGAATAGTGATATTGTGAATGATTATCTAGTGATTTTACTGCATCAAACAAAACTTTTTCGGCCACGTGTCCATCATAGTTTTTCGTTTTTGACGATATTTTTTGAGCCTTTTCAACAGCTTTATTTGCTATTTCTGCCCAAGTGTTGATATCGTTCTTGTCTTTCGGTTTATGCCATAGTGCTACTTGTTTTCTTTTATAATATAAATAGACCATATCTTTGCCGTCACCGATAGTGAAATTTTTATCAATTTCCGACAATCCTTTTAATCCGTTTATGGTTAAGGATTCAATATTAACCGGAGTAATATGGTTGTTGTTTATAGTGGTATAAACGGTTGTAAATAGAGTTTTATCGTTAGCATAAGTCGTTGTAAAAACAAGGCTTAAAGCAATAGTCAATATTATTTTCTTGAGCATTTTGACCTCTTTTTATGTTTTGTTTTTTTCGTTTTTTTATTTTTTATTTCCGGCATTCTATCAGGAAGATATGCAAAAATCAACCCGCCGGTTACAGGTTCTGCTTCGGTAAGGCGAGCGGTAATATTATCGCCCAATCGAAATTTTAATTTTGTTTCTACTCCGCGTAGAGTTGTTTCGGCATCTAAAAGCTGATAAAAATCTCGCGGAAGAGTTCGCATCGGAATAAGTCCTTCAGCTCCGATTTCTTCTATTCTGACAAAAATACCGGCATTGCTTAAACCGCTGATTTTTAGTTCAAATTCTGCTCCGGTAAGCGGTTTAAGATAAGCTGAAATGTATCGAGCGGTAATATCTCTTTCAATAGCAACTGCGGTACGTTCGGTTGTGCATAAGTGTTCTGCGGTTTCTTCCATTGCTTTTAGTGATAAAATTTTAGTATCTTTTTGCATATTACACACATTGATAATCAAACGGTGAATTATCAAATCGGAATAACGTCGAATTGGTGATGTAAAATGCACATATTTTTTTAAGTTTAGTCCGAAGTGACCGCAATTATGCGGAGAATATTTTGCCTGACATTGCAAACGGAGAACCAAATCATCAATACCATGAGAAATATTTTTTTGTTTGCATATTTCAATGATTTTGTTCAGATGCTTGGGCATCAGGGCAGAATAGTCAGGTAACTTCAGCTTCAAATCATTTAGTAGCGGTTTTAGTTCTTGCAGTTTTTCTTCCAACGGTTTTTCGTGAATACGGTACATTATCGGAATTTTGAAATCAGAAAGAAAACTTGCTGCGGCAACATTGGCTGCAATCATAAATTCTTCAATTAATTTATTAGATGTAAGGTTTTGTCTTTTTTCAATATTACAAACATCTCCGTTTTTAGAAAATTTTATTTTTACTTCACAACTTTCAATTTCAAGAGCTCCACGAGATTTTCGTGCTTTTTCAAGAGCAAAATATGCTTGATATAACGGATTTATGACCATTGTGAAAATTTGTTTGGTCAATGAATTGAAGTGTCCGTGAAAGGCATTATCAACTTCTTTGTAGGTCAAACGGGCAACAGATTTGATAATTGCCCGTTCAAAACGATAATTTAAGATGTTTCCGTGTTTATCAATTTCCATAAAACAGGCAATAACCGGACGTTTTACTTTCGGGTTTAACGAGCATAAATCGTTGCTCAAAATTTCGGGCAACATCGGGATAACTCTTTGCGGTAAATAAACAGAGTTTCCTCTTTTATATGCTTCGGTATCAAGTCTGCTATGCGATTTTACATAAAAAGCAACATCGGCAATAGCAACAATAATTTTAAAGCCGAAATCAGTAGGGATTGCATATACGGCATCATCAAAATCTTTAGAATCGTCTCCATCAATAGTCACAAAGGGGAGGGATGTTAAATCTGTTCGTCGGTCTTGATTGAAGTCATCAAAATTTTTACATTCTGCCAAAGTTACGTCATCGAAAGTTTCGGGTATTTTATATTTTTTTGTAACCAATATTTCATCTAACAGCGATAATGAAAAAGGGCCATAATTTTTAATTAATTCAGCTTCGTTTGAACGCCGATTGTTAGTAGGCATAATTTCTACCAAATCGTTATTATGCAGATTTTTTATTGTTCCCAACAGATATGGTTGTCGACTTTTATCGCAAGGTTTTACCCAACTTACACCATTTTGTTTATATACAGTTCCGAAAATTTCAGTCAAATTTTCGGTAGTGTCAGTAAAAGTCTTTTTAGAGTGTGAAAATTTTATTTTGGGCATTATTTCAACTCTGCAATAAGCGGTGTGTGGTCTGAGGGTTTGTTATCTTTACGAGGGTTTTTATCTACATTACAAGAAAGCAAATTATCCACAGCCGGAGCAGATAAAAACAGATAGTCAATTCTCATTCCGAAATCTGCAGAAAAGGCATTTCCGGTATAATCCCAAAACGTATATCCGATATCTGATGGATGCAGACAGCGAAAGGCATCGTAAAAGCCAAGATACGAAAGTTGTTTTAAGCGTGTTTGAACTTCCGATCTGAAAAGCGCATTACCTTTGAAAATTTGCGGATTGTAAACATCTTTATCCGATAAGATTATATTGAAATCTCCGCCTAAAATGACCGGTTGAGATATTGTTGCGAGTTTTTTTACGTGTTCTAAAAAAGCGTCAATCCATTTGATTTTATAGTCAAATTTTGAGGTGTCGTGTGCATTGTTATACGGAGGATTGCCGTTAGGAAGATATATGGATGCAACACGATAAGTTGTATCTTTAATTGTTACGTCTGCTTCCAAATAGCGCATTTGTTCATCATTAAAATTGGGCAAATTTTCGTGAATTATATTTATTTTTCCGGTGCTTAATATTGCGACACCATTATAGCTTTTTTGCCCTAATATTTTAGCATCATATCCACAAGCGGCTAATTCAAAAAACGGAAAATTATTATATTCTGATTTAATTTCTTGTAATAAAACTATATCAGGTTTTTCTGCTTTAAGCCACGTACAGAGGTTTTCAATGCGTGCATTTATCGAGTTTACATTAAATGTTGCAATTTTCATAAATTTAAGCCTTTACTATTTTATCATTTTTAATGTATATTACTTTTGTTCTTGTGAAAAGTAAAAAAATTAGGAGATAAGAATGCTTGATAATTTTTCTGATAATTACAGACGAGATGACGAAGAAGTATTAAATGAATTTCGTCAGAAACAGGTCAATTTTGATTTAGAAGAAAGAAAAAACGAAATAGACAATTCTCGCAGTCTTTTTATCGGAGCTTTGGCCGGATTATTTATGGCCGGTATTGTTGGGTGGTTTGTTTTGGCTCCTCGTTATCAGACAAATGATGAAGATAATATTCCTCTGATTTCTCGTCCGCAACAACCGGTAAAAGTTTTGCCGGCCGGAGTAAATGAAGTTGATGTTAAGACTCAAGATCGAAGTGTATATGATGTTCTGGCTAAAAACGAACCTAAAGAAGAAAATACAAATATTGTGGAATCTACCGAAACTCCTAATTTACAAGCTATCGAAAAATTGGTTGAAGAAGTTGCAGCCAATGCTCCCGAAACACCTGCTGCCGAAGTTGAATCGCTAACCTCGGTTGCTGTTGCTCCGGTTGCAGAAGTAAAGAAAGAAAACAAGACTACCGAAACAAAAGTTGAAGAAGTAAAAACAGAAGTCATAGCAAAAAAAACAGAGGTTACCGAACCGGTTAAAGAAGAAATTAAGGTTGCAGAAGTTAAAAAAGAAGAAGTAGCCAAAGTTGAAGAAGTTGCAAAAGCGGAAGCTGTTGTTAACGAAATCAAAAAGGGGACATGGTCAGTTCAGTTGATGTCTTCGCCAAACAAACCGGCAGTTGAAAAATCTTGGCTGACATTGTCAAAGAAATATTCTCTGCTTAAAAACTTGCCGCATGAAGTTGAAAAAGCTGATTTAGGTGCAAAAGGTGTATTTTATCGTTTGAAAGCCGGTTCTTTGCCGACAAAAACAGAAGCTACGGCATTGTGCGGAAAATTGAAGGCTTTGGGCGGTAGTTGTTTTGTGGTTAAAAAATAATGCCGTTATTTCAACTTATACTGGCCCTGATTCCGATATTTTTTTCTATTGTTTTGCACGAAGTTGCTCATGGTTACGCAGCTTTGAAATGTGGCGATGATACTGCAAAAAGATATGGAAGATTGTCATTAAATCCGCTAGTCCATGTTGATAAATTCGGTACGATATTTTTGCCATTGTTGTTGTTATGGGCAGGATCGCCATTTTTATTCGGTTGGGCAAAGCCGGTCCCCGTCAACTTTAATCGTTTGAAAAATCGCCATCGTGATGTGGTTATTGTTGCATCTGCCGGAATTGTCGTAAATATGGTTTTAGCAAGTGTGGCATATCAGGTGCTTATGTCAACTTCAACAAACACAATTTTTTCGCCGTTTTTTATCAATTTACTGACAATAAACTTGGCATTGATTTTTATTAATATCCTACCAATTCCTCCGCTTGACGGTTCTAAAATTTTCTTTGGTTGGATAGATAAGCCTTGGGCAAAAAAATATATTTACGCCGAAAGAGAGGGAATGATTGCTTTAATTATTTTGGTGGCGATTGTTCCGGTAGTTGAGCGAGCATTCGGGCTTTCGTCTTTTGAAATGTTAGATCCTTTGGGGTGGTACATCAAAACGATGTTTCGTTGGATTTTGGGGTAATATATGACAAAGGCTGCGATAGTTTCAATTTCCGGTTTATATCTCAGTGATGAAGAAAAACAAATTTTGTCGCAAATGCAACCTGTCGGGGTGTCTCTTTTCAGTCGTAATATATCAAACAAGCAACAACTCCGTTTACTTATCAATGAGATAAAAGAAGTTATCGGTGATGATGTGATTGTTGCCGTTGACCAAGAAGGCGGACGAGTCAGACGTTTGGCTGAGCCGGAATGGAAAAGTTATGCCTCGCAAAATGTATTGGGGAAATTATCTCCAGAAATAGCTAAAATGCACGCAACTCTGATTGCACGAGATTTGAAAGAAGTCGGTATAAATCTTAATTATGCTCCGGTCTTGGATAAGTTATATCCGCAAACTCACGAAGTCTTACGTTCTCGTTGTTTTGCAAACCACGAAACTGAGCTGGCAAAGGCGATGATAGAGACATATTGTAACAACGGAGTTTGTCCATGTATAAAACATCTTCCGGGCCATGGTCGAGCAAAAGTTGACCCTCATTTAGGATTGCCGGTTATAGATTGTTCTTTGAGTGATTTTGAACAAGATATGAATATCTTTAAGGCAAATAACACCGCACCGGCAGGAATGACGGCTCATATAGTTTTGCCGGAGGTTGACGACAAGCCGATTACGATGAGTTCGAAAGTAATCAAAGAAATTATAAGGGGATACATAGGTTTTGATGGACTGCTTATTTCTGATGCAATCGATATGAACGCATTAAGCGGTACAATTTGCGAAAGAGCCATAAAATCGCTGTCTGCCGGTTGTGATTTAGTTTGTTATTGTGGCGGAAAAACAGAGGATTTGAGCAATTTAGCAAAGGAATTGCCTCAAGTTAGCGAAATAACCGAACAGCGCTTGCAAAAGGTTAGAGATATTATAAAAAAATCTGCAACAGATGAGGTTGATTATGAACAATATCAACAGGCAATCGGTTCTGTTGAAACCTATACCGAAAGCTACGATGCCACCGAAGTTTTAAACCTCATGAACAAAAAATAAGTTCTATTTTTACTTGCTATTCTCATAAATTTCTTATACTCTTATTTTTGGAATGCTGATAGGTGTTCTGGGGCGTAGAAACCTCTTTATGAGCGTCTGTGTAAAGACGATAAATTTGCACGCCTTCTAGTCTATGACTGGAAGGCGACAAAATAGGCTATATGACATATATTTACTAGTGATATATGTCTCTTTGCTAATATGTCGCGCTATTCTCATAAATAGTTTCTAACTTCCAGTCGCCTAATCTGGCGACTTTTTTGTTAGGAAGGACAACAGATACTATGACAAATAATATAAAAAATGCTGTGAGAATATTGTGCCTTATAATGTGTACAACAATCTCCAATGTGTATGCTAAAGAAACTAATGCAGAAAATATCTATACTTTTGCTAAAAATAACGATTTAAAAAGTTTGCAAGAGAATAGTAAATATCTTGATATTGAGGATAGTAATGGTGATACAGCTTATTGTATGGCATTAAGACAAAATGAAAAAGATATTGCAAAAATTTTGGAAAAAGCAGGTGCTAATACAAACCATAAATGTGTTTCTTCAATACTATCTGCAAATAAAACATTTTTGGGAATGGGTAAAAAAGGTTGGTTAACAACCGGTGCTGTGGTTGTTGCCGGAGGTGTAGCCGCTGCTGCCGGAGGCGGCGGTGGAGGAGGCGGAAGTGGTTCTTCCGATAATACAAATACTCCGTCTGCACCATCTGTTCCAAACTGTGTAAACGGAAGTCTAGTTAATGATAAGTGTGTTTGTAATGAAGGTTGGAAAGGTAACACTTGCGAACAAATTGTAACTTGTCCTTATAATACAATATCTTGTTCTAACGGCTATAAAGAAACAGGAAATACATGTAAATCAGGTTCAAAAATATATGTTGAATGTAAAGTAAATACTTGTACTGGATATGAATATACAACATGTCCAATAGGTTATGCTCAAAGTGATATATGTCAATCAGGAGAGATTGCTAAAATAAAGTGTGATAATTGTGACACGGGTTACGAAAAAGATATAAATGGTAATTGTGTGTTAATTAAAGAAGATATTGTTGGTTCATCAACAACATTAGATAATGGTGGAATAATAAATAATAATGAAATTAAGATTGTAAATGATAAGTATGCAGATATCTATGGTCTTAAGGGGGATCATTTTGCAGTAAATGCTTATACCTATATCAGTGAAAGTCTTAGACCAGGAATGATTAATAGTGCAGATGCATTAATTGATATTGAAAATACGAATGATGGTAATGTATATGGTGTATATGGAAATCTATCAGCTGAAAATGCTTCTTCATCATCTTGGGGAATAGCAAAAGGAATTATTAATATCCACAATATTGGGAATGGAGATATATATGGTTTATATGCAAAAGAAAATGATGCTTGTAATGCTTGCCATAGTACCCCAAATAAGGAATATACTGAAGGAATAATAAATATAAATAATGTTGGTAATGGTAATATTTATGGTATTACTGGTAAGTATTCAACTTATAACGCTTATGCATCTAATAGAGAAACAGGACTTCTAATCGCAGATGCAAGAGCTAGTGTTATAATCAACAATATAGGAAATGGTAATGTTTATGGAATAATGGGGATAGGTGCTAACTCACATGTCTATAATATATATGGAGATAGTACAGAACCTCGTTATGAAAAAAAGGCAAAAGGAATTGTTTATATAAAAAATGAGGGTGATGGTAATGTTTATGGATTATATGCACAAGACGGAGAAGTAAGTAATGGTCATTTAAATAGATATGGTAGCGGAGAGGCTCGTGTAGATATTATCAATGCTAGAGGTAATAGTTTTGGCATTTATGGTGCTAAAGCATATAATTATACTAATATTACAAATAAGGATTATGAAGCAACCTATTATGGATATACTACAATTGCAAATTTAGGCGCAGGATATGCCGTTGGTATGTATGGAGTATCTGAAGCATATAATAGAGGAGATGTTATTGTACATAATTTAGGAAGTGGAACTGCTGTAGGAATTTATGTAAATGGAGGAACAGCAGGGAACTCAGGGAGTATTACAATTACAAGAGCTAGCTATAAAGATAAAAAAGCAACAGATACGACGGCAGATGATAAAATTTATACCGCTACAACAAGTAAAGGAGGAACTGCTGTAGGGATTTATGGTACTAGTGGTGCAAAAATTACAAATAGTGGCACAATTACCATTGATGGTGCTGAAAATGCTTATGGTATTTATGCAGAATCAGGTGCTACAATTACCAATAGTGGTAAAATATTTATTGAAAATACAAATACATCATATGGTATTTATGCTGAAGAGGATTCTACAGTTACAAACACTGGAGAGATTAGTATTGATGGTAATAAAAATCATGCAAATGCCATAAAATTAAATGGTGCTAAATTATTTCAAAATGGTATAATGACTGCTCAATCACTTAATTTAAGTGCATTAGGTGGTGAAGTTGTTGCAACATCTACATCTTCTTTTGTGGCAAAAGATGATATATCAGGCAATTTGTCAATTAGTAACAATGTTGTTAGAAATGGTTTTGATACAACATATACTATCAAGGATATGATTAATGCTGCAGATACCAGTAATTTAAATCTTGTTTCAAAATCTGCAATGTTTGATGCTGATTTGAAAAATGGTAAAGATGCGGTTATGACAATGAAGTCATTTAATGATGTATTGGAAAACAAATCATTAGCAAACTTTTTACAGAAAAACTATGCTTTGCAAAATAACGAAGGTTTGTTCGGTAGTATAAAATCTGCAGAAAGCATAAAATCATTGAACAACTTTGCCGATGAAATGTTTGGTAAAGATATGTTCTCTCGCTTTGCTTTTGAAGATTTAATGATTATGCGCGAGTTAAACTTTGATATAAACAACAAACTTTTTAATAACAAAGAAGATTCCTTGTCAATCGGTGGTAACAAATCTTCCTTTGCTTTTTCCGGAAACAGTCGTTACTCATTGACCAGTGTCAAAAACGATAAAACTTCAATGGGTATCAGTGTTGCGTTCTCTGATATTAACAGTGATGATGGAAATGATAACAACCAACGATATGACAGAATGTATAATATCAGTATGCCGGTGGGATACCAAGCAAACGGCCTAAAATTTGTAAGTACTCCACGAGTTGGATATTCGTACGGAACATACGACCGTAACGGATTTGATAATCAAACTTATGAAGGTACGGTAGAAAAACAAATGTTCGCATTTATGAACGAGGCTCGTTATCCGATACAAGTTGGAGGTTGGAATATTTCTCCGTCTGCAGAATTAAACTTTATTAATTATCGAATTTCAGGACATGAAAAGGATAAGGAATATAGCCTTAAAATTAAATCACAAAATAACTATTCAGTTGAAGCAGGTGTAGGTTTATACGCAAGTAAAGAAACTAATTTTTCAAAAGATAGTTCATTAAGATTTAATGGCGGTGTTGCACTTTATCACGAATTTGCAGACCCGTATAAAATGAAATTGGGTATGAGCGGTATGGCAGGAACATTTACCTTAAGAGATGAAGACCGTTCTGATAACAGAGCAGTTGTACAATCTGAAATAGAGTTTAAGCACAAAAACTTCTCTATTGTAGGTAATGTAGCATCATACATAGACCGCAAATATGAAACAAACGCAACATTAGATTTCAATTTTGAATTTTAGTGAAATTAACAAATAAAAAAACGGGGAGGATTCCCCGTTTTTTTTATTTGTTGGTTAGGACTTCGATGTCGTATGGGAAATTGATGTCAATACAACATTCTTCATCAGCTTCCACAAATTTTGTGTAGTCGTAATGTTCCATAAATATAGCTCTCAAATGCGAATTTTCAGGAACTAAATCGGCCGATTGATAAATGTCTTTTCCCCACAAAATCGGGTTATATTTTTTGCCCTTAAATTGACTTATGCAAAGCTGTCTGTGTTTGTCTTTATCAAATGTTTTAATCATTTTATTGATATAAGCAGGGGTTATGCAAGGCATATCCGCCGGAATTAGCATAGCACCATCACAAAACGAAGGAACAGAGTTTATTCCCAAACGGATAGACGTTTTTACACCGGACATATAATCATCATTACGCAAAATATTTATATCCAAGTCTTCCATATATTCTTCGAGTTCTTCGGCACGATGTCCGGTAACAACATAAATCGGATTAGCTTTAGATTTTATTGCGGCACGAACTGCTTTCATAAACAAAGGTTCATCACCGAGTTTTACCAAAAGTTTGTTGCAACGAGCACGAGTAGAAATTCCGGCCGCTAAAATTACGGCAGCAATATGAGCCTCGGTTTTCGTTTTTTTCTTATTGTTATCAGGACTGATTATGTTTTCTTTTTCTTCATCTGATAGTTTAGTATCTTCAAGTAACACATTGTTAAAGTGTGGAAAATCGTTTTGAAAAAGTTTGTCTTTAGTGATAGCCATTTTGATAAATTTATCTGCCAAAGGAGAAGTTACTTTGTCATAGTGATAGGGCAAAACAATAATTTTAGAATTTTTCTTGGTGGCAATCATAAGGTCGGAAAGAGTGTCTTGCGGAATGTTTGAACAAACAATACAATCGCTGGAAGCGCTCAAAGCTGCAGGAACGGTATCGCCTACATAGCTACTCGGCAAAGCCGGAATGACAAAAACAAGAGGATATTTTCCGGCAGCTTCCGAAATTCCGGCCGCAGTATCAGTATATTCGTGAGCACAATAAAATTCTTGTGCAAATTCTAATTGCAAACCGGAAAAGTTTTTAATCAGACGTTTAACAACTGCTGAAAAATGCTTGTTTTCGGCATTGTCTTTATAAAATTGAGTGAACAAAACAGCTGCTTTTATCATATTTTCAGATTGAATTTTAAGCAGAGGTTCGTTGCCGGAGAGACGAAAGATAATATCGTCAACAAAAGATTGTTCAACTATCGGACAGCGAAACTTCAGACTTCCGATAACATCACCTTTTTTTACGTTTTTATAGGCAGGAACCGTGTTTAAGGTCATATACGGGTTGATGCGGTTGAATTTTGCTAATCTTTCATCGGTACATATAAAAATACCATCGCTATTCGCAACAATTTTACAACTGTTGGAATTTTTTGATATGGTATATACTAAATTGTTACCGCAAATTTGCGGAGCAATCATTCCTAAAGCCGTTTCAACCGTAATGTCACCGGGAACTGTTCTGACGCCGGTAATTTTCTTGATTCCGATAATTTTCAAAAACATAATGTCTTCACGAGTGAGTTTATGTCCTTGGGGTAAAACTCTATCATCAATTCTGATGTCGTTCAGAAGAATTATACCATCTGCGGTACTAATATCAAATTCGCTAATCTGCATAAATACATCCTTTGAGTTACTCAATTTTTTTATATCATAGATATAAAACAATTTTTCGTCAATAAGTAATAATCCGTGGTTGACGGTTAAAAAATATGGGAGTATTTTGCTTATAAAATTAACTAAAGGAGAAAAAATATGAAAAAAATTTTGGGTGCTTGCATTGTGGCTGTTGCTCTTTCAGCCTGTGCTGATATGTCAGGTTTGACAACTGCTGCTTCTGCTGATACATCTACAAAAGCAAAATTAAAAACTTGTATGTTGAGTGAAGCAAATGCTAAATTGCAGGCCGGAACATTGTTTACAAACGGAACTTATGCAACTGCTAAAGAAATTGCAACTACTTGTGTTAAGAAATTGGCTCTTGAATCTGTCGGTATAACCAGTGAAGCTACTTCTACTGCCGCTACAATTTTAAGTAATTTACAAGCCGCTGCAGCCGCTTCAGGCACAGCAAAATAATTGTTTGTTGCATAAAAAAACGAAAGGAGGGCAATATGCTCTCCTTTTTTTTGCCCGTACAGAAGAATTTTCAAAATTTTCTGTTAACTTTTATATCCGTTTTTTCTAAAAAATCGATTTTAAGGCGTTTTTTTTGCTCGTACAGCGATTTTTGCCTGTTTTTGTCGGGGATAAGTTTAATAAAAATGTGTCAGTTTACTATTAATCTGTTATATTATCGGGCAGTAAAATAACAAAATAAGGTAAAAAGATGACAGAAGAAATTATGGATGAAAATATTGCAGCCAATGTTGTTGATAAACCGGCTCAAGATATTACTCCGATTGATATTTCGGAAGAAATGCGCCGTTCATATCTCGACTATGCAATGAGTGTTATTGTTTCTCGTGCGCTTCCTGATGTTCGAGATGGTTTGAAACCGGTTCATCGTCGTATCATTTATTCAATGTATGAAAACGGTTATGACTATAATCGTCCGTTTAGAAAATCTGCCCGCATCGTCGGTGATGTTTTGGGTAAATATCACCCGCACGGTGACAGTTCGGTTTATGATGCAATGGTTCGTATGGCACAGCCATTCTCAATGCGTGTTCCGATGATTGACGGACAAGGAAACTTTGGTTCTATGGATGGAGATAGTGCCGCTGCCATGCGTTATACCGAAGCACGTTTAGCCAAAGTTGCTCACGCATTAATTGAGGATATTGACGAAGATACCGTTGATTTTATGCCTAACTATGACGAAAGCTTACAAGAACCGACAGTTCTTCCTGCTCGTTATCCTAACTTATTGGTTAATGGTACAAACGGTATTGCTGTTGGTATGGCAACCAATATTCCTCCTCATAACTTGGGTGAAATTATTTCGGCTTGTTGTGCTTATATTGACAATCCGGATATTACTATCGACGAACTTATAAACTATGTTCCGGGACCGGATTTTCCGACCGGAGGGCTGATTTTGGGACAAGGCGGTGCAAAATCTGCATATTATACCGGTCGCGGTTCGGTTATGATGCGTGCAAAATGCACTATTGAAGAAGTTCGCAAAGATAAAGAAGCCATCATTGTTCACGAAATTCCATATCAAGTTAACAAGGCAGCTTTAGTTCAAAGAATTGCCGAATTAGTTAAAGAAAAAAGACTTGAAGGCATTTCTGATATTCGTGATGAATCTGACCGTCAAGGTGTTCGTGTCGTTATTGAAGTTAAGAGAGATTTCCAAGCTGATGTTATCTTAAATCAACTTTATAAATATACTCCGTTACAAACAAGTTTCGGTATGAATATGTTGGCTATTAACGGCGGACGTCCGATGATGATGAATTTAAAAGAAATCATCGCCGCATTTATCGAATTTCGTGAAGAGGTTATTCGTCGTCGTACAATTTATCAACTGAATAAAGCTCGTGACAGAGCTCATACTTTGGTTGGTTTAGCTATTGCCGTTGAAAATATTGATCCGGTTATTGAACTCATTCGTACAGCTCCGTCTCCTCAAGAAGCTAAAGAAGCACTTGTTTCAAGAGCTTGGCCGGCAGGTGACGTTGAACCGTTGGTTATCTTAATTGATGAACCGGACAGAAAAGTTGAAAATGGCCACTATTATCTCTCAGATGCTCAAGCTAAAGCTATTCTTGATTTGAAATTACAACGTTTAACAGGTTTGGAACGTGATAAAATTCATCAAGAATTAGTAAACTTGGGTGAAGAGATTAAAGAATGTCTTTCAATTTTGGCAAGTAGAGAAAAACTTTATGGTATTATGCGTGACGAATTATTTGCAATCAAAGATGAATATGCAACTCCTCGTCGCACAAAAATTGAAGATATCGAATATGACCAAGATGTTGAATCATTGATTCAA
Organism: Alphaproteobacteria bacterium; assembly: GCA_017465405.1. Lineage (GTDB taxonomy): Bacteria > Pseudomonadota > Alphaproteobacteria > RF32 > CAG-239 > JAFUYI01. The sequence goes on from JAFTWG010000013.1 coordinate 65,488, forward strand.
AGAGAAGAAATGGTTGTTACCGTTACCGATGCAGGTTATATCAAACGTGTTCCGTTAAATGCTTATAAAGCACAAAAACGAGGCGGTAAAGGTAAGTCCGGTATGTCAACAAAAGAAGAAGATTTTGTATCTCGTTTGTTTGTTGCATCTACCCATGCTCCGGTATTGTTCTTCTCATCAAAAGGTTTGGTATATAAACTCAAAGTATACAAATTGCCTTTAGGTTCTCCTACATCAAAAGGCAAACCTTTTGTAAACTTGTTACCGTTAGATGAAGGCGAAAACATTACGACAATTATGCGTTTGCCGGAAAATGAAGCAGATTGCAAAGATATGTCTATCGTATTCTCAACCAAGAGCGGTATGGTTCGTCGAAACAGTCTTATGGACTTTGTCAATGTTCAGTCAAACGGTAAGATTGCAATGAAACTTGACGAAGATGATAAACTTATCAATGTTCGTATTTGCGATGAAAACGATGATATTATGTTGGCAACTCGTGGCGGTAAATGTATTCGTTTCCCTGTTACCGATGTTCGTGTATTTGTCGGACGTAATTCTGTCGGTGTTCGTGGTATTAAACTGGCTGATAAAGATGAAGTTATCTCAATGTCAGTATTAAAACACAGTGATGCAACGGCAGAACAACGTGATGAATATTCTCGTATTTCTTCCGCTATCAAACGTATGGAAGCAGAAAACGGTAATACCGTAACTGTTAAAGCAACAGACACCGGTTTGTTAAATATTCTTAGTGCAGAAGAATTTGAAGAAATGCAAGCAAATGAACAGTTTATCTTAACCGTTACTTGTACCGGATATGGTAAACGTTCATCTTCTTATGAATATCGTGTAACCGGTCGTGGCGGTTCGGGTATTGCTAATATGGAAATGTCACCAAGAAATAAAGAGGTGGTAAGTTCTTTCCCGATTGAGGATAATAACCAAATTATGATGGTTACCGATGGTGGAAAACTTATTCGTATGCCGGTGGAAGATATTAGAATTGCCGGACGTAAAACTCAAGGTGTAATTTTGTTCCGCACAGCCGAAGATGAACAAGTTGTTTCAGTCACTTGGTTAGATGCCGACTCAAAAGATGAAGAAGAATTGGAAAACGAAACCGGTTCTGAAGTTTTGGGAGAGAGCATAACTGACGAAAGTGATAATGCTGAAACGGTTACAGAGCCAGCAACTCAAAATGAAGAAGATTAGTTTGTTCTTCTGATGATTAAAGCGGTTTTGATTTTGTAATCAAGACCGCTTTTTTGTTTGCTTTTTTGTCAAAAATAGATTATCATCACTTGATATAGGAGATAATAATGTTTGAATATTTCAAAAGAAAATTTGTCAGATTACAAGGTAAAATAGAGATAGACACCTATCCTAAATATTACGAAGAAAACGACTGTATCATTAAGGAAGAAAAAGATGGTACTCGTTATATTGTTACTTTAGATAAAGACTATAATGAACATATTGCGGGGGTTTACAATGGCTAAATCAAAACCGTGGATGATTGTTATTGCCGGTCCTAACGGAGCGGGCAAATCTACCTTTTATGAACAAGTTTTGAAAGATGATCCTTTTTTCAAAAAGGCAGAATTTATAAATTTGGATAATGAAGCGAAAGAATTAGCCGGTGAAGACGGAGACGTAAATGATTATATGTTTGAAGCCGGTCGAAATATTCGTAATCGTTTGCGTGAAAAATTGGATAAGAAACAAACTTTTATATATGAAACCACAGCTTCGGGAAGAACTCATTTGAAGCTAATTGAAGATGCAAAAGAATTAGGTTATAATGTAGCTTCAATTTTTATCGGGCTGTCTTCGGCTCATTTATCATATTTGCGTGTGCAACAAAGAGTTAAAAACGGTGGACATGATGTTCCTACCGATGATATTGAACGCAGATTTCCCAACATTATGAAACGTTTCCCCGATATGTTGCGTTTAAGCGATGTATCTATGGCTTTTGATAATTCTAAAAAAACACCGTATGAACTTATTTTTATGATGGACGAAAGAAAATTGCTCGTATTTCATACTTATCCGAAATGGATGAATACAGCATTAAAAGGGCGTAAAACTCGCAAAGATATGGTTCATATCACTAAAGAAGATTTTATAAGTATGAGTGACCAAAAACGAGCTGATATGACCAAACGCATATTCAAAAGTCTTGAAGAAGTAGAAACAACTAAATAGGTGTTGACATATTGGACAAAATAATATATTTGTTGCGAAGATATTTTATAATTTATACCTTATTTAGCTATGAAAAAGATTGATGTTGATGCCGTAAAAACGGTTGAGGATAAATTGGATTTTTATCGTCACAGTTTTTCAGAGGGGATGATTTCAAAAGAAACCTATGAAAGCTTAAAAAAACATTATTCAACGATTTTAAAACAATTAAAAGGTGTACGATAGTGCGTGCGAGATTAATAAAAACCGCTTTGATTCGTTTTTCAAAGCGGTTTATTTTTTTATTTTAGTTTTTCACGCAAATATTTCCCCGTATAGCTTTTTGGGGATTTTGCGACTTCCTCCGGAGTTCCCTGTACAACAATTTTTCCTCCTCCATCGCCACCTTCCGGTCCCATATCTACAATATGATCAGCTACTTTGATAACATCTAAATTGTGTTCGATAACAATAACAGTATTACCTTGTTCAACAAGGGTTTGCAGAACTTTCAGTAATTTACTTATGTCTTCAAAATGCAAACCTGTTGTAGGTTCATCCAAAATATATAAAGTTTTTCCTGTTGCTTTTTTAGACAATTCTTTAGATAGTTTAATTCGTTGAGCTTCGCCACCTGATAGTGTAGTTGCCGATTGTCCGAGATGAATATATCCTAAACCAACTTTTTGCAGAAGTTCCAAACGATTCTTAATAGACGGAATTGCTTCAAAAAAGGTGTGAGCCTCATCAACGGTCATATCAAGAACATCGGCTATTGATTTTCCTTTATATTTCACCTCCAAGGTTTCACGATTGAAGCGCTTGCCTTTGCAAACATCACAAGCCACATAAACATCGGGCAAGAAGTGCATTTCTATTTTAGTAACTCCGTCACCTTGGCAAGCTTCACATCTTCCGCCGGCGACATTAAAAGAAAATCTTCCGGCAGAATATCCTCTTGCTTTTGCTTCGGGCAGTCCGGCAAACCATTCTCGAATATAAGAAAATACACCGGTATAAGTTGCCGGATTGGAACGAGGTGTTCTGCCGATTGGTGATTGGTCTATATCTATAACTTTGTCAATATTTTCAAGTCCTGATAGCTTATCATATTTTCCGACATGTTCCCGACTTCCGTTAAGCTCTTTATTGATAGCCTTAAAAAGTGTTTCCAATATTAGCGAAGATTTTCCACCGCCCGAAACTCCGGTAACACAAGTAAAAGTTCCTAAAGGAATTTTCAAATCAACGTTTTTAAGATTATTGGTTTTTGCTCCGGTAATTTCGATAAATTTTCCATTTCCGTTTCTGCGACGAATTGGAACAGATATTTCTTTTTTTCCGGTAATATATTGCGCAGTGATACTGTGTTGATTTTTCAAAACCTCATCAACAGTGCCTTGTGCCATAACTTTTCCGCCGTTTTCTCCGGCTCCGGGACCCATATCCACTAAAAAATCAGCTGTTTTAATTGCATCTTCATCGTGTTCTACAACAATAACAGTATTTCCAATGTCTCGTAAACGATTTAATGTTGACAACAAGCGGTCATTATCTCTTTGATGTAAACCGATAGATGGTTCATCTAAAACATACATAACACCGGTTAGTCCTGAACCGATTTGTGAAGCCAGGCGTATTCTTTGAGCTTCTCCGCCGGATAGAGAACCTGATTGTCTGGAAAGTGTTAAATATTCCAATCCGACATTATTCAAAAATTGCAAACGTTCAATTATTTCTTTTAAGATTTTAGATGCTATTTCTGCTTTTTTAGGCGATAATTGTTCTTCCACTTTTGAGAACCATTCCAAAGCCTGTTTGATAGACATTTCTGACGCATCCATAATATCAAGTCCGCAAATTTTAATGGCCAAAGCTTCCGGTTTTAAGCGCTTGCCTTTACAGTAATCACAGGTTGCAGCAGATTGATATTTTGAAAATTCTTCTCTTACCCAACTTGAGTCTGTTTCCAAAAATCGACGTTCCATATTAGGGATTACGCCTTCAAAAGGCTTGTCGGTTACAAAACGAGAATAATACATCGGAATACACACATTTCCCGAACCGTAGAGAATAATGTTTTTTGCTTTTTCAGGAATATCTTTCCACGGAGTCTTATTATCAATTCCCAAAAAGTCGCATAAAGAGGTAATTGTTTGACTATAAAATGCAGAACGTCCGGCATCCCAAGGCGCAATAGCCCCTTTTGAAAGTGAGAGATTAGGATTAGGCACAATTAGCTCCGGATCCATATATAACCTCGCACCTATCCCGTCACAATGAGGACAAGCACCATAAGGATTATTAAATGAAAATAATCTGGGTTCGATTTCTTCAATGGTAAATCCTGAAACAGGACAAGCAAATTTGGAAGAATAAGTTTTTATTTCACCAATGCTTATATTTTCAACAAATAAAAGTCCGTCACTTAATTTGAGAGCAGTTTCTATTGACTGTGATAAACGTTCTTCGAGTCCTGTTTTTATTACTATACGATCGACAATAACTTCAATGTTGTGTTTTTGATTCTTATTTAATTCCGGAGTTTCATCAAGACTATATAAATCCCCATCGATTTTTATACGCTGAAATCCTTGTCTTCTTAAATTTTCAAATTCTTTTTTAAATTCTCCTTTTTTACCTCGTGCAATAGGAGCTAAAAGCATAACTTTATTTCCTTCCGGAAGTTCCATAATGGCATCGACCATTTGTGAAACAGTTTGAGATTCAATCGGAAGTCCTGTTGCAGGAGAATAGGGAGTTCCAGCTCTTGCCCATAACAGACGCATATAATCATATATTTCGGTAATTGTACCGACGGTGGAACGAGGATTATGAGAAGTTGTTTTTTGTTCAATGGAGATGGCGGGAGATAATCCTTCAATGGAATCCACTTCAGGTTTTTTCATCAAATCTAAAAATTGACGAGCGTATGCTGACAAACTTTCTACATATCTGCGCTGTCCCTCGGCATAAATTGTATCAAAAGCCAAAGAAGACTTTCCAGAGCCCGATATACCGGTTATCACGGTCAGTTTGTTTTTAGGGATTTTTATATCAATATTTTTAAGATTATGTTCTCTTGCACCTTTTATGTCTATATATTCCATCATCAATCTCCTGTGGAAAATATAGACAGCAACAATAAAATTAGCAACAAAAATTCAAAAAATAAGCCAAGAAAAGAGATATTTTGTCAATAACGGTGCTTTATGCTTGCCAATATATTAAAAATTAGTTAATATTGGTAGAGTTTAGTACTAAATAAAAAAAAGAAGAACGAGATGAAGAACTTTTTTAGAAATATAATAATGGGAGCGGTGATGCTCTCTCCGTTTAATGCCTTTGCAGAAATAAATATTGCGGTTGTTACACCTATGGGGAATGACTACAAATATTTTAGTGAAGAGCTGATTAATGGTGCAAAAATTGCGGTTGATGAAATCAATAATCGTGGCGGTTTACAAGGAAAAAAGGTAAATCTTATACCTATTGATGATCCTTGTGATGACAACCTTTCTCTTTCGGCTGCGCAAATGATGTCATTAAACAAGGTTGCAGATAATAAAATTTATATGGTAATCGGTCCTACTTGCGGTAATGCTGCTGATGATGTTGCCGAATTGTTGGCAAAAGCAAAAATTTTACAAGTACATCCGACAAGTGTCAGCAAAGCCAGATATAATCGTGCACATAAAGGAATAATTCATTTTACCGGATATAAAGAAGAGCAAGCAAAAGAATTGACACGTTTTGTATTTTCTCATTATCCGCAACATACAATGGCCGTATTTTATGACGGTAAAGATATGGATATGACTTCAGTTGCCGATACCATAAGGCTTGAATATGAAAAGCCGGACAGCAAAGGTGGTTTAATTCTGATTAACTATGCAGAGCAGGGCGGAGATATTGATGCAGCTGTATCAAAAGCAATAGACGGAGAAGCTACTCTCGTTTATATTTTAGGCACTCATGATAACATTACAAAGACAATTGAAAAGTTAAAGACACAAGATTCTGAAATTATTGTTTTTGCAGACAGATATAGTTTAAACAAAAAATTCGGTCGCAAGATGAAAAATTTATCAGAAGATAGCTTTATGATGTCTTTGCCTCCGTTAACCCAAAATCCTAATTTTGCCTCAAGCTTGGTAAGACTCCGTTTATGGGGAATTGAGCCGGAAGGTCTTATGCCATACGGGTATTTGTCGGTGAAAATGTGGTCAAATTTAGTAAAAGAAACAAAATCGTTCAAATATGATAAAATATTAAAACAACTTGAAGCTAATCCGATTAATACCGGTTGGGACACAGTAACATTTATTAACGGGATTCCTGATAAATCGTTACCTTATGTTGTTTATCGTATTCGTGATGGCGAATATACACAGGTATATTGATTTGTTTTTGACTATAAGATTAATTAAATTATATTCATAGTAGTTTTAATTTTAAAAAAGAGAGAAAAAATGGCTGGAAGTATAAATAAAGTAATTTTGGTTGGTAATCTTGGTGATGACCCGAGAGTTAATACAACACAAAACGGTAGTAAAGTGGTGAACTTAAGTGTTGCTACAACCGATACTTGGAAAGATAAAGTATCGGGAGAAAGAAAAGATAGAACCGAATGGCATCGTGTGGTTATTTTTAATAGTCAATTAGCCGATGTTGCAGAAAGATTTTTGCGTAAAGGTTCAAAAGTTTATATTGAAGGTCAGTTACAAACTCGTTCTTGGGATGATAATAACGGTCAAAAAAGATATACGACAGAAATTGTTTTGCAAAACTATACCGGAACATTAGTTATGCTTGACGGCCGTGGTGAAGGAGCTTCTTCAGGTGGAGATGTATTTTCTGCTTCCGCTTCAAATGGTTGGGATTCAGCTCCTGCAACAGCTCCGATTGATGACGATATCCCATTCTGATTATAATTAAAGTTATAATAAAAAAAACTCGGGATTTCCCGAGTTTTTTTATTATGTAATATCCATTAAGGCTTCTAAAAGATCGTTTTGAACTTCTTCAACTTGAGTATAGTTTATTTTGTATTGATTTGCTAAATCTTCAATTTGATTTTGGTTAAGGTTTTTAACGTCATCAGCTGTTAAAGCTTTAGGAGTGATATTAAACACCGAATAATAATCCTTAAATTTATACTCTCCACCGGTAAGTTTATTTGAAACTGTCAACCATTGATTCGGAATACCGAAAGAATCTGCAGCAATAAGTCCGTGCATTGATGTGGAAAGAACAAACTCGCATTCTGCAATTTGTTTAAGAACAGTCAAAGGTTCATCCCTAAAATTAATCAATATTGAGTGAGGTATTTCATCAATAAGTTTATTAAAAAGAGGGTTATCTAAATCTTCAACGTGAGGTGTAAATCCGATTTTATACTTCTTTTCCGGAGCAATATCAAGCAAACGATTGAACAAAAGTCCTCCGTCACCGAGAGCCATATCAATCTTTTTACCAACAATTTTTTCAATACGCTCTTTGGTAATTTTTCCTCTTACTGCGGCAAAATGGATATTTTTTCTGAAATTTTCTTTGTAATCTACCTCTTTTATGAAACCTGATGTCCAGATATTTGTCGGTAAGGTAAATAAATCTTTTATTCTTTTACCGAAACGAGGACGAGTAAAACCATTTAAAATACTGCCGATTCCTACAATTTGTGCAGTCGACTTTCCGGCATATTTGCATTTTTTACCGGTAAGACGTTCGATTAAAATCGGGTTCATTGCATCGCCAAAATTATTGGCACGGCAGTAGTGTAAGCGTATCATGTTTATCTCCTGTTCATAATATATTATGCCATAGCATATCATCGCATAGCATAGCATA
>JAFTWG010000014.1 GCA_017465405.1 Alphaproteobacteria bacterium
CCAGGCGACCATATTAAAATGAAAGCAAAATTGATTAACCCGATTGCAATGGAAGAAGGTTTACGTTTTGCTATCCGTGAAGGTGGTCGTACCGTAGGTGCCGGCGTTGTATCTAAAATTATCAAATAATTTTGATATAACCGAATAAATTAAAAACCGCTTTGAAAATTCAAAGCGGTTTTTTGTTGCATATTGTATAAGTACAACAATAAGTATTTACAAAAATGTTTTTAATTTATACTATTACACAACAAAACACTTAACAAAACTAAGGAGAGTATATAAATGGTAATTAAGAACATTTTTTGGGATGTTGATGGTGTTTTAGCAAACCTCAACTATGCCTACTACAATTTTTTAACAAAGCATCCTAAATATGCTCCATTATATGGAAATATTACTTGGGATCAACTTCCTGAAGTTTTACCTATTGTACCCAAATATGGTGCATTAGAACTAAAAACTCACCCTACTCTTGGAAAAGACCTTGATTATGATTTTTGTCACTCTCCGGAGTTTTTTACAAATCGTCCGTTGTATCCTAATGTGATTGAAACATTGAAAGAATTTCATCAAAAAGGTTATCGTCAATTTACAATGTCTGCAACTTTTGACGTAGAAACAAAAACTAAATTTTTAAAAGAGTTGTTGGCTCCGATAACAGACTTCTTAACTATAAAATGCGTTCAACATGGTAAATTTATGCACGATACAGCTAAAGAAGATATGTTAAAAGCATGTTTTGAAGAATATGGTCTAAAAGCAGAAGAAACAATACTTGTTGATGACAGAATTTACAATCAATATGCTGCTATCAACGTTGGAGCACACCCTATTCGTTATCGTTGTGAATTTACAACCGACCTTCCTGAAGATTTGAACTGGATTCCTGAAGTTCACAGTATGGAAGAATTGAAAGAATGGTTAGAAAAAAATAGTACAATGTAAAATCTGATAAGTGATATGGCGAGGAAAATCCTCGCCATATTTTATTTTATAATTTATCCGAGTATTATTGGCAAAGCTAATATGATAGCAGCTATACCGAATCCAAGCTGATTTTTTACATCTTGTTCTTTATATTTTACTGCGGAAATTACCATTATTATCGGTGTTGATAACCTCAAGAAAACAGCCACAATAGAAACAGGTAATATATTATATGAAGCATAAATTACAAAAAATTCGGATAAAGTATAGAATATACCGGCTATTATTATCATTTTATTTGTAAATATAACTTTTAAAGACTCTTTTGATGCTTTATAAACCATACTGGTTAAAAACATTGCTATTGATGATACCAATAAATGTGCATACCATCCAACTCTAGGGATAGCCAAATGATCAGCAACAGTATATGATGCCATTATAACAGCAACAATTATAAAATAGTATAAATCCTTACGAGACAGTCTTTTTGCATCTCCTTTTTGTAAAAACAAAAATCCTAAAACACCAAAACAAACAATACAAAAAACTTTTACTATCCCCAGATTTTCATGGAAAAATAAATTATTTACCAAAGCCCCGAGAGCTAATGCTATAAAACCTAAAAAAACAGATGAGGATGTACTGTTTTTATTGATAGCTTGTTGCATTGATATAAGATAAAAAAGTGTCACTCCTTTATATAGGCTAATTAAAATATAAGGAGAAAACAATACATTTTGATTATTAAATTCTAAAAGATGTCCAAGAAAAGGAAATGTAATCGCCAATCCTACCAACAACCAACAACTTGTAAAAAGAGAAGAAACTTCCGGTTTGAAATATTTTGCTGCCGGTTTGTATAAAAGTGGTCTTGCAACCCATGATGCTAAAAGTAAAAACCCTACGGCTATCTGAAATAATGACATTTTTTATCCTTATGTAGTTCATTAAAACAATTAATGATATTGAATATATATCTGTTTTATTTATATGGCAAATCAATTCTATTGCTTTGTCTAAAAATTTGTCTATATATATTTACATAATATATTTTTTATGCTAGTATTCCGTCAAATGTAAAATATTTGAAGGGATTTTATAATATGGAAAATGTTATCATCGGTATCAGAACATTTAACTCTGAACAATTTTTAGACGGCAGTCTTAATTCTGTTATCAATCAGAACTATCCTAATATGAAGGTTGTTGTTTTTGATGATAAATCTACCGATAAAACTATGAAAAAACTAAGATTATGGCAAACTGCATTTATCCAAAAAGGAATTCAATTTGAAATACATTCAAACGATGAAAACGGAGGGTGTGGCCAATCCTTTGAACGTTTAGGCAGAATTGTAGCTGATAAAATCGGAGATGATGATATTTTTGTTATGTTAGATAGTGATGATAAATTTACTTCCAATACCGCTATAAGTAATTGTGTATCACAAATGAGAAATAACGGAGCTAATATTCTTATTGCCGGATTTGATTTATCCGGTGATCCTAATTTGGTATTAAATTGGAATAATGGAACTCCTCACAATAATTTATCAAAAAAATTGGCTGAAAAAGGATGTTCAACAGTTGATGAAATGCCTGAAATAGCTTCACATGCAGATAGCATAGGGTGGACCAAAATTGTAAAAGGTAATATATTCAAAAGGTATATGAGTATGTACCCTGCTTTAAGTAAGGAAATGAAAGTATGTGAAGACTTTCCAAGTATGGCCATGTTGTTATATAAAGACTCTAAAGTTACAGGCTTGCCTGAAAATATGTATGACTATTATAAACACCCACAATCATCAACAGCAAAAGTAAAAGCTGATGATTTTAGAGTTGTAAGATTAGGATTTCTAAAAACATTACAAGAAATGGTAGCTAAAAATAGAGAAATGTTTGTCGATGATGCTGAAAAATATGTAAACAAGTTTTTAGAAGTAAAATATCACGTTATTGGTAATATTGTTGATAAAAAAACCCAATCGGGAGATTTAGTAGGTTACACCAAAGAAAATTGGCAAAGAGATTTTCAATCAGCTATAAATTGTGAAGATTTAAATATAGAAAAAATAAAAAGTAAAGAAATATCTCCTAATATAATTCAAGCAACAAAAGGTGGAAATACCGGTTTATAAATGAAATAAAAACCCGTTTCAATTATTTGAAACGGGTTTTATTTTATTAAGAATTCATATTATTGAAGAAATCTTGGTTATCTTTACTCTGTTTTAATTTATCAAGCAAAAATTCCATACCGTCGGTCATTCCCATTTGCATCAATACGCGACGAAGAACCCACATTTTAGTAAGTGTAGCCTTATCAACCAATAATTCTTCTTTACGAGTACCTGAACGAGTAACGTCAATAGTAGGGAATAAACGCTTGTCTGTAAGCTTTCTATCCAAGATAATTTCAGAGTTACCTGTTCCTTTAAATTCTTCGAAAATAACTTCATCCATACGAGAACCTGTATCAATAAGAGCTGTTGCAATAATTGTCAAAGAACCACCTTCTTCAACGTTACGAGCAGCCCCCAGAATGCGTTTCGGACGCTGTAAAGCATTAGCATCCACGCCACCTGTTAAAACCTTTCCTGATGAAGGAATAACGGTATTATACGCACGTCCTAAACGAGTTATGGAATCAAGCAATATTACTACATCTTTCTTGTTTTCTACCAAACGTTTAGCTTTTTCTATCACCATTTCTGCAACTTGAACGTGACGTGTTGCCGGTTCATCAAAAGTAGAAGATATAACTTCACCTTTAACCGAACGTGTCATATCAGTAACTTCTTCAGGGCGTTCATCAATCAATAAAACCATCAAATAAATTTCCGGATGATTTGTAGATATTGCATGAGCTATATTTTGCAACATAACTGTTTTACCGGTACGAGGCGGAGCAACAATCAATCCTCTTTGTCCTTTACCTTGCGGAGAAACTAAATCAATGACTCTGGTTGTATAATCCTTATCACCGCATATAACATCAAAATCCAACTTTTCTGTAGGATAAAGAGGAGTTAAGTTATCAAAATGAATGCGTAACTTTGATTTTTCCGGATCATCAAAATTGATGCGATTAATTTTTGTTAAAGCAAAATAACGTTCATTATCTTTTGGAGCTCTGATTTCTCCTTCTATCGTATCGCCGGTGCGAAGACCGAATTTTTTTACTTGAGCCGGAGAAACATATATATCATCAGGTCCGGCTAAATAGTTAGATTGCGCAGAACGAAGAAAACCGAAGCCATCTTGTAAAACTTCAATAGTTCCGTCTCCGTAGATAATATTATCATCAGAAGCTACTTTTTTTAATATGGAAAACATTAAATCTTGTTTACGCATAGAAGAAGCATCTTCAATACCCAAAGCTTCAGCTTGTTCTAAAAGCTCAGCAGGCGATTTTTGTTTTAATTCTTTTAAATGCATGGTTATCCGTTGAAAAAAATTGAACTAGAATATTGAAAGTCAGATACGAATGATTATCTGTAATACAGTTATGTTAAATAATATATTTATATAAAAAAGTCAAATATTTGTTTATGGCAAAAGTTTTTAACAAACACCCTCTTGCAATATAAATATATTTAAAATGTTTTTGTTATTAGTAGATAACTGTTCAATCTGTGGATTATATTTTATCAATAGAGTTATCCAGATGTTAACAGTTTGTTAATAAGATTATTAATAATTTGTTAACAACATTTAAAGTTCTTATATTTTCAACGAGTCATATATGTAAACAGATTTTTTATTAAAATTTTAATTTTTTCAGTTATCAATATAAAACAATTATGTTTAAAAAAGTTATCAACCTGTTATTATCTTATTTAATTTATTAGGTAATATGAGGATTAAATCGTATAACTTTTATAAAACCTGTATTTATACACAGGGCTGTTGATAATTTTAGGTTTAGAAAGATGAAATTAATAGCTATAACCGGTTCAATAGGTTGCGGAAAAACAACTATTGCCAAAATGATTAGAGAACAAGGATATACTGTTTTTGATGTAGATGCTTGGGTTCGAAGAATGTATTTTCAAAAATCGTTTATTGCACAAATTGCTGAAAATTTTCCTGTTGTAATGGAAAACGGAGTCGTAAATAAACGTGCTTTGCGTAATTTGGTATTCAATAATAAAGAACAACTGAAAAAATTAGAGAGTTTAACTCACCCGTTTTTGAAAAAATATCTGAAATATTTAATAAAAAAGAACAGTTGTTATAATGATTGTTTCTTTTTAGATGTTGCTCTTCTCTATGAAATGGGATGGGACAAATATTGTAATATTGTTGTTGTTGCCGATGTTGATTATGAAACGCAAAAAAAACGTGTTATGTTGCGTGATAATGTTAATGCTGACGATTTTGATAAAATTAATGATGTACAAATGAGTAACGAAGTTAAAAAGAATATGTCAGATATTGTCATAAACACGAATAAATCTAAAAACCTGCTTAAACTTGAAGTTATAACTATGTTAAAATATCTTGAAAGGCTTTAAAATGGTTAGAGAAATAGTGTTTGATACCGAAACAACAGGTTTAAATCCTGAACATGGTGACAGATTGGTAGAAATAGGAGCAATTGAACTTATAAATCATATCCCTACCGGAAAAACATATCATCAATATATAAATCCGCAAAGGAGCGTACCGGAAGAAGTTGTTAAGGTACACGGATTAACCGAAGAATTTTTAAAAGATTTTCCGGTGTTTGATGATATTGCTGATGATTTTGTAGATTTTGTGGGGGAAGACGGAATTTTAGTGGCTCATAATGCGTCTTTCGATATGAAATTTATAAATTATGAGCTACAAAAAAGCGGAAGGGAAGAATTTTCAAAAGATAGGGTTATAGACAGTCTAGAAATAGCTCGAAAAATGTTTCCCGGAGCTAAAAATAATCTTGATGCGTTATGTAAAAGATATGGCGTAGATAACAGTAGTCGTACTTTTCACGGAGCACTGTTGGATGCTGATTTATTGGCACAAGTTTATTTTGAATTAATGGGCGGTGCTGAACCGTCAATGTTGAGTAATTCAAATGACAACAGCAATAAAGCATCAAACACTTTTAGCGATTTTGAAGTTGAAAGAATTTTTCGCAAAGCACGGGAGTTTACTCTCTCTGAAGAAGAAGAGCAAGCTCATCGTGAATTTTTGAAAAAAAACATAAAGAATGCTATTTGGTTGTCGGACGAACTAGCGAGCTCCGATAAGTGAAAAAGCAGATATAGTATCTCCCATTCCCACCAGAGTTTTAGGTTTTTCTATAATAATGGTGGGAACTGATATTATATCATATCCTTTGTATTCGCACATTCCTTTATTTAATAATGTTTTATCTTTTATATAACTGCATAAATTTTCTAATTCTTTTAATCCTATTTCTGAAACATTTTGACCATAAGCTTCTAAAATATCGGATTTTGCCGCAAGTTTTCCTGCAAAAGCTTTACTTGCCGCGGCTGTTGCGGCTAAAATCATACCATTTAAATTAGCTTTTGCTTTTATAGGATATTTTTTATCTTGGATAGTTATATAAAGACCAAACATATGAAGTTGAAGTCTTTTGCATTTTAATTTATTTTTTATTTTCATAGCAGCTTTAAATAAATTAACAGCACAAGTGTTTTCCTGACATTCTTTTAAGAGTTTCTTTTCTCCTAAAACTTCAAGAATATCCATTGTTTCCCGCTCATTAACACCTACAGAATCTGCATTTGGAACTAGATATTTGGTTATTGCTTTTCTAACTTTAATATCTTGTGTTGAAGCAATCTCTAGATGAACAATGGATTTTGGACTTGATTTTTTCCAATCTTTGATAATTTTTACACTATCTTTAACGTGTTTAACACCTTTTTGTTTTGAATTAAGTGCTTGATATCCGGATAAAATAAAATAATTTATTTTATTTTTATTTGTGTATTTTAGAAAATTTTTATCAATAACAAAATCAAATAATGGCGGATCATAAGTTGCAATAAAACGGTTTGATTTAGGGCAAACAAATTCTTTATCTTCGATGATAATTTTATCATTTTTATCAAATTCTATAATCCAGTGTATAGAAGATATTTTATCGCGATTTATTTTTGATGCTTGTTCTACATCTCCGTTTTTATTAAAAGATAATAAATTAGGCAAGTCAAAAAATTGTTCGGCTTGGAGTTCGCTTAAAGTGTTACTGTGAACAATAACTTGTTTTATATCGGTTAATGCTAAAGTGTTAGCTATAATTCCGGCTTGTCCGCCTATCTGCATTTTTTTTGTGCCTAAATTTTTGTGCATCCATTCAAACATTTCAGGTTTGTCAGCAGTCCATTCTTCTGCAATACCTTTTTTAAAACAATTAAAAATACCGCGCAATAAATCGGCAACGGAATTTATACTTTTTTGCTCGATGTTTTCTAATTGTCTCAAAGATAAATTTTCTTTTTTTATAAAATCAGCGAGTTCTTTACCGCTTATTTTTACAACAGAATCTATACAGGTATTAAAAGCACTGGCAACGGTTTTTATTTTTGCCATTTTCTCAAGAGTTTTAGGTGCTGATGAATATAATTTATTCCATTTATTCTGTAATGTTTTTTGCATCTTCTACCTTCATAACTAATAAAGCGTTTGATATTACGTTTGATAATGATTTATAAAATTCGAGTTGTTTTTTAGTTTGTTCGTACCAATTGTTTATCTCTTCATTTTTAATTAATTCTGCATTTTCTTCTTTTATAATTTCAGAAGCAGCTGCAGACAAATCACCATTATCAACCAATTTTTTAATTTCGGTCAAAACAGCTAATTCATTATATTTTTCCTCTATGATTTCTTCTTCAACCGAATTTATTTTTATATATTCATTAATTTTAGAAATTAAACGTTGTTTCCAATTTGTTTCTTCTTTAGGTTGATATTTTTTTTCTATATTTTTGTAAAGATTATTAAATTTATCAATAATGGTATTTGCTGAAACAAAATTCATATTACAATGAGTAACTATAAAATTTATATCTTCATCGGTATTGTTAATGTTTTCGGATAAAACTTTCAGTACCTCGGCTTCTTTTTCACAACCTATACCTCTGTAAACATTATCACGAATAAGCATTGCGGAAGTTAAAATCAAAGCACCGGAATTTGATGTTTTTGCTATTTTTGATGTTTGATTTTTGATAGAATTGATTTGATTGTGGATATTTATAATTTCGGAAGCATCTGCTTTTGATTTATTAAAATAATCAAATTTTTGATTTAATAATTCTATTTTCTCATTTCCGGTATTGTTTTTCAACAATGCGTTTTCTATTTTATACTCTAATTTTTCTATGGCTGTATTATCTTTTTCATCTTGTTGTATATTTAACCAATTAATAATTTTTTGCGGATTTTGCCACAAAAACAAAGCTCCTCCGACAAATGAAACTATAATAACAATCTCAATAAAATGAAGAATATTTGAAAAAGATTTTTTATTATCGGTAGTTGTTGATATTTTATTTTTTGCCATAGTTATTTCCTTTGTAAAAAATTTTTTAATGGTTTATATTATGTTGTAATAATAGTTAAAATTTTACAAAAGACAAGAGTATGATAGTTTTAGGTATAGAAAGCAGTTGTGATGAAACAGCCGCAGCAATAGTAAATGATAAAAGAGAAATTTTATCAGATGTGGTTTTGTCACAAGAAGAACATAAAATTTATGGTGGAGTGGTGCCGGAAATAGCAGCTCGCTCACATCTTGATCACATAGATGACATAATAGAACAAGCTATAACGAGAGCTAATATAAAACCGGAAGATATAGATGCTGTTGCGGCAGCAGCAGGACCCGGTTTAATAGGTGGTGTTGTAGTTGGTGTTATGGCTGCAAAAGCACTCGCTCTGGCCTTAAACAAACCGTTTGTAGCAGTGAATCATTTAGAAGGACATGCTCTTGTTTCCAGATTAACCAACAATGTTGAATATCCTTATTTGTTGTTGCTTGTTTCCGGAGGACATTGTCAAATATTGATTGTTAAAAATCCCGGTGATTATGAAAGATTGGGAACAACTATAGATGATGCTGCCGGTGAAGCATTTGATAAGGTTGCGAAAATGCTTAAATTAGGTTATCCGGGCGGACCTATGGTAGAAAAAATGGCTGCTATAGGTGATGAGAATCGTTTTGCTTTACCTCATCCGCTGAAAGGTTCAGGAGATTTAAATTTATCTTTTTCGGGATTAAAAACGGCAGTCAGAAAAATTATAGAATCCTATGGAAAATATAATATAGAAGAAACAGTTTTACCGAGAAAAGATATTGCGGATATATGTGCTTGTTTTCAAAAAACCGCCAGCGAGTGTTTAATAGATAAACTTGGAAAAGCTGCAGATTATTTCAAGCAAAAATATCCTAATGGAAAACATATTGTTGTTGCCGGAGGCGTTGCTGCAAATACATATTTGCGTAAAAATCTTGAGAAATTGGCAATAGATAAAGGTTTAGAATTTGCAGCTCCACCTATCAGACTTTGTACAGATAACGGAGTAATGATTGCTTGGGCAGGTCTTGAACGTTTTCAAAAAGGATATACTGATGATTTAAGTTTTAAGCCTCGTCCTCGTTGGCCTTTAGATGAAAATGCTCCTAAAGCAGCCGGAGCCGGAGGTGTTAAAGCATGAGAAAACAATCCGAAATATTAGAAATTATGCAAATTTTTGCTGATGGAGATCAGGCTCCAAAAAGTGAACTAGAATATACAAATGCGTATACTCTTTTAGTTGCTATAATTTTATCTGCACAAAGTACCGATAAAGGAGTAAACAAAGCAACAAAAGAACTTTTCAAAGTTGCCGATACTCCGCAAAAAATGTTAGATTTAGGTATTGATGGATTGAAAGAATACATAAAAACTATCGGCTTATATAACAATAAAGCAAAAAGTATTATCAGTATGAGTCAAAGTCTTATTGAAAAATTTGACGGAGAAGTACCTTCATCACAAGAAGATTTAGAATCACTGGCCGGAGTAGGAAGAAAAACAGCAAATGTTTTGAGAAACGTGTGGTATAATCAACCAACAATGGCTGTTGATACACACGTTTTTCGTATTGCACACAGGTTAGATTTCAGTAAAGGGAAAACACCTTTAGAGGTAGAAAAAGATTTATTAAAAATTCTTCCGGATAAATATTTAATGTATGCCAATCATTGGCTTGTTTTATTCGGCAGATATATTTGTAAGGCTCAAAAACCTCAATGTGAAAAATGTCCTATTGCAAAATATTGTAACAGTAAAGATAAGAGAATATAAAAGGGAGGTTTTTTAACCTCCCTTTTGATAAATCTGTAAGTCACTTTATAAACTGATAAATCAGTTCTTAATTTCTAATCTGGAAAAATAGTCTGTTCCGTTTAAACCGCTACCACCTTTTAATACTTTTATCTTGGTATTAGGATTAATATCGCGAATTTCGGGATATTGAGCCAAAGAAATTAAAAATCTACCTTTTGGACAATATACCAGATAATAGGTATTACCGCTGTGAAATTCTTTCTCCCACTTAGTTACTTGAACAAAAGGTTCTTTTTCAAATAATATATCTTTTTCTTTACTAAATTCACAAAGACATACTATACCCAAGATAAGAACATAAATGATAGAAGAAAGCATCCAACCGTTTGATTTTGTTTTTTCGCCGGAACCACATAAATCATAATCATATCCTTCATTTTTATCGTTCAATCCTAAAAAGTAAGAAACTCTAGGAATTATGTCTGTATATAAGAATGTTCCAAGGAAAATATACACAAAACAGCCGATAAAATGTAAATCAATTATATCACCTATACGGCATAACCAAAACGTAGCGGTAAAAAGTGATAGATTGATAAGAGCCCAACCACCTCTGACAAAAGCATCTTCTATTTCAATGAAGGCGAATTTTAAACGCAAGAACATTATAAAAGAGGCAATAACACCGAGCCAAAAGATGAGATTGTTACACCACAAAAGAGGAACAACTAAAGCAGCACACAGCAAAGATAATCCAAAAAACGTGTAATTTCCGTACTTCTTCCAGAAATTTACCACATCAGACTTTTTAATTTTAAAATCTTTCATAGCAAATAATATTTAAAAGTTAATAATATTCAAAACTATGAAAGAATTAACATAACTAGAGATATTTTTCAACTAAAAACTTTTCTATATCTTTCATTGAAAAGAAAATGTTTTTAACTCCCAGACTCTTTACTTTTTCTATATTTTCCGGATTATTATTCATTTCACAACCAAGAAAAGCAATAACCTCCATTCCTGCTTTCTGCCCTGCTCTCATACCGGCTAGAGAATCTTCAATAACAATACAATCTTCAGGTTTGTAACCTATAGTTTTTGCTGCTAACAAAAATAAATCCGGTTCAGGTTTTCCTTTTTCTACCATGTCAGCCGTAAATACTTTTTCTTTAGGGAATATATTTTCGATTCCTACAGATTGTATTTTGAGAGTTGTTTTTTCTCTAACGCCGCCTGTTGCAATACATTGAGCAAAATTAGGATTATTAAATATATCTAAAATTCCTTCTGTCGGTTTCAGACCTTTATGAATTTTTATAACATCTCTTCTTGTCGATTCTTCCCAGAAATAATCATCGGTTATAATACCTGCTTTATCAAGATTTTCTCTTTTGGTTTTATCACTTCTTCCGCCCATATAAAAATTGACGGTATCAAAATCCATTTTTATACCATAAAGTTCTTCGAGCATTTCTTGTCTGGTTTTTAACCATAATTTTTCAGTATCAGAAACAACACCGTCAAAATCCCAAATTATTAATTTTTTCATTTTAAACCTCTAAAAAAACGAGTTCGATAAATGACCACAGAGAGCATTTTAATACATTTTATGATACAAATATTAAGAATGACTAAAAAATCGCTCCAGAGTCAAAAAAATGACTTTTTTTAAAACTTGCAGAAAAAATCATTATGTTTATAAATAGAAATAGAAAAGGAATAAAAAATGGACGATAAAACAATATATGCTCTTTCTACTGTTTATGGAAAATCAGGAGTCGCAATTTTTCGTATATCAGGAAAAAACGCTTTAGATGCAATAAAATTTTTAACTAATATTGATTGTGATAACATAAAATCTCGTTATGCATATTTTTCACAAATACACGATATTAACGGCGGTGCTCTGGATAATGCTTTAGCATTATATTTTAAATCACCTAATTCTTTTACCGGAGAAGATATTGTAGAAATCCAATCTCACGGCTCAAAAGCTGTTATATCGTCTATACTTGAAAATCTGGGTAAAATAGATAATTTTAGGCTTGCTGAGCCTGGTGAATTTTCTAAAAGAGCTTTTTATAACAATAAAATGGATTTAACGGAAGCAGAAGGATTAGCTGACTTAATAGATGCGGAAACAAGTGAACAACAAAAATATGCACTTCGTCAAATGAACGGAGAACTGAAAAATTTATATGAAAATTGGCGAGAGAGTCTTGTTTCTGTTCTTTCTCATATAGAAGCTTATATTGATTTTCCAGACGAAGAACTTCCAGACGATATTGTTTTAAATCTTGAAAACACTGTATTTAAAGTTAAGGAAGATATAATAAAACACCTTTCTCAGAGTGATTATGGGGAAAAATTACACGAAGGTTTCAGAGTGGTAATTATTGGCGAACCTAATACGGGAAAATCAAGCTTATTAAATACGTTAGCTAAAAGAGAAGCTGTTATAGTATCTGATATTGCCGGAACAACCAGAGATGCAATAGATGTATATATGGATATAAAAGGCTATCCCGTTATCTTTACCGATACTGCCGGTTTGAGAAAAACAGAAGAAACTATAGAGAAAAAAGGTATAGAAATCGCTTACGAAAAGGCAAAACAAGCAGATTTAATTATTGCTCTTATAAATGGAGAAAAACCTAACCTTGAACAATTTGAAAATATCGCAACCGATTGTAAAGAAAAGATTTTTTATGTTGTAAATAAGTCTGATAAAATAGATGAAAAACAGTGTTCAGAATATAAAAAGCAAGGATTTGTTACAATATCGGCAAAAAATAAAGACGGAATAGAAATATTAATCCAAAAGATTAGTAATAAGATATCTTCTGAATTTACCGAAAGCTCTTCTGCACTTATAACAAGACAACGTTACAGAGAGGTTCTGAACGATGTATTTAAAGGCTTGGAAGATTTTAATTTACAAAAATCTATAGAGTTGGCAGCAGAAGATATACGACTTGCGGCAAGAAATATAGGAAAAATTACCGGTAGAATAGAAGTTGATGAAATTCTCGATAAAATATTCGGAAGTTTTTGTATCGGCAAATAATTAATCAACTTTATAAATATATACATTTTTGAAAAACAGATTCTTTCCGGTTTTTATTTCTTCAAGAAGCGGAAGGTTTGGAATTTCAAAACTGTTAGAAAAAACAATTTGGGTTTTCTTATTATCTTTTAATACTTTTTCTCCAAATTTTTCCATTAATGTATCCATCAAAAAACAGACAATAATATCTGCTTTTGAAAAATCATATTCAAACAAATCTTGGCAAACTACGGTTACGTTTTTTAAGTTTCTGGTTTTAAATCTCACGAATTTATATGCTAAATTACCCCACTCTATCCCGATAAATTTATGTTCAGGAAATTCTTTTGCAAGCTTTATTATCAGCCCCCCGCTACCGCAACCGGGGTCTAAAATAGTCATTGATCTGGTTGCTCTCTTTAGTATATCACGAACATTTTCGATTATTATTTTCTTTTCTAATCCTAAACTTGGAACATATGGAGGGCATTCTCTAAAATGTTTGTTTGTATATAATTTTATTATCAACCACCACAACCAAAAGAGGGCTATAAAACACAGAATATTAATAAATAAAAGGATATAAAATAACATAAAAAATCTCCGTTTTTTTTTACAATGCTACATTATAGCATTAAAAGAAAGGTTAATTTAGATTAAAACACTTGATAAAAGATAAAAAATATACTAAAAACAGCAACCATATAAAGGTAAAAGATATGCAAAAAAAATATGATGTTATAGTTGTTGGTGGCGGACACGCCGGTTGTGAAGCTTGTGCCGCATCTGCAAGAATGGGGGTAAAAACATTACTTGTAACCCATAAAATTTCCACTATTGGTGAAATGTCATGCAATCCGGCTATCGGAGGATTGGGCAAAGGTCATTTTGTGCGTGAAATTGATGCGTTAGACGGGTTAATGGCTAAAGTTATTGATAAAGCCGGAATTCAATTTCGTATGCTTAATATGTCAAAGGGACCTGCTGTTCGTGGCCCAAGAGCGCAAGCAGACAGAGAACTTTATAAAAAATACATGCTTGAAGCTTTAGAAAATCAGTCTAATCTCGAAATATTGGAAGCTGCAGCAGAAGGTTTGGTTTTTGATAATGATAAAGTGGTAGGTATAAAATTAAGTGACGGAACAGAGATATTATCGAAAGCTGTAGTGCTGACTACCGGAACTTTTTTAAACGGGGTGATGTTTATTGGTCATGAAACTTCCATCGGTGGTCGTATTAATGATGTTACGTGTACAGGGATAACACCGTATTTAAAGTCTAAAGATATAAAAATTGGACGTCTTAAAACCGGTACCCCTGCTCGTCTGAACGCTGATTCAATAAATTGGGATGTTTTAGATATTCAACAAGGAGACGCAAATCCGCAGCCATTCTCTTATATGAATAAAAAAATAACAACAAAACAGATAAATTGTTATATAACACATACAAATGAAAAAACTCATAAAATTATACGTGATAATTTTGAAAAATGTGCTTTGTTTTCAGGTTTAATTCAAGGGGTTGGCCCAAGATATTGTCCAAGTATTGAAGATAAATTAGTAAAATTTGCCGATAGGACAAGCCATCAAATATTTTTAGAACCAGAAGGATTAAACTGTAATGTTATATATCCTAACGGGTTATCGACATCTTTACCTGCAGATGTTCAAGAAGAATTTTTGCACACAATAAAAGGTTTAGAAAATGTAGAAATATTGCGATATGCTTATGCTATTGAATATGATTATGTTGATCCGCAAGAGTTAGATCACTGTTTGCAGTTAAAAAAGATACCATGTTTATATTTAGCCGGACAAATAAACGGAACAACAGGATATGAAGAAGCTGCAGCACAAGGTGTTTTAGCTGGAATTAACGCAGCACTAAAAGCAAAAAATGCTTCCGAAGAATTTGTTATAGACAGAAGTCAGGCATATATAGGTGTAATGGTGGATGATTTAATTACCAAAGGTGTTGATGAACCTTATCGTATGTTTACATCTCGCTCTGAATATCGTTTATATTTGCGAGCAGACAATGCAGACTCAAGATTAACGGAAATGGGGTATAATATAGGTTGCGTGAGCGAGGAAAGATACAGTGTATTTAAAGCTAAAAAAGAAAATATAAAAAAGTTAATGGAGCTATCTAATTTATTATCTGTACGCCCCAGCGAGTTAGAAAAATATGGGATTAAAAAAGATGGTATGCGTCGCTCTGCTTTTAATTTGATGTCGTATGATGATGTTTCACGTGAAACAATATGTCAAATTTGGCCTGAAATAGCAGAATTTGGTGATGATGTATATGAAGCTGTAGAAATAGAAGCAAAATATTCCGGATACATAAAACGTCAGATGGCGGATATTGAAGTATTCAAAAAAGACGAAAAATTAAAAATAAAAGAAGATATCGATTATCATAAAATAGGCGGACTATCCAATGAAATGATTGCAAAACTTTCAAAAGTACGTCCTTCAACAATAGGTGAAGCATCACGCATATCCGGTGTAACGCCGGCAGCAATAATGGCTATATTAGGATATATAAAAAAATGACAGAACCTGCTAAAAATATAGAAAAATACTATCCTGACAGAGAGGAAGCATATAAATTATGGGAAGAAGGTATACAACACAGGCTTTCTAAAGAATATGGTTTCCCTTTTGAGCACGAATATCGTTTTCATACACAAGGAGTTGCAAAGGCAGCAGAAAAAATTGCTTTATATGTAACAGGAATGGATAGCGAAAAGGCTTTTATTCTTGGTCTTTTGCACGATTACGGAAAAAGAATTGGTGAAAAAATAGAAGGGCGTTTTCATGGACAAGAAGGCTATGAAAGAATGTGTGAACTTGGGTATTACGATGTAGCAAAGGTTTGTCTTACACATACATTTCCTGATAAAAATTTTTCTGATGATGAGTTTTCTTATCCCAAGGAATGGAAAGTTTGGTCAAAACAGATTTTAAGTAATTTAGAATATGATGATTACGATTATTTAATTGCTTTATGTGATAAATTTTTCGAAGGTATGTCTATGGTTTCTATTGAAAAAAGAATAGCTGGAATCGTAAAAAGATATAACTTAAAAGAAACCCAAAGGATGCTGTTATATAAACAATCAAATAAACTTAAAGAATATTTTGATAAAAAAACAGGTTGCGACATATATAAAATTTTAGGAATAGAAGAATAATGCAAAAATTTAGTTATCATACGCATACTAATTTTATGGGATTTGACGGGCGAAACACCGCTGAAGAAATGATACAAAAAGCGGAAGAGATAGGTTTTGAAGAGATAGGTATTTCTAATCATTTTATATATCACCCTAATTTTAAGTGTAACGATGATAAAATGATTTTTACCGATTATAATAAATTTGAAAAAATGGTCGGAGCAATGGTTGACAACGTTAGAACAGCGTCTTTAAAATCTAAAATAAAGGTGTTTGTGGGGTTCGAAGTTGATTATTTTCCTTCTAAACAATGGTGTGATGTTTTCGAGAAAATTCGAAAAAATATTGAAATTGATTATTTTATCGGTTCAACTCATATAATGAGAAATGATGAGGAAACCGATTTACATAATTTTTATCACTACTTTTACGGAGAACACAGTCTTCCGGATGAGGTGTTGCAAAAATATATAGGAAATTATTGGAAAAACATAGCTGAAGCAATAAAAAGCGGATATTTTGATTTTATAGCTCATATTGATGTATATAGAATTTTTAAGATTTTTGATCATTTAATATTTGATGATGAAGTAAACAATCTTTTAGATGTTTTTGAAAAATATAAAACCCCTTATGAACTAAATACGAGCGGTTGGACTAAAAACGGTGTTCAACATCCAGATAACAATTTATTAATTTCTCTACGAGATAGAGGTGTTCCGGTGGTTGTTAATGACGATGCCCACAGTATTGATATGTTAGGTCAACACTTTGATAAAGCAGAAGAACTTTTGTCTTCTCTCAATTATATAAATAGGTGGAAATTGGAAAAATAAATATGCAAAAATTCAGTTATCATACACACACTAATTTTTCTGATGGTAAAAATAGCGCCGAAGAAATGATACAACAAGCGGTTGCGTTAGGTTGGGATGAATTGGGTATCAGTGATCATTTGATTGTTCATAAAAATTTAGCTGACAGTTTTTCTTGGTACTCTTGGAAAAAAGAGCCAAAAATTTTTCATTTTGACTTTAATAGTATATATGATTCTTTTGCTCGTCATATTGAAGACGTAAGAAAAATTGCAAATAGATATGATATAAAAGTAAGAATTGGAGCGGAAGTAGACTTTTTCACATATTCAGGTTGGTTGGATGAGTTTTTGAAATTTAAGGATAAAATAGATCTTGATTATTACATATCTGGAAATCATTTTCTTTTTATTGATGACGATTGTAGTAATATAATAGATATAAAAGATGCTGCTCACATGGATATAAAAGAGCAGATAAATTGTATAAAGAGGCACTTTAAAACATTGGGAGAAGCTGCAAAATCAGGGGTGTTTGCTTTTATTGCTCACATTGATTATATTAGAAAAACCCAAATTTGCGGAAGATTTGATTTTCTTGAAGAAAAGAAAGAATTGATAAAGATTTTTGCTGAAAATAATACTGCAACCGAGGTGAGTACAAAAGGGTTACGTAAGGCTAATGATTTTTATCCTAATTGCGATATGGTAAAACAATTAATGGATAACAATGTAAAATTAGTTATTAGTGATGATGCTCATCGGGTAACCGAATTAGGGTATAATTTTTCCGATGCAGAAAAAGTTTTTTCTGATAATAATTATTCAAACCGTTGGTTTTTTTCGGAAAATAGTAAATAACTTGTTGTTTTGATTCAAAATGTTTTTCTATCTTTTTGAAAAATAATGTATTTTTTTTATATGTTTATAACTGTGTTTTTTATGTTTTAAAAAATATTTTATAAATATATAAATACATTATGAGAAAAATTAGCGATATATACAATGTTTCACGTGAAACATTTTCTAAATTAGAAGTCTACCACAGTTCTTTATTAGAGTGGCAGAATAAGTTTAATTTGGTTAGTAAAAACTCTCTTGATGATGCCTGGAATCGTCATTTTGTCGATTCTATTCAATTAGTTGAATATATTCCTGATGATGCAAAATCTCTAATAGATATGGGAAGCGGGGCTGGTTTTCCCGGGATGGTATTGGCGATACTTTTAAATGAAAGAACACCGTATTTAAAAGTGACACTCGTTGAAAGTATAACTAAAAAAACACTGTATTTAAATCACGTAAAGGAAACAGCTTCGGTAAAAGTAGAAATAATAAATGGTCGTGTTGAACAAATAAAAAACAGAAAATTTGATGTGGTAACTTCAAGGGCTATGACTTCTTTGATTGATTTGCTTGATTATGCATATCCTTTTTTGAACAAAAAAGGGGGTTGTGTATTTCCAAAAGGAAAAAGCTGGAACGAAGAAGTTAATATCGCAAAAAATAAATGGAATTTTAATTTTGAGGTTTTTGATAGCAAAACATCAGAAGAAGGAAAAATTATATTGATTCATAACCTTGTTTTAAGAGGAACAAAATAATGCCTAGAATTATAGCTATTGCTAACAGAAAAGGTGGTGTAGGAAAAACCACCACCACGGTAAATGTTGCGACAGCGATGGCCGCTGCCGGAAAAAAAGTTTTAGTCATAGATTTAGATCCGCAATCTAATGCTTCAACATCTCTCGGAATTGATAAGCACGGCAGCATGATTTCTTCATACGAAGTTATTATTGGAGAAAGAAGTTTGAGTGAAGCAGTCGTTTGGACCGAAATTCCAAATTTTTCTGTTGTTCCTGCATCACCTGATTTAGCCGGAGCAGAAGTTGAGCTTATTGATAAAGAACGCAGAGAATTTGCGTTAAGAGACGCATTAAACAAAACCATCTTGGGATATGATTATGTATTAATTGATTGTCCGCCCTCTTTAAGTTTGGTTACAATAAACGCACTGGTTGCGGCTGATGCTGTTATTGTTCCTTTACAATGCGAATATTTAGCGCTTGAGGGAATGACCGATTTAATCAGTAATATAAATATAATAAAAAAACACTTTAACCCCAAACTCGAACTTCAAGGGGTTGTTCTAACAATGTATGATGGCAGAAACAATCTTACACAAATGGTAGAAGAAGATGTTCGTAAATATTTTGGTGACAAAGTTTATAAAACCGTAATTCCGAGAAATGTGCGCGTGTCTGAAGCACCGTCACACGGAAAACCTGTTTTGTTGTATGATTTTAAATGTCCGGGGTCGCAAGCATATATCAATCTTGCCGGAGAAGTCTTAAAAAGAGAAAAGGAACTTATAGCATGTTAGACAGCAATAAAAGAAAAAGTTTGGGCAGGGGGTTAGGGGCCTTGCTTGGCGAGGATAGTTCTGTTATTAGAGAAACATCAGAAGCAAAAACAGAAAACAGAAACAGTGGAGCTGAAAAAATTTCTATTGATTTGTTATATGCAAGTCAATTTCAGCCACGTTTGGATTTTGATGAAGAAGCATTAGATGCGTTATCGGTATCAATAAAGGAAAAAGGTGTTTTGCAACCATTATTAGTACGAAAAAACAATGATGGAAAATATGAAATCATCGCTGGCGAAAGGCGTTTTAGAGCTGCTAAAAAAGCAGGACTTACAGAAGTTCCTGTAATAATAAAAGAAATGGATGATAAAGAAGTTCTTGAAGTTGCTTTAGTTGAAAATTTGTTGAGAGAAAACTTGTCAGCTATAGAAGAAGCGGAAGGATTGCAAAGATTAATTAATGAATTTTCTCATACCCAAGAAGCTTTGTCTGAAATAATAGGGAAGTCGAGAAGTTATATAGCTAACACACTTCGTTTATTGGTTTTACCGCTAGAAATACAACAAATGGTTCGCAATGGAATAATTACGGCCGGACACGTAAGGCCATTAATCGGAATTGAAAATGCGGTCGAATTAGCCAGAAAAATTGTTGAAAAAGGACTGAATGTACGTCAGGTGGAAGCTTTGGTTAAAAATAATAAAAAGACCCCCGAAAAAACAATAAAAGCAAACGATGACATTATTGATATTGAAAAAAATATCAATAAAAAACTTGGCTTAAAAGTAAAAATATCAACCTCTAAAAACGGTAGTGGCAAGGTTATCTTAAATTACTCTAATATTGCACAACTGGATAAGATAATTGACATTTTAAGTCAAAGTAATACACTTTAACAAAATATATAACCAACATAGTAGAATAAAGGAATAAAAATGACTATTTTAGAAAAAATGATTGCAAACTGCAAAGAAGCCGGATTTGAAGCAACCGAAAATATTGAAAAGATTGCTCGTGCAAAAAATATGATGTTCGGTGAAACCGAATGGCACAGATGTCCTTGTGACGGAAATAATGATAACCGTTACTGTATATCGGAACTTTGCCGTAGTGATATTGAAAGAGACGGAATTTGTCACTGTCGTTGCTATAAAAAAGCAAAATAAAGTAATAATATATTTACTGTCTTAAGACTAATATATCATAAGTTTAATATGGAAGGATTAGTCCCATGATGTTCTTAAAAAAACTTTTTCTCGGGTTGGCGGCAATAACCTTGATTTTTATCGGTGGCAGTGGAACACAGAGTACAAGTGTTTTAATGCAAGGAGGTGGTTTGGTCGGACTCATCTTGGGGCTGGTTGTTCTATACATTTTTGGAAAGCTCGTGTGGAGAGCCATGGGGTGTTTACCTTCTCTACTGGTTATTCTCGGTATAGTAGGATTTATTCTCTACGCTATTGGTGCTTTTGATGGTGGGGTGCAGAACGTAATTCCTAATTTGCAAAAATTTATAGGAGCAGGAAAATCACAAACAGGTGTGGCAAATGAAAATCCGAGAGCTCTTAAACTTGATGATACCCCTAACACACCTGTCTTAGGTGAGAATTTCAGTGATATAAAATTTCCGGAAGCAAATGTTAACTCGCAGCAACCATCGGCACCTATTATAAATAAAGAAATTATACCGGAGCCCGCAAATGTAGGAGAAGCTCCTCAGGTTGCGGTTATGCAACAACAGGCTACGTTACCACAACAACAAGCACCGCTACCCCCGCAACAAGTTCCAACAAGAGAGCCGGAAAGAGAAAGCGGCGGTATAATGGGATTTGTTAATGGTCTTTTAGGAGGTGGAAACGATACTCAACCGGTGTCACAACCACAAAATTTTAATCCCGGTGATTATCCTGCTGTGTATGGTTCTGTTCAAGTAATCAACGGTGATACGTTAAATATGAGAAATCACTACATAAGATTATACGGTATTGATGCTCCTGAAAAAAATCAAACTTGCGCAAATGCTCAAGGACGTTCTTATGCTTGCGGAAAAGAGGCTTCTCGCTGGTTAGAAGGATGGATACAAGACGGAGAATTAGAATGCCGTGTATTAAAACAGGATTCTAATGGTAATGTTGTAGCGACCTGTTCTTATGGACAATATGATTTAGGTGCGGCTCTTGTATCTGCCGGATGGGCTGTATCTTTACCCAATAATTCAATTTATCGTCCTTATGAAATTCAAGCACAAGAAGCTCGTAGGGGTATGTGGCAAGGACAGTTTTATAAGCCGTGGGATTGGCGTGAGATTCAGTCTAAAAAACCTAAAATTAAAATAATAAAACCAAAAACCAAAAAGCGTTTATGGGATTATATGTAGGATAAAAATGGAATTTATCTGTAATACAGAAGAAGATACTATCAAATTAGGTCAAAAACTATCATCTATTGCAAAAAAAGGTGATGTTTTTGCACTTTTTGGTACACTTGGTATGGGAAAAAGTGTTTTGTCACGTGCTTTTGTGAAAAAATTAACTTCTGCAAATGAAGTTCCGAGTCCCACATTTACACTGGTTCAAGTTTATGAAGCAGATGATTTTGATATATATCATTTTGATTTATATAGACTTAAATCACCTGAAGAAATTTTTGAAATAGGAATGGAAGAAGCTATATATGAAGGTGTTTGTTTGATTGAGTGGCCTGAAAAAATGCAAGGATATTTGCCTAAAAACATTTTTAAAGTAGAAATAGCTCCATACGAACAAGGAAGAAAGATTAAAATAGAAACATCTGATGTTGATAAAAATTTGAGGTTACAAAAGATAAATGACTGAAAATATTCATGCAACAACAGTCGCTATTGAAAATAAAGGTATTCTAATTGTAGGAAAATCGGGAGCAGGAAAATCTGATTTAGCTCTGCGTTTAATTATGAATAAAAATGCAATTTTGGTTGCAGATGATAGAACTGATATTGATATTATTGATAAAAAAATAATATGTTCTTGTCCTGAACAGATACAAGGAAAACTTGAAGTAAGAGGAGTAGGACTTATTGATTTTCCTTTTTTACCTTCGGCAGAGTTGAGGTTGGTTGTTAAGCTGGTTTCTGATTATACTGAAATAGAAAGGCTTCCCATGCCGGAATATGAGGATATTTTGGGAGTAAAAATACCGCTTATAAAAATTCATCCTTTTTCTTCTTCGGCAGTAGAAAAAATAGTTTTATCTTGTTGTAAAAAATAATCAATTACTTGCAAATTTATAAGCCTTACTTTATTATTTGAACATAATTTATAAGGAAGTGCTGATGTTTAAGTATGTAGAAAAATTTTTACGAGGACTGGGAAAACCGCTAATCAATTTTATTTCTCGTTTGGGAAAACTCACAATTTTTATTGGTCGAACATTATATAACTGTGTAACTCCTCCTTTCTATCTTAAATTGTTATTAAAACAAATGATAGATATAGGTTTTTATTCTTTACCGGTTGTTGCGTTGACAACGGTTTTTGCCGGTATGGTTATAGCCCTTCAAACCAATGCGGGCTTTTCAAGTTACGGAGCAGAAAGTGCGGTTGCACAAGTTGTTTTGATTGCGGTTACCAGAGAATTGGCACCGGTTTTTTCCGGATTGATGGTTGCCGGAAGAATTGGTGCTGCTATGGCGGCAGAATTAGGGACAATGCGGGTTACCGAACAGATAGATGCTTTATCAACACTTTCTACAAATCCTTTTAAATATCTGGTTACTCCTCGTATGTTGGCAGCAATTTTAGTGCTTCCTTTATTGGTTCTAATCGGTGATATAATCGGGATTTTAGGCGGATATACCGTTGCAATTTATCAACTTGAATATAATGCGGCAAACTATATAAATACCACAATAAATGAGCTACAGATGATAGATATTTATACCGGTATAATAAAGGGAGCTGTTTTTGGTGCTATTATTGCTTTGATGGGTTGCTATAACGGGTATGAATCTAAAGGAGGAGCTCAAGGAGTGGGTAATGCAACAACAAATGCGGTAGTTTCTTCATCTATATTAATTTTGATATGTAACTATATTATAACCGGAATGATTTTTACTAAATAAGGAGCTAAATATGAAAGCAAAAATATCGGTTAAAAACCTGCATAAATCATTCGGTCACAAAGTTGTATTAGACGGCGTTAATATAGATATTGCAGAGGGAGAATCTTTGGTTGTAATCGGGGGCTCCGGAACAGGAAAATCTGTTTTGATAAAGTGTATTCAGGGTATAATAACTCCTGATGAAGGCTCTATAAAAATCAACGGAAAAGAGTCTGTAGGTGTAAACAAAAAAGAAGCGGAAGAATTATATTCCAAGATGGGAATGCTTTTTCAAGGCGGAGCTTTATTTGACAGTTTAACCGTATGGGAAAATGTGGCATTCGGTCTTATTGAAAATCAAAAAATGCCTCGTAAACAAGCTAAACAAGAAGCCATAAAATATTTACGACAAGTTGGGTTAAGTGAAGATGTTGCCGATTTATCTCCTTCCGAATTATCCGGAGGTATGCAAAAAAGGGTAGGGCTTGCCAGAGCGATTGCCACAAATCCCGAAATTATCTTTTTTGATGAACCAACAACAGGACTTGATCCGATAATGGCAGATGTAATAAATGATTTAATTATAAATTCGGTAAAAAAAATCGGAGCAAGCGCCTTAACTATTACGCACGATATGGCCTCTGCACGCAAAATTGCCGATAGAATAGCAATGCTATACAAAGGAAAAATAGTATGGCAAGGTTCGGTTAAAGAACTTGATACAACAGATAATCCTTATGTAAGACAATTTGTTCAAGGATCGTCACAAGGTCCTATCAAAGTTGAAGTATAACGGAGGCTGAAATGGCTAAAAAAACTCTGATTCAATATGTTTGTCAAAATTGCGGTTCAATATATCCGAAATGGCAAGGAAAGTGCGATTCTTGCGGAGAATGGAATACAATAATGGAAGAACAAACAGGAGGAGAGGGGTTTTCTAATTTTAATCCGAAAAATAAGGGTAAAATGATAGATTTTGTATCTTTAAGCGGTAGTTCTCAATTAATTGAACGCATAGGAACAAAAATAAAAGAATTAGATAGAGTAAGCGGTGGCGGATTGGTTCCCGGGTCTGTTATACTTGTTGGCGGAGATCCCGGAATAGGAAAATCTACGTTGTTGTTGCAAACTTGTGCAAGTATATCAAATATAGAAAGCAAACCGGAATGTTATTATATCTCGGGAGAAGAGGCTTTAGATCAGGTTCGTATCAGAGCAAAAAGACTTGGATTAGAACAATCTCCGGTAAATCTTGCCTCTGCAACCGATGTAAGAGACATTGTTGCTACATTGGAAAAAACTAATGCCAAAGTAGTGGTTATCGATTCTATACAGACTATGTATATGGAAGAGGCAGAATCCACTCCCGGAAGTGTTTCACAGGTTAGAGCTTGTGCTTATGAACTTATAAAACTGGCAAAGAAGAAAGGATTCGTTTTATTCTTGGTCGGACACGTAACCAAACAAGGTTCAATAGCCGGACCTCGAGTTTTAGAGCATATGGTTGACACGGTTTTGTATTTTGAAGGAGAAAGAGGGCATCAGTTCCGTATTTTACGAGCAGTTAAAAATCGCTATGGAGCTACTGACGAAATAGGTGTTTTTGAAATGCAGGATAAAGGTTTGGTAGAGGTTGAAAATCCTTCCGCTTTGTTTTTAGCCGAAAGGCAGGGAAATATATCCGGTTCTTGCGTGTTTGCCGGAATAGAAGGTTCACGACCGGTATTGGTGGAAATTCAAGCATTAGTCAGTCCGACAGGTTATGCCAGTCCCAAGAGAGCGGTAGTCGGTTGGGATTCCGGCAGATTATCGATGGTATTAGCCGTATTAGAAGCAAGAGGTGGACTAAACTTAAGCAGTCAAGATGTTTACCTCAATATTGCCGGTGGTTTAAAAATATCAGAGCCTGCAGCTGATTTAGCCGTTGCCATGGCAATAATATCATCACTGACAAATCACCCTCTACCTGCTGATATGGTTATATTTGGAGAAATAGGATTGTCCGGAGAGATAAGAGCGGTAAGCCAACCAAATTTGCGCCTTAAAGAAGCTCATAAATTAGGTTTCAAAAGTGCTATTGTTCCGGCACAATATAAAAAAGATAAAAAATTATCCTCATCAAATATATCTTTACATGAAATAGGTAATGTTCAAAAATTAATAAACTGGTTTAATTAAGGGAAAAACAATGAATAATCTTGATATTTTTATATTGGTTGTTGTTGCTATATCTGCTTTGATTGCTCTTAACAGAGGATTATTAAAAGAGGTTTTATCAATAATAGGGTGGTCGTTATCTGTTGTTGCGATAGTGGTTATGCTTCCTGTTGTAGAGCCTTTCATGCACAAATATATTGATAATGATATTTTTGCGGTAATTGTGTCATCTATACTTATAATAGTCATATTTTTTGTTATCTGGATAATTATAACATCTCAAATAATAAGCAAAATCAGAGCAAGTAAATTGAGTGCTATAGATAGAATTTTAGGTTTGTTTTTCGGTATTGTCAGAGCTTGTATTTTAGTTATCTTATTTAATATTTTAGCCGGATGGATGTTGCCTCCTGACGAACAACCGGATTTATTTAAGGAGTCAAAATACTATCAGCTTGCCGGTGATTTTGCTGAACCGATTGAAAAAATGTTACCGCAAGAATTGTTTGATTCCGTAAAAGAACAGCAAGAAGAAAAAGAAGAAGAAAAAAATGAAGAAGAAAGTGTTTTATCGGAGGATATGAACAACTTATTTGACAAACTTCTTCAGCCGAAAGTTGAAAAGAAAAAAATAGGCGAAGAAGAAGAAAAATCTTCTGAGGGCTACAATAAATCAGAACAAAACAGTCTGGACAGGTTGATAGAATTATCAATAGAATAAATTAGATAATTTTCTTTTTTATCATATACCAAAGTAGTATCAGGGCGGGTAAAACCAATGACGTGGCAAACAGGAAAAAACATGGCCAAGTCATATGGCTTGCCATCCATCCGCTACTTGATGACAATATATCTCTGGTTAAACTCATTAAAGAAGAAAGCAAAGCATATTGAGTTGCCGTATATGCTACACTACACAAAGATGATAGATATGCCACTAATGCGGTGGTAGCCATTCCTCCTGCCAAGCTGTCAGCGCAAATTGTTGCTCCCAACATATATATATTATTTCCGGCAAAAGCTTGAGCAACATAAACGAGATTAGTGACACCTTGTAATATTCCGGCAAGCATAAGACTGTATCGGACACCTTTTTTGCTTATTATAATACCACCAATCAAACCTCCGATTATGGTTGCAATCATGCCGTAAATTTTTGAGGCATATCCTATTTGTGTTTTGGTAAAACCCATATCATCATAAAAAACCGTTGTCATTGGTGCTTTATAATCATCACTCAAACGATATAATAAAATAAAAATAAGAATTAAGAGCCATTTATTATGCTTCATAAAATCAGTAAAAGGAGCAACGATAGAACGGCGTAAAAACCTTTTTAATCTAGGAAAAAAGGGAAGTTTGACCGCAGAAGGTTCAAAATATGACCTGTCTTTTTCCGGCTCTTTAGACAATAAAATAGTTATAATTCCAACCCATGCACCGCAAGACATTATTGTATAAACCATATTCCAAGATAAATGTTCTGCCAAAAGTAAAGCAAAGGCTCCGGAAAATATCATTCCGATTCGATAACCTAAAACAAATACTGCCGAACCTGCTCCTTGTTCATTGTCTTCAAAGCTGTCGATACGAAAAGAATCTACAACAATGTCTTGAGAAGCAGAACAAAAAACCACAGCCATTGCAAAAAAAGCGACTAATTTCCAATTTTCGGGAGATGGAGACATTTGAGCCATAATCAAAATTGATGAAGCCAAACAAATTTGAGTAAATAAAGCCCATCCTCTTCTTCGACCTAATTTGTTAAAAAGCGGAAGTTTGATTCTGTCTATCAGGGGAGACCAAGCCCATTTAAAGCTATATGGAGATTTTACCAAAGCAAAAGCCCCGATAATTCCATAAGCTAAACCGCTATCCTTTAACCATAAAGATAGGGTGCTCGATACCAAAAGAAAGGGAAAACCACTTGAAAAACCAAGTCCCAACATTGTGAGCATTCTTCTGTCTTTGTATATTTGTAATGATTTTAACCACCGCATAATCATATCTTTTCCCCCGTTAGAAAAGATTAATACAGATAAGTTAATATTTTTATAAGCCGACAAGTTTATTTATAATATAATTCAAGACAAAATTACCTTTTTCCGTAACTTTAATGTTGTTTTTATTTTCAAAAATATATCCGTCTTTTTTCAAAATATTTAGTGCTTGTTTATCTATTATTTTATCTAAACCAACTCCGCAATTTTTCATAAAGAGGTCTTTGTTTATTCCTTTTGTTAGACGCAGTCCCATAATCAACAGTTCTTCAGCACGTTCTGTTTTGGTTATTATCTCCTGTTTACGGGGATAATATGTATTGTAAATGTCGTTTGTTATATGGATTCTCCCGATACCTCCGTTACCGATTCCCACATAATCAAAACCTTCCCAATAACCTAAATTGTGGTGACATTCAAAATTCTTTTGAGCATAATTTGAAACCTCGTAACGGTTGTAACAGAAAGATTTCATTACCTCATCGGATATTTTATATAATTCTTCTGCAATATCATCTTCTGCCGATTTGATGCCTTTTTGTGCAAAAAAGGTGTTTTCTTCAATGGTAAGCTGATATAAAGAAAGATGTTTTAACCCTAAATTGCAAGCATTTTGTAATTCTTCTTCCCACTCTTGCGGTTTTTGATTCGGCCGTGCATAAATTAAATCTATTGAATGATTATCAAAATTTTGCAAAACTGATTCTACAGATTTATATGCTTGAGCAAGGGTGTGAGTCCGACCTAAAAATTTCAAATCCTTTTCATTTAATGCTTGTACACCTAAAGACAGACGATTAATGCCGGCTTGTTTTAAATCGGCAAATAAATTTCCGTTGTCGGTATTAGGATTCGCTTCGAGAGAAATTTCAAGATTGTCTTTGCATTTCCATAAAGAAGACGTTTTATCAATTAGTTTTTCTATATATTGAGGTTCTATTAACGATGGAGTACCACCGCCAAAGAATATGCTTTCTACCATATAATTATCATTGAGAGAGCGATAATATTCCAAGTCGGATAAATAAGATGAAATAAATTCTTCTTGATTTATATCTTTTTTTACCCGACTGAAAAAATCACAATACGGACATTTGCTTTTACAAAAAGGCCAATGTATATATATTCCTAGACGTTGCATTAGAGAATAAACTTCGATAAATCGCTGATATGAGTAAATTTATTTAATTTTTCATCTACCATTTGCGGAGTTATAATAACTTTTTCTCCACTTCTGTCCGAAGCAGAATAACTTATATCTTCCAACAAAATCTCTAATACCGTATGCAAACGACGAGCTCCGATATTTTCTACATTTTCATTAATTTGAACTGAAATATCTGCAATTCTGTCAATTGCTTCAGGAGAAAACTCAAGCTCAAAATTCTCGGTTTTTAATAAGGCTTGATATTGTTCTATCAAATTTGCTTCCGGCTCTGTTAAAATGCGAACAAAGTCTTCGTGTTTAAGTGCTTGCAATTCAACCCTTATCGGCAATCTTCCTTGTAATTCAGGAAGTAAATCCGATGGTTTTGATAAATGAAAAGCTCCTGAACAAATAAATAAAATATGATTTGTTTTCACCATACCATGTTTGGTTGAAACGGTTGTTCCTTCAATTAACGGTAACAAATCTCTTTGTACACCTTCTCTGGATACATCGCCACCTCTGCGGTCATCACGACCGCTGATTTTATCAATTTCATCAATAAAGACTATACCATCATTTTCTACAGATTTTATTGCAGAAGAAACAATCTTTTCTTCGTCAATAAGTTTGTCGCATTCTTCTTGAATTACTACTTTTCGTGCATCAGCTACGGTCATTTTTTTTGTTTTATACTTATCGCCGAAAGATTTACCTAAAATATCACCCAAACTAATCATACCCATAGAAGCTCCCGGCATTCCGGGAATTTCCATTGTCGGCATGGTATTAGATTGAGAGTCGATAATGCTTATCTCAATTTCTTTTTCATCTAATTCGCCTTGTCTGAACATCTGGCGAAATTTTTGTTTTGTTTCATCACTTGCAGAAACACCTACTAAAGCTTCTAAAATTCTTTCTTCGGCAGATAAAGCGGCTTTTTCCTCGACAGCTTTTCGCATTTTGGTCTTATTTTGAGCAATAGCTATATCAACCAAATCACGAATAATCGATTCGACATCTCTTCCGACATAACCTATTTCGGTAAATTTTGTTGCTTCAACTTTAATAAAAGGAGCTTTTGCCAGTTTTGCTAAACGTCGAGATATTTCTGTTTTACCGACACCTGTTGGGCCGACCATTAATATATTTTTTGGTACAATTTCTTCACGCAACGATTCGTCTACCTGCATACGACGCCATCTGTTTCGTAAAGCTATCGCTACCGCTTTTTTTGCTTCTTTTTGACCGATGATATATCTGTCTAATTCTGATACAATTTCACGCGGACTAAAATTTGTGCTAGTCATCTTTTGATACCTTTTCTATAATTAAATTATGATTCGTATATACATCAATATCTCCGGCAATAGTCATTGATTTGCGAGCAATATCTTCGAGACTCATTCCATCTACATCATACAAAGCTTTTGCGGCAGCCATGGCATAATTACCACCACTTCCGATTCCTATAATTCCATCATCGGGTTCCATAACCTCTCCGGTACCGGAAATTACTAAAGAAATATCTTTATCGGCTACAATCATAAAAGCTTGTAATTGTCGTAAATATTTATCCATACGCCAATCTTTTGCCAATTCAACAGCAGCTCTTTTCAGCTGATAGGCATATTTTTCCAATTTTGCTTCAAGACGCTCAATCAATGTTATACCATCGGCAGCAGCTCCGGCAAAACCGGCAATGATTTTTCCGTTGCCTATACGACGAACTTTTATCGATTTTGATTTAAAAATAACAGCTTCGCCTAAAGTAGCTTGTCCATCACCGGCTAATACCACTTCTGAGCCTTTACGAATACATAAAATTGTGGTCATTACATTGTCCTTTATAAATTAATTTAAACTATATGTAGGTAAAAAATATTGATATTGCAAGAGCTATCAGGCTTTTGTTATTGCTATGTCAGTAAATAAGTTTGTTGCAACTTTTTGAGAGTGTTTATTAAATGAGCTTACCTTAAATTCTCTCAAACCATTTCGACCTAAAAACGATTCTATTTCGGGGTGACGCTGTAAATAATCTTGCAACTTTTCTGCCATTAGTTCATCTTGTGATACAATATAAACACCGGGTAAGTATTTCCTGAAATATTCTTTTATTAAAGGGTAGTGAGTACACCCTAAAATGAGACTATCAACATTTTTAAAAGATCGAGAATATTCTTTTACAAATTCTTCAGCCAGTTCAAATTTATTATTTTCTATTGCAGGAACCAATTCTGGAGCTGCAATTTCGACAACATCTATGTCGGGATTAATTTTTTCCAATTCTTGCCGATAAATATGAGAACGAACTGTCGCAGATGTTGCAACTACGCCAACTCTTTTTATGCCGTTTTGTAATGACACTTCAACGGTAGGAATAACAACTCCCAGAACTTTTATGTCCGGTGCATATTGAGGGATAAAGCGTTGTTGAATATAACGCAAGGATATAGATGTTGCTGTATTGCAAGCGATTATTATAATTTTACATCCTTGGGATATCATATATCGCATAGCGGCTAAGCTATAACTTAAAATCTGTCCCGAAGTTTTTTCGCCATAAGGTAAATGAATCGAATCCCCATAATAAAAATAATCATATTCAGGCAGCTTTTCTATAAAAGCTTTAGTTATCACCAATCCGCCTAATCCTGAATCAAAAACACCTATTTTCATATTAGTCCCATATTATAAGCTTTTTGTACATATACCTATGCAGAGTTTATTCTTTTAATATAAAAAATTCCATTAATTTTTTTTAGATACTTGCTTTATAATTAAATCTAATGTAAAATTAACACAGTTTTCTGCTATTTACAGTCTTGACCCCCCAATCAACTTATCGGCAGAAAACAAGCACTTTGATTTCTTGTCAAAGTGCTTTCCTTTTATAAGAAAGCTCCGAATTTTATTTCGGAGCTTTCTTGATTACTTGTTAAATATCCAAGTTTGTAACGTTTAAAGCGTTTTCTTGTATAAACTCTTTACGAGGTTCTACAACATCGCCCATCAATGTAGAAAATACTTGATCTGCATCATCAAGCATATCTATTTTAACTTGTAACAAAGAACGAGCTTCCGGATCCAATGTTGTTTCCCACAACTGTTCAGGATTCATTTCTCCCAAACCTTTATAGCGCTGTAAAGAAATCCCCTTACGTCCTAAAGCTAAAATTGCATCTACAAAAGACACCGGTCCGTGAATTTTCTTTTCTTCGCCAAGTTTCGGGGAGGACAAAGTTTGTTCTTCAGAATAGTTATCAGACAGGAATGTTGTTAATTCATTCAAAACTCTTGCTTCCGGAGTATCAAAAACCGAGCCGCCTATAATATGTCTTTCTTCAACACCTCTCAATGTTCTATGGAAGTTTAAAGAGCCATCTGCTGTAATATCGGCTTTCCATCCTTTGTCATACTCAGCTTCTTGTTTATCAAGTTTAGTTGCGACTTGTTGAGCCTTTGATAATAACAAATCTCTATTTTCGATAACATCACGAGCAAACATTCCGTCAATAGCCATCTGTTCAACAATTTTTTCGGGGGCCTTTTTGTTAAGAATAGCTATCATGTTACGAGCTCTTCTTGTGTTTTCCACCATTGTAATCAAATCTTGTCCGGCTAATTGTTCACCGCTTTTCTTTTGTAATACCGCATCTTCGCAACCGCCACGAACCAGATAATCTTCCATTTCTTTATCGTCTTTCAGATAAAGAACAGAATTACCTCTTTTCGCTTTATATAACGGCGGTTGGGCAATATATACATAGCCTTTTTCAATAATTTCAGGCATTTGACGATAAAAGAAAGTGAGTAACAATGTACGAATATGGCTACCGTCCACATCAGCATCGGTCATAATTACAATTTTATGATAGCGACATTTATTGATGTCAAATTCCTCACGGCCGATACCGGTACCAAAAGCAGTTACCATTGTTCCGATTTCGGCAGAGTTTAACATTCTGTCAAAACGAGCTCTCTCAACGTTCAAAATTTTACCACGCAAAGGTAAAATAGCTTGTGTTCTACGGTCACGACCTTGTTTAGCAGAACCTCCCGCAGAATCTCCCTCTACGATGAATATTTCTGATAGAGCAGGGTCTTTTTCTTGGCAGTCAGCAAGTTTTCCGGGGAGAGATGCAATATCTAACACACCTTTACGACGAGTTAATTCACGAGCCTTACGAGCAGCTTCACGAGCGGTAGCTGCTTCTACAATTTTACCTACGATGATTTTTGCTTCTGCCGGATGTTCTTCTAACCATTCTTGAAGTTTGTTGCTGATAACACCTTCTACGACCGGACGAACTTCTGAAGAAACCAATTTATCTTTAGTTTGTGAAGAAAATTTCGGGTCAGGAACTTTAACCGACAATACACAACTCAAACCTTCGCGCATATCTTCGCCGGTTATCATATCTTTATCTTTATTTTTAATCAAACCGTTTTCGTTTATGTAATTGTTGATTGTTCTGGTTAATGCAGCACGAAATCCGGCTAAGTGTGTACCACCGTCTTTTTGCGGAATATTATTTGTAAAGCATAACATGCTTTCATTATAGGCATTTGTCCATTGCAAAGCAGCTTCCACTTGAATATCTTTATCTTCTCCGGCAAAAGAAATCACACTTTCATGCAAAGGAGCTTTAGCTTTATTAATGTGATTAACAAATGCTTTCAATCCGCCTTCATAGTGCATAACCACTTCTCTCGGTTCAGGACCGCGATTGTCGATGAGTTTAAGATATACACCGGAATTTAAAAATGCTTTCTCACGAATAGCTCTTTCCAAAATATCAAAGTTAAATTCGGTCATGGTAAATGTATTTGGAGACGGTAAAAACGTTACTTCTGTACCATGACGTCCATGTGCTTCGCCGACAACCTTTAAGTGTTCGGTAACATTTCCTTCTGAAAACATTGCAACATGTTCATAACCTTCACGCCAAATACGTAAACGCAACCAGATAGATAAAGCATTAACTACGGATACACCAACTCCGTGCAAACCACCGGATACTTTATACGAGTTGTTGTCAAATTTACCTCCGGAGTGGAGTTGTGTCATAATAACTTCGGCGGCAGAAACGCCTTCTTCTTTGTGCATACCGACAGGAATTCCTCGACCGTTATCTCTAATTGTAGCAGAGCCGTCCGGATTTAAAATGATTTCAGTTTTATCACAATAGCCGGCCAAAGCTTCATCAATAGCATTATCCAAAACTTCATAAATCATGTGGTGCAAACCGGTGCCGTCATCGGTATCGCCGATATACATACCCGGACGTTTTTTTACAGCTTCAAGACCATGTAAAACTTTAAT
Source organism: Alphaproteobacteria bacterium (assembly GCA_017465405.1). Taxonomy (GTDB): domain Bacteria; phylum Pseudomonadota; class Alphaproteobacteria; order RF32; family CAG-239; genus JAFUYI01. The sequence continues at coordinate 34,353 of JAFTWG010000014.1, forward strand.
GGAATCAGCATTATATTCTTGTTCTTCTTTGGCAATATTAGCCTGTGTTATTTCTACCATAATGTATTTTTCCTTGTTATTTTTAAACTCAAACAAATATACGATATTTTAGTTTGAAAGCATAGAAAAAACTCACAAAAATCCACTATTTTGTGTATATTTTTTACATCTTTTATATTTTTTTAGTGAGCTTGCGACCAATTATCGCCAACACCGATATCTGCAATAAATTTAACATCATAGTCAACAGCTTGCTCCATGACATTTTTTATCAGCTTACAAATGTCTTCAACTTCATTTTCAGGAACTTCGGCAACAATTTCATCATGAACTTGAAGTAACATTTTCGATTGTAAATTACTGTTATTCAGAATATTAAATAAATTATTCATTGCTCTTTTCATTATGTCGGCAGCCCCACCTTGTAACGGTGCATTCATTGCTGCTCTTTCTGCAAAAGCAACAATTCGTTTGTTTTTATCATTTATTCCTGAAACGGCGCATTTTCTGCCAAACGGAGTGACTACATAACCGTATTTATGGGCAAATGCTATAGTCTTGTCCATGAAAGTTTTAATTTCGGGCATTTTTTCAAAATAAGCGTCTATATATTTTTTTGCTTCCGCAGGACTAACCCCTATTTGTTTTGCCAGCCCGTATTGTGATATTCCGTATATAACGCCGAAATTTATTGCTTTTGCATTTCTTCGTATGGTTGGAGTAACTTGTTCTTGAGATAAGCCAAAAACTTTCATTGCTGTTGCGGTATGAATATCTATTCCTTCAGCAAAGGCTTCTTTTAGAGCTTTAACATCAGCTAAAACCGCCAACAACCTCAATTCAACTTGAGAGTAATCTGCGGAAATGAGTTTATAGCCTTGTTTTGCAACAAAACATTGGCGAATTTTTTGCCCATCATCACTACGAACAGGAATATTTTGTAAGTTAGGATTGTTTGATGATAAACGACCGGTATTAACATTTGCCTGATCGTAAGTTGTGTGTATTCGGTTGTTTTTATCAAGTTGTTGTAGGAGTGTGTCGGTATAAGTGGTTTTTAGTTTATTAAGAGCTCTCCACTCCAAAATTTTTTCAGGGAGAGGATGCTCTTCTGCCATTTGTTCTAAAACATCTGCTCCGGTTTGGAAATTTCCGCTGGAGTGTTTTTTTCCTTGCAGACCAAGCTTGTTGTATAAGATTTCTCCTAATTGTTTTGGTGAAGCTATATTAAATTCTTCGCCTGCAAGTTGATATACTTCGGTTTCGATAGAGTGAAGTCTTTGCTCTAAATATTTGCTAAATTCGGATAACTTCACGGAATTAACCATAACACCATTCTGCTCCATATCAAACAAAGTAGCAACTAACGGTCGGTCAAAATGTTCATACACCGTTACCATATGTTCTGATAAAAGACGAGGACGCAAAATATTTAATATCCGAAAAATAAAATCAGCTTGTTCACAAGCAAAAGAAGTCATAACATTTAAGTCGATATTTTCTATTGAGTTTTTTTGTTTTCCTACGCCGAAAATAACATCGGGATTTTGCATTTTTTTATCTAAGAAAAGTTCGGATAATTCTTTTAATCCGTGACTGTGATTCGTAGAATCAAGCACATATGATATTATTGCAATATCATCATAAGGAAAAATATTTATTTTTTCAGAAAACATATTACTGATAAAGTGCATATCTGATTTTATATTAATTCCTATTTTTAAAACAGAATTATCACGTAAAATCGGTAAAAGAGCTTTTCTTAAATCTTTGGGTTTCAATCCGTTTTGTTTTGTATAATTATTAACCGAGAATAAGTCAAAAGTACTTTCCGTATCTTTTTTATTATCAATGGGAATGTATACAGCATTTCCATCTTCTGTTGCCAGAGCAATTCCTTTTACATCATCAAAAAACGGATTTGTTCCGTTTGCAAAACATTTTAAGGCTATTTTTTGATATTTATATGCTGTTTTAAGCCAGTTTTCCAAATCGACTAAATTTGATACTAAAGAATATTTTGTTTCGATTTCTTTCTTTTTAGGATAGGTGATATTACCTTTTTTTATACACTGTTCTTCCACCCATTTAGAAACTCGCAAACGCAAACTGTTAAAACCGTATTTATCAACAAAAGCTTCTGCATTCGATATATCAGGACAGTGAAAAGAATAATCTTCTATATCATGTTCAACAGGAACATCATTTTTTAAGGTTACAAGACGAAGAGATATTTTGGCATTTTCGATATTTGCTAATAATGTTTCTCTGCGTTTGTTTTGTTTTATTTCGCCGGCATGATTTAAAACTTCTTCCAAAGAACCGTAAGTATTCACCAATTCTGCCGCTGTTTTCGGTCCTATACCGGGAACTCCCGGGACATTATCCGTGCTGTCGCCCGACAATGCTTGAACATCTGGAACTTTCTCGGGATATACGCCAAATTTTTCTTTAACATCTTCGGGAGTAAAAAATTTATCTTTCATCGGATCATAAAAACTTACTCCGGGGCGTATAAGCTGCATTAAGTCTTTATCGGCAGACACTATTATTACTTCCATACCTTTACTCAAAGCTTTGGAAGTATATGTAGCTATCAAATCATCGGCTTCAAAACCTTCAATTTCCAGTTGGTTTAATCTTAAAGCATTTACAGCTTCTCTTATAATCGGAAATTGAGGAATTAAATCTTCGGGAATATCTTTACGGGTAGCTTTATAATCCGGAAAAAAATCATTACGGAAGTTTTGTCGTTTCGCATCAAATAATACCAAATTATAGTCACAATCTATTTTGTTTGTAAGTTTTAAGAACATATTTGTAAAACCATATACGGCATTTACCGGTACTCCGCTCGGAGATGTCATCGGCGGTAATCCGTAAAAAGCTCTAAAAATATATCCCGAACCGTCAACTAAACAGATTTTTTTTGGCATTTTTATATTCTCCGTATTTATCTGCTATGAATATAATCAACAATGAACTTTTAGCCAAGAATTAACTGTATTTTATTCCCATATACGCCACGCATCGGAAATATGTTTGAAGGAGAATATTGATTTCACCAAAAAGGCATCAAACCGTATATCTCGGTCAATATATTGCGGATTATTTTTGATAAAGTTTTCGGCAGCTTTCCAAATCCTTTTTTGCTGATGTTCTTTTATAGCGTAAGCCGCCTCTTCAAAGCTTTTTCTTTTTTTTACTTCAACAAAAACCAACAGATTCTTTTTTGTAACAATTAAATCTATTTCACCGGCACCGGTTCCTCGTCCGGTAATAAAGTTGCGTTTTACCACCGCAAAACCATGTAGTCTAAAATACCAAACAGCGATGGTTTCCGCTATTTTTCCGGTGTTATTGTATTTCATCTTTTATTTTTATCGCCAAACGATAAACCTCGTTTTTGTTAAGTTTATATTCTTGCACAATTTCTTTTACTGCCGTTTTAAGAGGGAATTTTATCAGTTTTTCTCTTAGTAACGCTTCTAAATCAATATCATCATAATTATCTTCCGTTGGCGGAGCTACCATAAATACTATCTCTCCTTTTGGGGGATTGTTTTCAAAATGAGATATAACATCTTTAGGCATTCCCGTATGACATTCTTCATAAAGTTTTGTAATTTCTCTGGCTATTGCAAATTCTCTGTTCTTAAATATTCCGGCGGCAACCGAAAGTGTTTTTAATAATCTCGGAGCAGTTTCATAAAAAACGAGGGTAGTATTAATCGGAGCTAATTCTTTGAATAAATCTTCTCGAGCCTTATCTTTATTGGGAATAAATCCGGCAAACATAAAACGATTAGTAGGTAATCCGGACATTTGTAATGCACAAATTATAGCACAACATCCGGGAACAACAAAAAAAGGAACCTTTTGTTCGTGACATAATCTGATTAGCTTATAACCGGGGTCGGAAATCAGCGGGGAGCCGGCATCACTGACTTGGACAACCAATAGATTATCGTTTACAATCATATCAATAATTTCTTGAGCTTTTTCTTGCTCGTTATGATCATGTAGCGGAATAAATTTCTTTGTTCCTAAACTGATATTGAGCAAATTTAACAATTTTTTTGTTACTCTTGTATCTTCGCAGGCAATAACATCTGCGCTATTCAAAAGTTCTTTTGCACGCTCGGATATATCAGCAATATTTCCTATCGGAGTAGCAACTATATATAGCCCTTTTTTCATTTTCTTTTGCTTTACAATATACGTTTTTTAAACTAAATTACCGAATGTAATTGTTTTATATTTTAGGAAAAAATGCAAGTGTTAAAAAAAATATATATTTTAGCTTTGGTAATAGTTTTATCAGCTTGTCAATCTGCGGTTATTTCTCGCGGTTATTTTGAAGAAAGCTCCGGGCAAATTAATGAAGAAGAATTTATAACTTCTCAAAGTTTTAGGGTAGGAGTGTTGTTGCCATTAAGCGGAGAAGCTGAAAAAGCAGGACAAGGCTTAAAAAATGCCGCAATGTTGGCACTTGAAGATATGAACAATCCTAATTTAATTTTGCAATTTTATGATACTAAAAGCACTCCTGAAGGGGCAAGAGTTGCTGTTGAAAACGCAATCAATCAACAGGTTAAGTTAGTTATCGGGCCGCTAATGTCAAGTTCTGTTGAAGCAATTTCGAGCAGAACCAGAAGAAGCAATATTCCGGTAATTGCTTTTTCAACCAATCAAGATGTTTTACAAGATCAAGTTTATACAATAGGTCTATTAATTGAAGAACAAATAAACAGAATAGTCGGTTATGCAACATCAAAAGGCAGAAGTAAATTTGCTTTGCTTTTGCCCGACAATTCTACCGGTTTGGCTGTTGCCAAAGCTGCGGTAAAATCAACAAAAAAACATGGAGCAACAGTTGTCAGAATAGCTTTTTATGATCCTAATACTAATGATTTTTCTACGATAATTAATCAGTTGAGCGATTTTGAAAAAAGAGCAGAGCCGATAAAAAAAGAAAAAGAACGTTTAGCAGAACTGGTTAAACTGGGAGATGAACAAGCTAAAACAGATTTGAAAAAACTGAGTTTGATAGAAACAGAAGAAGGAGTTGATTTTGATGCGGTTATAATTCCCGAAACCGGTAGTAAATTAAAGTCTGCTACAGCAATGTTCGGATATTATGATGTGTTTGCTCCCGATGTAATGTTTTTGGGAACATCTGTTTGGGAAAACACACACTTGAATAAAGAGTCAACCTTATACAAAGCCGCATATCCGGTTTTATCACGTAGTCATGGGGCATATTTTAATAACAAATACAGAATGTTGTATGAAACACAACCCAACGGACTGTTTGCATTTGCGTATGATGCTGTGGCTTTGGCTTCTGCTTTAGCAAAACGAAATCCGACCAATCTTGATATGGCAATTACTACTCCGGATGGTTTTGCCGGAATTAATGGTATCTTTCGCCTTTTTGAGAATGGTAAAAATCAACATAGTTTAGATATTATGCAAATTACACCTTCGGGAGATATTGTTATTGATTTTGCTCCGAAAAAGTTCAGTTCGGTTCCGGAAAGTTTGGAAGATATAGATGTATCGATTCTCTATGATAGAAACCCACCGCTTATATTCGGCAAGGACGAAGTTGAGGCACAAGAACTTATTTTCGGCAGAGAATTGGAAAAAGCCGAAGAAGTTGAAGAAACAGAAAATACGGACGATTCGTTATTGATGTATAAATATTAGTGGGATAGAGAAGATTTTTTACTTGAAATATATATAAAATCTGCCCATATTGAGTTAGTTATTTATGGAGGGCATCGGGTTAAGCGTTCGCCAACCCGGTCAGGTTCGGAAGAAAGCAGCCGTAACGAAAGAGTTTAAGGTCGGTGTTCCTCCTCCTTTTTTGATTGTGTGACTATGGCTGAAGAAAATAAACAAGAACAATATGTTGTATTAGCGAGAAAATATCGTCCTCAAAATTTTGAAGATTTATTAGGACAAGATGCTTTAGTGCAAACATTAACTAATGCCATAAAATCAAACAGACTGCACCATGCGTATATTTTAACCGGAATTAGAGGTGTAGGAAAAACCACCACCGCCAGACTTATTGCAAAAGCACTAAATTGTATTGGTACAGACGGAAAAGGCGGTCCTACGACACATCCTTGCGGAATTTGTGAAAATTGTAAATCAATAGCTGCCGGAAGAAATATTGACGTTTTAGAGCTTGACGCCGCTTCAAGAACAGGCGTTGGTGATATTAGAGATATTTTAGACGGTGTTCGTTATAATCCGACAAATTGTCGATATAAAATATACATAATCGACGAAGTTCACATGTTGAGTAACAATGCTTTTAATGCTTTGTTGAAAACATTGGAAGAACCACCTGCTCATGTGAAGTTTATTTTTGCTACTACTGAAATTCGTAAAGTTCCTGTTACGGTTTTATCTCGATGCCAACGATTCGATTTGCAACGCCTTAGAATAGATGATTTAAAAAAGCTTTTTAATAAAATCATTGCAGAAGAAAATTTAAAAGCTGATGAAGAGGCATTACATATGATTGCTACTGCAGCCGATGGTTCTGCAAGGGACGGCTTGTCTTTGTTAGACCAAGCTATTTCCTTAGGTAGCGGCAAGGTTCGTACCGATATTGTTAAAGAAATGTTGGGTATGGCAGACAGAGGACAAGCTTTTGCATTATTTGAAAAGCTTTTAAGCGGCGATATGGCAGAGTTAGTGAAAAAGCTTCAAGAGGTTTATAAGAGCGGAGCTAATCCTACAGCAATAATAAATGATTTAATAAATATAACCCATTCTTTAACAAAAGTTTTGTTGTTACCGGCATATGTAAATGATGAAAGATTTAGCGAATCAGAAAAAGCTTTCTTCAAAACAATGTCAGAAAAGACTAATATTTCTCTGCTATCAAGAATTTGGCAAATGCTGATAAAAGGGTTGAACGAGATACAAACGGCTCCCGTTCCTATAGATGCACTGGAAATGATATTAATTCGTATTGCATTTTCGGCAAACCTTCCAACTCCGGCAGAACTGCTTGAGAATATAAAAAAAAAATCTAGCCTGAAAAACGGATTTTCTGCTGAAATAAAGCCAAATATATCAACCCCGACCCAATGTGATACGTCGGAAAAATCACGTTTTGATAAAGTAACGGATTTTATTTCTTATTTGGAAAAAGAAAAACAACCCCGTCTTGTCTATATTATGAAAAATGATATAGAAATAACCGAGTTTGGTAACGGTGTTATGAAATTCAAAGCTTCAGACCGAATAAATTCTGACTTTATGATTAATATTAATAAATTTTTTGAAAAATCTACCGGAGAAAAATGGAGTTTAGATATTATTCCGGGAGAGGTCATATTAAGTATAGCTGCGGTTGAAAATGCTCAAAAAGAAGCGGATAAAAAAAATGTGGCGGAAACACCTCTTGTAAAATCTATTTTAGCTGAATTTAAAGGAGCAAAAATAGAAACTTTAACTCGAAAAGCTCCTCTTGAAGAGGAAAACAATAACAACGAATACGAATTTATTAGTGAGGATTTTGTATAATGATGAATATGCAAGGCTTGATGAAACAAGCACAAATGATGCAAAAGAAAATGGAAGAAGCACAAGAAAAACTGGCTCAAAGTGAAGTTATAGGTGTTAGCGGCGGTGGTATGGTAAAAGTTACCATGAATGGTAAAATGATTACTAAAAAAGTTGAAATCGATAAATCTTTAATAACCCCTGATGAAATTGATATTTTAGAAGATTTAATAGTTGCTGCTTGCAATGATGCTCAGACAAAAGCCGAAAACATGATGAGCGAAGGTATGAAAGAAGTTACCGGTGGCTTTAATTTTGGCGGTATTAAATTGCCGTTTTAAGGAAAAATGTCGTGTCCGGACAAGATATAGAAAAACTCATAAAATTAATAGCAAAACTTCCTTCTTTAGGTTCTCGTTCAGCCAGAAGGATTGTTTTACATTTAATCAAAAAGAAAGAGGCTTCATTACTTCCGTTAATTGAAGCTATGCAAAACGTTGCCAATAATATAAAAACTTGTGAAATATGCGGAAATTTTGACACTTCATCTCCTTGTTCTGTTTGCTCATCGGAAAAACGTGAAAAAAATATTGTTTGCGTAGTTCAAGATGTTGCAGATTTATGGGCAATGGAAAGAACCGGTTTTTATCACGGACAATACCACGTTTTAGGTGGCGTTTTGTCTGCTCTTGATGGTGTCGCGCCTGAAGATTTGAATATTGAAAGTTTATTAAATAAGGTAATAAGCGGTGGTATCGATGAATTAGTTTTAGCACTTCCGGCTACAATTGACGGTCAAATTACATCACACTATTTAGTAAATAAATTAAAATCTTATGATGTAAAGATAACATCTCTTGCTCAAGGAATACCGGTAGGTGCGGAATTAGATTATATGGACGAAGGAACAATTCAATTAGCACTAAACTCTAGAAAAGAATTGTAGATTTTATATTAGTAAAAAGGCGAGGATTTTCCTCGCCTTTTATATTTACAACGATAAATTTATTTACCGCAGCCACAACCACCTTTTGATGGTTCTTTTTCAGATGATTTTTTTGTTTCTTTATTCTCTTTCATGATAAACTCCTTAAAAAAAATGAACCTAAAGTCTTTATATGATTTAGGCTCATTTTTTATTTTTACAACGGAAGATATCCTATATATCTAATCTTCCCCAAATTTATCATCTATAAGTTTACTTAATTCGTTTATTGCATCTTCTTCATCTTGTCCGTCTGCAAATATGGTTATAGTTGTTCCCATTGCCGCCGCTAAAAGCATCAACCCCATAATTGAGCAACCGCTTACTTTTTGACCGGATTTCTCAACTTCTATACAGGCATCATACTTTTCGGCAACTTTAACAAAAGCAGCAGCAGCGCGCGCGTGCAGACCTTTGCGATTTTTTATAACTAAATTTTTAGAAACAGACACTTTAACCGCCTAACAACTGTGATGCAATATTGATATATTTTTTACCGGCTTCTTGTGCTCCGATAGCTGTTTCTTTCAAGCCTTTATCTTTGCGTAAAGTTGCTATTTTTATTAACATCGGCAAATTAACTCCGGCCAGAACCTCTACTTTTGCTTTATCCATGATAGATATTGCCAAGTTTGAAGGTGTACCCCCGAATAAATCTGTCAAAACAATAGTACCGTCACCGGTATTTACGTTTTCTACTTTTTGTAAAATTTCATCTCGGCGAGCTTCCATATTATCTTCAGGTCCGATACAAACAGTATCTATTTGTTCTTGAGGGCCGACAACATGCTGCATGGCAGCAACAAATTCTTTGGCTAAATTGCCATGAGTTACTAAAATTATTCCTAACATTTAAGACAGTCCTATTTTGTTTCTGTGCTGCCGCCTACCCAACTGTGGATAGCTCCAAAGCTTTTAATAACATCTTCTTTGCTACGAGCAAGAATAAGCTCATCGGCACGAGTTTGACGACCTTTAAAGACAATTTCTTCTACATTATCAACCGGCACTGCATATACACGCTCAACCATTTTCCCTTGCAGTTCTACAATCATAACAAATTCTGCCTCTGCTAAAGGACCTTTTGTTTCTTCATCAATATTATCGAGTTTAACCGCTAAGCGACCATCTCTTTTTAGTAATGCAGTTTTCTTTCCGTCAAATTCTAAAACCGGATTAGCCGGAGTTCCGTCACGGGCATCGATAAAGATGGCTAATTCGCCATATTTATTCTCGATAATTTCAAAAAAATCCTGTTTTTCTACAACGGTATAATATTGTGTTTCCATTTTCAAAATCCTTTGGGTTAAACTTATTTTAAGCGTTATGATAATACAATAAGCATTAAGTGTCAATTTTGAGTTTAGAAAAATGGAAAAATCAGCAAATCGTTTTATTTGGCATTATGTGAAAATTTTTAAATGGGCTTTATTAATGTTGACAGCCTGTGTTATTGTACGACAAGTTGCAAATACCATAGAACCGTATTTTTTAGCAAAAATATATAATACCGTTATTGAAAAACAGGGAAGTGACAACTATTGGAATGAGGTTATATTTTATGCCGGAATTATGGCGATAATTACACTTTCGGCAACGCTAATATCCGAAGCATCAATGTTTATTGTCGCTCGCTTTGTTCCTAAAATTAAAACCATTGTAATAAAAGACGTTTTTGAAGATGTGAACAAACAGTCCATATCATTCTTCACCAATGAAATGACTGGTAATATTTCACATAAAGTAGGCTTGCTGGCTAATAATACTACTGATTTTTTAAATGCTTGTTTCGAAGTTTTGCACATGGTGACACGTGTTTTGGCCACAATCGCCGTATTAACATGGGTTAGTTGGTACTATACACTATTTGTTATTATATGGATTGCTATAGTTGTTTTGATTAGTTGTAAATTAGGTGAAATAAGAAGAAATTGTTCTCGTGAATCAGGAAAAATGAGTAGTGCGGCAAATGCGGTAATTGTTGATTCAATATCTAATTACAGCGAAATAAAAAGTTTTGCTAATTTTAAGTTTGAAAAAATTAATCTGCTCAAATCTCTGCGACAATTAAGAAGAGCAGAAACCAGAGAAAAGAAAATTATGGGCTGGATAAGAATTGCTCAACAACTTGTTTCTATTTTATCACTTGTTGCATTTGTTTTCTTTTCTATCTTTATGCTGAAAATCGGAAAAACAGATACAACACAATTTATTTATGTAAATACGGTGTTCTTAAATTCTTCATATTTGGCTTTTCAAATGTCATGGATATATAACAATATTTCTAAAATGTACGGAAACGTTGTGTCGGCGCTTGATACTTTGGCTGTCGATCCGGAAATTGTTGATAAAAAAGATGCCAAAGTGCTAAAAACTAAAAAAGCAAATATCCGTATTAAAGATGTTACTTTCGGATATCAAAATCGTAACAAACTGTTCAAATGCTTAAATGTTGATATTAAGGCCGGAGAGAAGGTCGGGTTAGTAGGTCTTTCCGGTTCCGGTAAATCATCTTTTGTAAAACTTATCAGTCGTTATTATGATATAGATTCCGGTAGTATCATGATAAATGGTACTGATATAAGGGATATTACTCAAGAATCTCTTCATAAACATATAGCAACTATTCCGCAAGATGTGTGTTTGTTTAATAGAACACTGCTTGAAAACATTCGCTACGGCAATGTTGATGCAAGTGACAGACAAGTTGAAGTTGCAGCTAAAAAAGCATTTGCCGATATTTTTATTAAAAAATTTAAAGACGGATATAAAACTAAAGTAGGCGACAGAGGCATAATTTTATCAGGTGGTGAAAGACAACGAATTGCTATTGCAAGGGCTATTTTGAAAAACGCTCCGATTTTGATATTTGACGAAGCAACTTCCGCTCTCGACAGTCAAAGCGAAACACATATTCAACAATCATTAAAAAACTTGATGAAAGGCAAAACCGTTTTAGCTATTGCTCACCGCCTTTCCACCTTGCGAGAAATGGATAGAATTTTAGTTTTCGATAAGGGAAAAATTGTAGAAAAAGGCAATCATGACGAGCTTTTACAAAAGAACGGACTTTATGCAAAATTATATAAAATGCAAGTTGATGGTTTTATGGGAAATCAGATTTAACACTAAAATCATTTATAGCATATATGCAGATGCCAAATGGTCAGTTACATTTTTGAGTAGCCGATTTAAAATCAATATTATTTCTAATTAAGGGTATGGTTCAGATTATATATCTCTGAATCCGATTCTTCCGATTATCGGAAGTTTTAGGGCGGGGGGATACCAATCAATTCCGAAAGATAATCCTAAAAATCCGATTTCTATTCCTTCTTTTAATCCCATGCTCAAAGATAACAATCCCATTAATGAGAATTGTTTTCCTGTTCCGCTTGCCGTCGGAGCAACAATATCTTTATATCCGATAAAATCTTTACCAATAGCAGTTGCAGGTAATTCAACGGTTAAAGAAGGAACGTTTCTAATGATGTGGGCAACAAAAGTATTGCTGTTTGGTCCGGGCCAGAGCTCATATCTGTCTGCATAAGGATAATCTTTTACCGCTTTCTCTATTTGCGGTATTGCCTCTTCAGCTTTTTCCCCAATCAAGGTTTGCAAAAGCTGCGGTTTGCTGCCGTACCAATATCTGTCCGGTATATCTTTCTGTGCATAAACAGAACTGCCGGTTCTGTATAGCTGCCACCCCATAACTTGATATACGGTGTAAAAATCTTCGTTTTTCTTTTTTACGGAAACCCATGGATGAACGGCAAAATATCCTCGCCAATTATAGGTTCTTGCAACAAAAACCTGAACAACGGCCTCTTTTTCTTCTTCAGGTAATGGGGATATTTTAGCACTGTCTCGATTCGCTTTTTGCCAATGCACATAATTAAAAGCAGAATCATATATAACAAAAGAACATAGAATAATAACAATTGTCCAGATAATATCCTTTGTTTTTATTTTTTTCATTTTTGTATCACCAAATTATTTTTAACTTCAAAAAAGTCTGCATTGTTTTTTAAGGTAACGAATAACTCCGGATTCGTTGACGTAATCCATGCTTGTAATCCTAAATCTCTTATCTTGCAAAGAAGAGCCTCTCTTTTACCATCATCAAGGTGAGCGGCAATTTCATCTAACAATAATATAGGTGAAAACCCTTGATATAATATCTGACATTTAGTTTGAGCAAGTATAATATTTATTAATAAAGATTTTTGTTCTCCCGTCGAACATAATTCTGCCGGCATTCTCTTTTTCTTATAAAAAACTTTAAAATCGGTTCTGTTTACGCCATCAATACTATCGTTATATAAGATATTTTTACGTTCTTGAGCTAATTTCGACATATAATAATCTTCTACATCAACAGCCGGCATTGAATCCAACATTTTTTCTATTGTACCATCCAGCTCCAACGTCACATTAGGAAAAACATCATCCGGTTCATTTTCTATAAATCTGTTTAACCTTGCAATTTGTTCTCTGCGTGCAGCTGCAATAGCTACACCGGTAGTTGCCATATTTTCTTCGATTCCTGACAACCACATTCTGTCAGCGTGTCCGTTGGTAGTTTTAATTAATTGATACCATTGCTTATATAAATGCTCAAAATTTGCAGTTCTTTTAGCGTGTTCATTATCAAAAGCGTAAACAAGCCTATCTAAAAAGCTACGACGAGGTTGAGAACCGCCTCTGAAAAGTCGATCCATTTGAGGAGTCAGCCATATTGCAGATAAATATTTTCCTAACTCAACCTGAGAAGAACTTTTTTGACCGTCTATTTTGACGATTCGTTTATTGTAATTGCTTGTTTCATCTTCATCTTCTTTTTGTATATTTTCAACAGCTGTTCCTATTTCAAAATCTTCTCCGTTTTTACAAACGGTAGCGGCAACAGCCCAAGAGTTATTTATCGGAGAATATCCGTTATCAATAACAGCCGGAGTAAAACGTTTTATATCTGCAAGTCTTGAGCTTCTTAACCCTCTTCCCGGTGTCAAAAATGAAACAGCTTCAAGGATGTTCGTTTTTCCGCTCCCGTTTTCTCCGGTAATTATTATAGGATGTAACCCTGCGTTTATACGTAAAAAAGCATAATTTCTAAAGTCAGTTAAAGTCAGGCGGGTAACACCTGACTTTTTGTCTGTAACTGATAATATGTTTTTTGCTAAACTATCCAAATTAAACCCTCATCGGCATTAATACATAGATAGCACTGGTATCTGATGTGTCATGAATAACAGTAGGTGACGATTCGTTTGAAAAGCCTATTTGAACCGATTCTCCTTTTATTTCAGATAAAATATCCAATAAATAACGGAAATTATAACCTATTTCTAAAGGAGTATTATCATATTTTGCATCAATTTCTTCAGAAGCCGATCCAAGGTCAGGACTTGTTGTTGTGACAACAACTTTTCCGTCTTCCATTCCCATCTTTATTGCTCTGGTTCTTTCTGCAACAACAGAAACACGATCAACAGCATTAGCCAATTCTTTTACCTGAACTTCAAGAATCTTATCTGTATCAGTAGGAATAACTCTTTCATAATCAGGATATGTGCCGTCAATAAGTTTTGATGTTAATATAACTTCATCTAAAGCAAAACGAACCTTGTTATCTGATAAAGAGATATTAATGCTTTCAGCTTTTGTATCATCAAGAAGCTTACGGATTTCTCCGATAGTTTTTCTCGGAATAATAACACCTGATAAATTATCAGTTCCATTTGGTAACGGCGATTCTACACAAGCCAATCTGTGACCATCGGTTGCAACGATTCGTAATACTTTTGTTGCCCCTTCGTTTTTGGCATGAATATATAAACCGTTAAGATAATATCTTGTTTCTTCAGTTGAAACTGCAAATTGAGTACGATCAATCACATCTTTAAGTTCTTCTCTTTGCATAACAAAGTTGATAGGTAATTTATCTCCTGAAATAACAGGGAAATCTTCAACTCCGATAGTAGATAAAACGAATTTTGAACGACCGGATGCAATAGCTAACTGGCCTTTGTCATCAGGATAAGTTAATTCAACATCGGAACCATCCGAAAGTTTACGAACAATGTCATATAACATATGTGCCGGAGCCGTTGTTGCACCTGTTTCACTGATTTTAGCATCAACAATTTCAGTAATTTCCGTATCCATATCAGTTGCCTTAAAGCTGATGCCGTCACTCATGGCTTCAATTCTTACGTTTGAAAGCACAGGAATGGTATTTCTTTTTTCAACAATACTTTGAATGTGACTCAAAGTTTTTAATAAAATCGCACGTTCAATAACAAATTTCATATCATTTATTCCGAATAAAAGTTTTTACTGCTCAAATAATAGCATATTATTATTATAGCAAAAATGAAAAATATACATTTCAACAGATTTTTAATGCCAATAAAAAAGCCGGAATATTTTCCGGCTCTGTTTTATGATTCCAGTGAACGTCTTAATGCTTCAACACTTTCTGCAACACTCTGATCTTCTTGAATAAGTTCTTCAACTTTTCTGACCGCATGCATAACTGTTGTATGATCTCTGTCAAATTTACGTCCTATTTCAGGCAATGAGCGTAAAGTCAAAAGCTTTGCTAAATACATTGCGATTTGACGCGGTCTGGCAACTGTTCGAGCTCGGCGAGAAGATTGCATTTCTTTAACTGAAATATTAAAATATTCGGCAACTTTCTTTTGTATTTCATCAATAGTTGTTCTTCTGTCATAAGAACGTAGCATATCTTTTAATACTTCTTGTGTACTTTCTATTGTAATCTCTTTGCCGGGAATTAGTTGAGCATGAGCAACAATTCTGCGTAAAGCCCCTTCCAATTCACGTATATTTGTGGTGATTTTTTGAGCTAAAAACTCAGCTACTTTTTGAGGAAGTTCACAATTTAATTGCTTTGCTTTTTCTTTTAAGATGCTAATTCTCAAGTCGAAGTCGGTAGGATGAATATCTGCCATCAGTCCGCAGCTTAATCTTGAGCGCAAACGATCTTCTATTCCTTCTAAATTTGCGGGAGACTTATCTGCAGAAATTATTATCTGTCTTCCTTCTTCAATTAAAGAGTTAAAGGTATAGAAAAACTCCTCCTGAGTCGATTCTTTGCCACCGATAAATTGAACATCGTCAACCATCAAAACATCAACCGAACGAAATTGTTCTTTAAATGCTGCCGTGTCTTTATAGCGCAAAGCTTTTACAAATTTATACATAAATTTTTCGGCAGACAAATAAACTATATTCTTTTCCGGATTGCGCTGTTTAATATGCCAAGCAATAGCATGCATTAAATGGGTTTTTCCCAATCCGACACCTGAATATAAAAACAGCGGATTAAAAGGTATATTGTCAGATTCCGCAATTTTGCGAGCAGCAGCATAGGCAAATTCGTTTGTTTTTCCGACAACAAAAGTATCAAAAGTATATTGAGGATTAAGTGGAACCGATAAAGATTGACTTGGGTCGGCAAAACTTACATATCCGTTGTCGGGTTGTAAATTGCGAATACCTGATTGGTATATATTTTGTGGTGCCGGACTTGTTGATATTTGTTTGAATAATGAACGGCAAGAAGAATTGCGAACATTGTTTGTTTTGTCTTCTTCAACGGTTTGAACAACAAAGTTGATGGTTTTTATGTTCGGATTCTTTTTCTCCCAAATTCTGTGGATTCGGTCAGAGTAATTAGTGATAACCCAATTTCTCATAAAGCGTGTCGGAACGCAAATATTCATCACACCGCTGGAAAAAGAGCTGATACTAAGCGGTTTTAACCAACTGTCAAAAGCCTTTTCTCCTACTTCTTGTCTTAATTGTGAGCAAATCTGTCCCCATTCGTCTTGAACAGCACCAAAGTCATTTTGTATTGCTTCACCAGCCATTATTCTACATATCCTTATAAAGTCTGAGGTTAAAACAAATAATCAATCTCATATTGATTCGATGGTCTGATAATAAAAGGTTAAAAAATAAAAAACAACAGAACAATTTTAGAACATTGAAATTAATTTGCTTGACATAATGTTTCTAAAGAGTCGCATAGATTCCCTTTGTTTTTGCTGAAAAAACACAAAAAACCACTATCCTGTTTTTGCAAATCAGGAGTGGTTTTTTATATAAAATTTCTTTAAAATTAAAGAGCTTTAATCTTGGCAGACAAGCGAGAAATTTTTCTTGCAACAGTGTTGCGGTGCATAACACCTTTGTTTACAGCTTTCATCAATTCAGATTCTGCAGTAACAAAAGCGGTTTGAGCTAAAGCTTTATCTTTAGCAACAATAGCTGCTTCTACTTTTTTAACAAAAGTACGAACTCTGCTTTTACGAGCACCATTGATGATGCTACGTTTTGTATTTCTTTTAATTCTTGTCTTTGCCGATTTATGATTGGCCATTTTTATATTCCTATAAATTTAAGTTATTACAAAATTTTTCTGATATGCTTTATAAACTCTTCAAAGCCCTCAAGTCAACACAATTTTTTGTAAATATGTCGATTCTTCTATTTTTTAAGCATATTTTCGAGGTTAATTTGAAATTCGTCAGATTCTAAAGCACTTTTATAAACCTGTTTTTCAATTTCCAAACCTTCATCCAAGTCAGTATTTCCGATAGCTGTTTTGATAAGTTCTTTTGAAGTATTGGTTGCCAAGTTTGGCATAGAAGCAATAAGTTCTGCAACTTTCACTGTTTCATCATGCAAATACATTAATGGAATGATACGACTTATTAAACCGATTCTTTCGGCTTCCGTTGCATTCATTGCTCTACCGGTCAAAATCATTTCCATGGCTTTGGCTTTGCCCACAGCTTTAGTTAAACGTTGAGTTGCTCCAAATCCGGGAACTGTTCCCAAGCACAAATCAGGCATTGCAAACCAAGTATTTTCCGAACAAAAAACCATATCACATGCCATAGCGAGTTCAAAACCGATACCGATTGCATAACCGCTTACTTCTGCAATTACCGGCTTTTTAGCATCGGCAATAACTTCAAAGTTGTCAGTCATATCTTCTAACATACTGGCATTTACGTTTTTTACAAACTCGGTTGCATTAATTCCGGCAGAAAATGTTTTTTCATTTCCTCTTATAACAATAGCTTTGATCTCATCATCAATATCAAGTTTAGCCATTTCTTTTGACAAACTCTCTAAAGTATCGGAATTAATTCTGTTTAGTTTATCCTTGCTTGAAAAAGTGATTAAACCTACGGCACCGATTTTTTCAACATTAATTTCTGTCATTTTACATTCCTAATCTTTGCTTTTTAGAGTTACTCTAACCAAAAGCGGTTTGTTTTTTTCTAATACTATATCTAAAACTTCCATATCACGCTCAAAATGTAAAGCATTTTCTTTATTGCTAACAAATTTCCAACCTAATTGCGGTAATGTTTTTTTGTAAAAATCAGCAATATTTTCAAATTTTATTTTTTCAGAACTTATATAAGCCTCGCTAAAACGGCTTTCATCATTTCCGAAAGTTATGTTGTTGCTGTGCAGCTGAGTTGTTTGCGGCATAAGCGGAACATCATCTAAACCGTCAATAAATTCTGCTGCGCGAGTCGATGTTGCGAACAATATAAACGATAAGCACAATATTTGTAATATTTTCATCTCAATCTCACTTTTGTAAAGTTTCACAATAAAAAGTTGAACGTCCTGCTTGAACGGCTTTCTTTATTCCTCCGGTTTTTTCTGTATTGCATATACAATTAGGACATTTTTGTCCTATTTTATTATATACACAATGCATATTTTGAAAATAGCCTAAGCTTCCGTCGGGTTTTTGATAATCTCTTAATGTAGAACCGCCGTTATCAATAGCTTTTTGCAAGACTGCTCTAATATTTTTTACGAGTGTATCACACTCTTTTTTATTTATTTTATTCGATTCTCTAAAAGGCGATATTCTCGATTCGTATAAAATTTCAGAGGCATAAATATTTCCGATTCCGCATACTACGGACTGGTCTAATAAAGTTGTTTTTATTGGTGTTTTTTTATTTTTTATTTTTTCAAAAAAAAGCTCTCCGGTAAGATTTTTATCAAAAGGATCTATGCCGGTATTTTTAAATAACTCTGATTGATTTATGTCTTTTTTCTTAATTGTGGTGAAAAGTCCGAATCTTCTCGGGTCGTTATACACTAACCATCCGTTTTCGGTTTTGATAGCGATATGATCATGTTTTTCTAAATGAAGCTGTTGTTCTTTCAGTGTTTTTATTTTTCCGCTCATTCCCAAATGCCAAACAACGCAAAAATCATTATCAAGATTAATGACAATATATTTTCCGATTCGTTGATAGCTTTCTATTTTTGCGCCGATAATATTTTTTTCTGTATTTTCGGGGACAGTCATTCTGAATTTTCGATTCGTTATTTCAACGGACAGAATACGAGCTTTTCCGATAAATAAAGCAATACCGTTTTTTACTGTTTCAACTTCGGGTAATTCTGGCACAACAACAACTCCTAACAATATATAGTTAGTATAAGTAGTTAAGAGTTTTTTGCAATTATTTATTTTTCATTATTGATATAATCTCATTGACATAAGACTGTGTGCCAATACCATGTCTTCGGGTTTTTATATTTCCGAAAGATGTTTTATTATAAAAATACAGCATGATAAAGAGTCTTGTGTAATAAGTTAAGCCAAGCCCGCAAGCATTGCTATTTTCTATCAATTCCAAAAAATCATTTCGAGAAACATTTTCATTTTTGCAAATAGAATCAAGGAGTTTCCATTCGGTTAAACAGAGTCTCATACTTGTACGACGATTGTTGATAAAGACGATTTTATTTACCAATTTTGTCATATTTATACCAATCCTTATGTATATTATTATTGCCTTAACTTTAGGATAGGATTATATTTAAAAGAAAGATTTAATACAACTAAAAAAAGAAAAAATGAACATAAAATGTCAAAAGTTGTAAGAAGCAAAAAATACTTTTCACCTCAAAGAGAGGGAAAAGAGTGTAAGTGTGATTTTCCCGGCTGCGAAAAAGCCGGAGAGTTTCGTGCACCCAAAGACAGATCGCTAAAAGAATATTATTGGTTTTGTTTAGAACATGTTCAGGCATATAATTCAAAATGGAATTATTATGATGGCGAATTTGAAGAAGAAAAAACTTCAGAAAAACCACATATGCACTTTAAGGGATATCGTTCAAAAGTAAACTATCAGTTTGGCTATAAAATCAAAGATGATTTCGAATTTTTCGGTAAATATGCAAAAAACTTTTCTTCTCGAAACGAAATTTACTATAGTGAAAAAGAAATGAAATTTCTTGAAATAATGGAGTTGGAAGGACAAGAGGTTTCTGTTCAGTTGCTAAAAAAACAATACAAAAAATTAGTAAAAAAATATCATCCTGATTTACACCGTGGCGATAAAGAAGCGGAAGAAAAATTTAAGCAACTGACGATAGCTTATCAAGCATTGTTAGAAAAATTTTCTTAACCTCTGTGTCTTCTTAACAAAATTTGAATTACACCGCTTCCGCCGTCTTTGGGAGCAGGGTGATTAATAGATAAAATAAGCGGACGAATTTCCGGCAAATTGAGCCATTGCGGGACTCGGTCTTTCAAAACACCTCTTGTGCTGAAAATATCCGATTCTTCGGTAACATGTAAACCTTTACCGGTAATAATCGCAACGCATCTGTATTGTTTCAAATAGGAATTTTTTACAAAATTTATTACCTTATCAAAAGCCTTATTTTCCGTACAACCGTGCAAATCTAATTCAGCTTCAACTCTAAATTCCCCTTTGCGGAACTTTTTTGCGGTATTGGCATCAATATTATCGGTATTTCCAAATTGCAAATCACCAAGTTTATCTCCGCTATATACGGTATTAGCGGTAATTTTAGGTGTAATTTTCAATTCTTTTTGGGGAATAAAAGTATCTCTGGATATTTTTTTCAGGGGGGTAATATCTTTTATTGTCTCTTTCCACCAAGATTCGTCTTCATTATTCATTAGAGTCCCCTTTGGGCAGAAATATATAGTAAATTCCCTTTGAGTTCATACTTCCGGCTTTGGCCAAAACATCATCATCGCCGCTTCCCCAAAAATAGTCTCCTCGAACGATACCTTTTATTGCACTACCTACATCTTGTGCAGCTACTAATTTATTAATTTGATTTTTTTCGGCATCATTTGTCGCTATCCACAACAGGCTGCCCAGAGGCACAATACTTCTGTCAACTGCTAAACATCTTCCGGCCTGTAACGGCACTCCAAAAGCACCTAAAGGTCCCGATTCGTTAATTATTTTATGAAAGATATAACGACGATTCATTTGCATAAATTTTTCTGCTTTTTCGGGATTTTCATTGAGCCATTTTTTTATCTCTATCATATTAATTTTTTCAGGGGGCAATATTTTATTATCTAATAAAATTCTGCCGATTCCCTTAAACGGAAGTCCGTTGTTTGCCGCATATCCTACGCGTACTTTTTCTCCGTTATCCATATGGGCAACAGCAGACCCTTGAATTTGCATAATATGAATATCGACCAAGCTGTCCGCCCACATTAAAACCGGAGCGCCAATATCTTGGGTTTCGATAATTTTTCTTTCGTGATAAGGAACCATTTTCTGGTTAGATATCATCCCGAAAAATTTTTTATTCGGTAATGAAGTGTCAAAATCTTGCAAATTTATTTCGATTAAATTTTCCGGTTTACCGTAAACGGGATACTTATATTTATTATTTTTTTGAAAAGACGCATTAATTCTCGATTCGTAATAAGACGTAAACTTGCCTTCAGGATTACCATTATCGGTAACCAAAAATGGTTCAAAATTGTTTTCTATAAATTTTCTAAAAGCATCGTTAGTCTGAAGTTTTTGTTTTTCAAAATCACTGCAAATTTTTTTATACGATTCGGTTTTTATTTTTATTTCACTATTACCCAGCCATTCGCTTTTTAATCTTGCTATTTTTTTACAGTTATTTTCAAAAACCGGAATAAATTCCGCAAAATTATCTTTATTCCAATCGACAATTTGACTAAAAGGGGTTGGCAACAATTCAACTTTTGCACCACTAACTTCTTCCTGCTTTTCCTCTTGTTTTTGAGGGCAGGCGGAAAGAAAAACGACCAGCAATAAAATCAGAAACTTTTTCATTTTTTTGTAGATACCAACATCCAGTTAGGGGTTGTTGAATTGATATTGCGCTCAAATGTCCAAATATCGGTAATTGTTTGAATAAAGTTTTCGTCACCTTCAATAATATTACCTTCTGCGTTACGCAAAACGTTTGCTTGTTCGCTGACAAATCTGACCGCAATTTTAGCTTTGTTATTTTTATCAATTTTTGCACTGACGATTTCGACGGAATTAAAGCCGACAAAGTCCGTTTCAGCGGTAATACCTTCTTCTTTACGCTGATTAATAATGTCTTCAAACTTTTTGAACAAAGTCTTTCCGATTAAAGCTTTTAATATATCAATTTCGCCTTTGGCAAAAGATGTAACAATCATTTCAAAAGCACGCTGTGCGCCGCTTAAAAAAGTTGTGCGATTAAAATTGGGAATTTGTTGTAAAACAGTTTCGGTTTCATTTGTTTCTTTTGTTTCGGCTTTCAGCTCACCGCCATCAACTACTACCGGTTTTTTCATAGTTTCTTTCATAAGAATATCAAAAATTTTAGCTGCACTCTCTTGGCTTATGGGAGTTGCCGTGTTTTCAGGTCTGGTACCGAGTAAACTGCGTAATTTTTGAAAAATCACTACTACAACAAGAATCAAAATTAAAATATCAAAAGCCATTTTTTCCTCTATCATTCATAAATATATTAAACTTAATATAGCTAAAATGTTGATATTATCAACCTAATTATTTGACCTGTAAAAATATTTATTATAGTTTATATAAGAATTAAAAATATTTAAGGAGAATGTAAATGGACGAGCAGTCTCAAAACGCAGCATTAACAATTCACGGACAGTTTATAAAAGATTTGTCTTTAGAAATTCCGCATGCACCGGAAATTTTCAGTGAAATTAAATCAGCTCCCAAAATGGATGTTCATGTAGATGTAAAATCAGAACCGAAAGGTAACGGAATGTTTACATCACAATTAGATATTTCTATGACCGGAAAAGTTGAAGACAAGACATTGTTTGTATTAGAATTGTCTTATATGGCTTTTGCCGAAGTCAAAGTTCCGGAAGAACATTTAGAACCGATTTTGATGGTTGAACTTCCAAGACTTATTTTCCCGTTTGCTCGTAATGTAATTACTCATTGTTTGACCGAGGGAGGCTTACCGCCGTTTATGCTTAATCCGATAGATTTCGGAGCATTATATATGGCTCGTAAACAAGCAATGGCAAATAAAGAAAAGTCTAACTAAAAACAATAAGCAAAAACACTAAAAAGCCTCTCAATCGAGAGGCTTTAATTTTATCGAACAACAAACTCTTTTAAGCCGATTGCATGATGATACGGATTACTTGTTTTTGAGTTTCGTTGAAAATTGATAGATATATCTTCATTTTCCGCATCAAAACAAATTTCTCTTTCAAAAGGTGCTTTTTCTGTTAAAGGTATTTCCCATTTTCCGATTTTTCTATCATTTATAACCAAATCGATAATCGGCATTTTGTTATTAGGGTTGATTAAGATAAATTTAGCTTTTAAACAATATTGTTTTTTATCTTTTTCTGTCATTTTAAGATTAATGCTATCTGTCCAAATCTTATCGTGGGTTCCAGCAAATATTTGTACTTGTTCTTCTTCCACAATATTTCCGGCATAATTGGCAATATCTTTTTCTTTTACAAGAGTATTTATTACATACTTTTTATACGATATTTTTTCTTTTTCATTTTTATTAAACTTCTTATAGAAATCAGAATTTTTATTAAATTCCATATCAAGTTTTAGACCATATTTTTCATATAATGTTTCATCTTTTTGCCACAGAGAACGACCTAAACCAAAGCCTTTGTTCTCAAAACCGATGGCTTCCATAATTGTCGGAGCTACATCTAGGGTTGTCCATTTGTGTTTTTGAGGCTCCAAACCGTCAACAGGGTTAATTATCACATTAAAAATTTGCCTATTTTCTTTTTTGGGATAAATATTATTTTTTCCGATAACTATATGATCGCCCAAAACGACAATAGTTGTATTTTTGTAAAAATCTTGATTTTGCACCCATTTTATAAAGTCAGAAGCCATTTTATCAGCACACATAACCACATCACGATTGTCACCATATTTTTTATCACATTGCGGGTCGAGAAAAGTGGTCGGCTCGTGAGTGTCAATAGTTGCTATTGTTATAAAGAAAGGATTATTTTTATTTGCTAAATCAATAATTCGCTCTTTTGTTATCTCATACAAAGTGCTGTCTTTGACACCCCAGTCGCTTCCTTTGTTGTTTTGTATAATATCAGGATTATCATTAATTCCTTCGATTTTTTGAAAAGAGTGTTGTTTGATAAAGTTTTTTGTCCCGCTAAAAGATAGAGAAGATCCTTGTATAAAAAATGTATTATATCCTTCTTGTTTTAAAATATCAGGATAACAAATAACATTATTAAAAGTGTTGTTTTGAATGTTTCTTAAATTAGTTATTGATAGCTCTGTTTTATGAGGAATACCGCACATACCGGCCACCTGTCCTGATATGGTTGCATTAGCGTAAAAAAGTTGATAGAAATCATCAAAATAAAAATTTTCTTCGGCGATTTTACTGAGATTAGGAAGAATATTTGTTCCTTTTTCGTCATAATTTTTATATCCGCTTTCCATAGATTCTAAATATAAAACAATGAGATTTCTTTTTTGTTTTGGAGAAGATACGGACGGAATAATATATTCATCTTCGTAAATTGTTGTTTGACTAACATTTCCGACAATAAAATCAGATATTTGAAAAGTATAAAAAAATAAAGTGATAGACAAAGTAACTAAAAATGCTTTTCCTTTTTTGCTAGAAAAGAATGTAATAAATGTATAAGCAGAGGCAATTAACAAAACAACAATCAAAGATATATTTCGAATAAAACTACCTGCGGAGATTGCTGTGGTCACATATAAGAAAAGGCTATCAAGAGTGGTTCTGTTCCAAAAAAACATTACCACCATAGCAGTTGCCAACAATATTCCCAATATAAAAAATGTGATTAAACAAAATGTTTTTTTCAGTAAACTCATTTAGCTTTTTACCTTAATTAGTTATTGTATTTTGTTGAGAGCTGCTGCAAAAAAATTTAATTTTCGTGGCAATCCAGTCAAATAATATACTTTATAATCATTTATAATAACGTTTTACTACCAATTCGTAAAGATAACATACGCATAATTAAACAATTTAATGATATAAATCATTCCAATCAGGATTCATTGTTTCTATCAATTCTATTTTCTTTTTTCGAGATCCTGATTTTATTTGTTTTTCCCTCTGTATTGCATGATTCTATATCTTCATAAATTTCATAATATCCCAATTTATCTATGGCATATTTTTTAGTAAATCCATCTATGATTTTATTTTTATGTTCATAGATTCTTTTTATCAAATCAGATGTTACCCCGACATAAAGAGTTCCATTCTTTTTATTAAAAAGAATATAGATGTATCCTTTTTTATTCATTTTTACCTCATTTCTTATGCTTATAATGATATGGTAATAGCTTAATGTTTTCAATATTAATTATATATTGTCAATATGACATTTCCTGTATCATAGCCTGTATCATCATTGCGAGGAGCGGTGGTAACGAGCAATCCATAGTCCGTGCTGTCATTGCGAGGAGTGGTAGCGACGCGGCAATCCATAGTCCGTGCTGTCATTGCGAGGAGTGGTAGCGACGCGGCAATCCATAGAATTTATAAGGCATAATATTTCTGGATTGCTTCGCAAGGACTGACGTCCGCTCGCAATGACGAGAGAGAAGCTCGGACTTCTTTTTCAAAATCCGCTCGCAATGACGACTCTTTTTGTCATTGCGAGGAGCGGTAGCGACGCGGCAATCCATAGAATTTATAAGGCATAATGTTTCTTGATTGCTTCGCAAGGACTGACGTCCGCTCGCAATGACGAGAGGGAGTATTTCGCAATATTGTGTAGCTCGCAATGACGAAAAGCATAAAAAAAAGAGGGAGAAAACTCCCTCTTAAATTTTTCGGTTTCAAACCGCTGTAATTAGTAGTATTCCCAAACAACGGTATTTGTATCACCTACACCATTACAACCGCCTGCTGCGCTAGACAAAGCCAATGGTAAAGTAGCGTCAGATGTTAGTCCTTTTGTAGCTAAAGCAGCTGTAGCAGCAGCTGTAGCAGCAGTTCCGGCAACACTTACAGATACCAAACCTGAACCTGAACCTGAGCCCCAGTCAGCTGTTGACAAAGCAACACAAGCTTCTTTACCTAAACCGGTAAATGTCACAAAGAAAGACTGACCAGAGGTACCTGCTTTAACAAAAACTTTTCCGTTGAAAGCATTGTAAGCAACAGAAGCTGATGTTGTTTTAGCACCATTCAACATCTCTGCACCAACAGCACCCATTTGAATAGCAATAGGTGTATCCAAACCAGAATAGTTAGGTTGACCAGAGTACAAAGTACGAACGTTAGTAACAACGTTTGATACTTGGTCCATAGCTTTAGAAAGTTTGAATTTAGCCATAGCTTTTGAATAGCCTGCGATACCACCAACTGACAAAACGCCGATAATAGCTAACACACCGAGCATTTCAACCATTGAACGACCAGACTGTTCAGATCTAAATTTTTTCATAATATTCTCCTCAATAAAATATCACATTCCACCTAACAGTGTGTTACATTTTTGTAACCTTGTCAAGTATATTTATGTATATAAGCTTTTTTTGTGTTCTCTATTCAAAAGTCCATATAACTTTTGCTTTGTTTCCACAAAAAAGTTTTGCCTCGGGCCGACTTATCGGTAAGGCATAGTCCGTTGCACTCCACTCAAAAATCCGACTTTTTTCCGGCCCGATAATTGTGATTTGCAAAAGACCTAAAGTTTCTTGTTGCTCAAACTGATAAGACGCAACATTAATACATTCTGCAAACGACAAATCAGTATAAACAACATCAAAGCTTTTCTCGCCGGGCATAACAATGTCACCATTTTCGCCTTTTCCGATGAGAATAGGCTTACCCAAGGCATTTATCAGCTGATTGTTTTTATAACGATATTTGGTTAAAATATCATTACTTTTTAAGCTTTCGGTGTTCAGCATCCAATAATTTGCTTTTTTAGCATACAATTTTTGTATGTCTTTAGCTATTGTTGCAACTTCCGAGGCAGCAACAGAAGCCTTATTCGGGCGACTGTACCACCACAAGCAAACCATAACCACCAGCAACAAACCGATGATTATGGTAACTGTTTTTGTATTAATAACTTTTTTTAGCAAGTTTACCATTTTTTACATACCCATTGCTGTGGTAATTTGGTCTTGCATCACGAAGGTACCCATAACCGCCCAAGCAATAATGCCGGACACGCAAAGCAGTGCGACCATGTTCAAAATACCGGCTTTTTGCTCAATAATGTATGCGGATTCATCCAACCAGTCGTTAGCAAGTTTTTCCAAAGCTTCTTCAAAGTTATCCATTTCGGAATAAATTTTTAAGTCACCGATAATTTCAGGATCAGGAAAGTTTAATCCGGTCTTTGACAAAGCTTGTCCCAAGTTGTCACCATTGTTGATAAACACTAAAGTTTTATCAATTCTTTCTTTTAAGTAACGGGTTGAATCACGTCGCAATGCACGTAAGGCGTTAGAAACCGGAGTTCCGCCTTTTACCAAAGCAGATAGAGCCAACAACCATGTAATGCCGACGAACACCTTGTACAATGACCAAGGCGGACAGTTATCAATGGCAGCTCTGATGCTTCCGGTCCAAATTCCGATAGTGCTGTAAATTACAATACCTAACACCGGCACAATGGAAAATGCAATCGGCCAATATACGATAATCCAAGCAGACAAATCTGCTAAGTTTTTAGCTAAACCCGTCCACTGCGCATTAGGTGCAGCTTCAAGCATCGGAGGCACCATGTAGGCACCGATACCATAAATAATAACCGTAACCATCATTAACAAGAAAGCAGGATAACTGATAGCGCTGGTAATCGGACGTAACATTTTTGTAGTACCTTCAGTCACTCTAATCAAGTTACGGATAGCGCTTTCCAAGTCTGACACGTCACCCACGGAAAGCATCAATCTTTCACGGTCAGGAGCCCATCCTCGCAATGCTTCGGAGAAAGGTTGACCGTTTTGCAGAGCATTTGCCCAAGAAGCAATAGCAATAGCCATCGGTTCACTGGGGTTTTTTCCGTCATTAGTAATTGTTGCGTGCAACATATCCAAAGCATTCATCAAAGAAAATCGGTTGGACATCAAAGATGCAATTTTACGATATAATTTCAAACGCACACCACCCGACATATTACAAATCATCTTTGCATAATAAACTTCTATTGAGTTTAGTTTTTGCATTGCACGGGCGAGATTTTGTGCCGATTCTCTTTTTCTGTTTTCGTCCATCTTTATCTCCGCTTTTTACTAATATACCGGACGTTGGTCTAACAATCCGCACCAACGTTCAACTTCATCAATACCAATTAAACCTTTTAACATTCTTTCTAATGCAACATCTTTCATCGGGCGGCCGTTCAAATCACTGGTCCAATAATCGATAGCTTTACGAGTTTCACCATTAATCATTAATTGTAAGAAAGTTGCATCAGGCAAAATCATTTCCTGAATACCCAAACGTCCCTTAATGCCACGACCACTGCAGAATTTACAACCCGGTCCACGCAAGAAAGCATTTTCCAAACCAAAATCACCTAATGCGATTCGCAATCTTTTTACCGAAGGTTCATCCAAGCAATCTTTCGCCGGAGTTCTGCAATATGGGCACAATCTTTGGAACAAACGCTGCGAAACCAAACCTTTTAACAATTCTGGATCGCCTAACATATAGTATTGTACACCCATATCACGCAAACGAGTAACAATTGCAGGAGCAGAGTTGGCGTGCAATGTAGTCCAAACCAAGTGCCCTGACAAAGCACCTTTAAATACCAAGTTTGCTGCCGATAAAGAACGGGTTTCACCCACCATCAATACATCCGGGTCAGAACGTAATGCCGCATTCAATGCCAAACCGAATTGTTCTGCTTTTTCTTCTTCTGTGTTTGCGTTGGTCACCGGCATTTGTCTTGCTCCCGGAATAGGATATTCCGGAGGGTCTTCCACAGTTAATAGGTTAACTTCGTTGTGTTTTTCTTTAATCAACTTAATCATATTACGCTGTAATAACGTCGATTTTCCTGAACCGGTAGGACCAGCTACCACATTCAAACCCACCGGAGCTGAACGTAAACGGAAGAACAATTCTTGTTCATAATCGCCACAACCCAGTGCGGACAAGTCATCACTACCATCAGGATTATCATCGGCATACAAAACACGCATAACCAAATATTGTGAACCGAAAGCAATCGGATTAAATTGTAAACGAATTGCCAAAACGTTATGTGGCAACATTAATTTACCTTTAGAACCACGTAACGGAGTAGAGCCTAATTTTTGTGCACCTTGGAATTCGTTTTGAGCATAGTTTGAGTCGGAAATATCGGCAGAAGCAAAAGCCGCACGGACAAACAATTCTCCCCAATCCTTGCTATATTCCATTTCTTTTACCATCACACCATTGGTGCGGAACACAACTTCGGAACAGCTATCAGACACAATAACGTGAATATCCGACACTTTCATTGATGAAGCACGTCTTACAATATTCACAAAGTCTTGTTGCATTTGCAAGCGTTCCAAATCGACATCATCACCGGAAATGGTTTTATTACGCTCGGCCATTGCATAAATGGTATTAAGCTCGTTTTGTGAAACATATTGAACAGGTTGCATTTGCAACCCTTTTTTCATCGCAATAGTTTGAAAGTTTAAAACCGGACCATCAAATTTATGTTCTGCGGAAACTAGAAATTGTCCGTCTGAAAACAATGCTAAACGACGACGAGTTTCATCATTTACATTTAAAGAAGTACCATCCGGAAGTTTTACTCCCGGTAAGGTACATAAATAATTTCCGTTTGCGAATAAGGCTTCGATAAAAGCTTTCGAATCTCTTTTCTTTTCCTCGGGCTTTTCCGAAGCCTCTTCTTTCTTTTCTTCTTCTGCCATTTTTTATGACTTACTATTTAATAATCATACCTCTACCCAAACTTGGGATTCCTCTTGTTTTAGCTGGGCCGCCGCTACGAGAAGAGCTGCTTCCGCCGGAGCCACCACTTTTCTTGCTATCAACAGGTTCTTTAATGGTAACAGCAGGAGGTAATGGTTCACGATCTAACACGCCACCTGCTGAAAAATACAAGTAGTCTTTATCGTTATCTTTTACAGCTCCCAAGAAAGTCTGAGTAATTTCATCAATGGTATAACCATTACGTAAAGTTGTTCCGACTTTTGCCATAAACACATCACCATCTTCGTTAATGAGTTTTGCAGTTAAGTCTTCACCTTGCCCGCTGATTTCCATAATAGCATATTCTCTGCTTAATTTAACTTTTTCCGGAGCAACAGCACCAGAAGTATTTCCTCCGGCAAAAGGATTTTTCTTGGAAGATCTGCTTATTTTTGCTTTTTTAGCCTTTTCTATTTCGGCCTCAAGTCTGGTTTTCAATATAGAAATTTGACTTTCTAAATTAGCTACTTTTTTATCATGGTTAATTCTTGCTGCTTCAGCCTTTGTTTTAGTTTCTTCCGCCTTTTGTTGAATTATTGAAAGCTTATTTTTCTGATCGGCAATCAAATCTTTTATTTCTTTGTCTTTTTTTGCCATTTCAGCATAGATTTCAGAATTTTTCTTAATCCATTTTTGAGTAGAAGCTAACATTGTTTCTTTATAGGCTTTTACGATTTTTTCTTGGCGAAGTTTCTCCATAGCCATTTCAACTTCTTTTAGCTTTCTTTGTTCTTCTACCATCAAACGATCTTGCTCGTTTTGCCACTCGATTCGTTCACGCTCTTTTTGCTCTCTTTTGGCTTCTTCTTCTTCCTGAGCCTTTTGTCTCTGAGCTTTAACTGCCGCAATTTCATTTGCTACACGCTCTTTTTTCAACTCAAGATTAAGCAATGTCGTTTGCTTTTCCAAGTCCGACATTCTGGTAAACAATTCATTATTAACTGCAGCTGAAACGTTCGGATCACTGACACCTGAAGGTATTGGAGCTCCTAATAAAGCACCACCTTGCATAGGAGCCGGTTGCACAGGAACCTCGGCAGGAGTAGAGTCTATTTGCATATCAAGACTGCTTCCCGTATCATCAAATCCCATAGATATTTCGTTCCCGTTTTCAACTTCCATCGGAATAACATCTGACGGTGCACTTGCAGTTGTCGGCTCATTAGGTGTAATCAAACCACTGTCACTCGGTATCGATACATCCAATGAAATATCTGCAGAAACAGGAATACCTGCATCCGGAGCCAAAGAGATTTCATCTTCTTCATCAGCCAACAGTGTAACTGTTCCTTGAGCATTAGCTGTTTCTGCCAACAATCCTGCCGCAACCAAAACCGCTAAACTACATAATGTATTTCTAAAACTATAATGCATAGATAGCTCCTTCATAATCCCAAACCCCTGTTTCCGGGTTGTATTTTATTGAATTCATCTCAAGTCCTGAGAATTTTGTTAATAGACCGCTCCAAATTCTCGGATTGTATCCCGATGTGAATTTGAACTTTACAGAACGATAAACATTCTGTTGCGGTGATGTATATGTGTAATCTGTCAAGGTTACATCTTGTCCGATTGACTGGAAAAAGTCATTCAAATTATTCTTCAAATCAACCATACTTTTTGTCGGTTCTGAGGCTTCAGTATCTATTGAACCTAACGAAACCGCAGCCATAGCCGTATTACCGTCACCGGAAATAGACCTTGCAGAAAAATTAACACCTGATGCCGTCAACGCCTGATCAATAATCGAAATTCTGCCGATTACTCTTGACCAAGATGTAGACGCTCCTCCAATGTTACAATCAATTCCTCCGATTTTCCATCCCGGGGGCATAATTTTTACCAACTCTAGTGTCGCATCATGACAACGCTGCATATAAACATTTTGAAGAGGTAGATTTTCCCAAGGTTTAGGCTCAGGAGGAACCTCTGCCTGTTTAATCACTTTAGGTTGTATCGGCACAACAACCGGAGCCGGAGGAGCCTCAAAAAGCATCATAAACAATTTATAAACGACAAATAAAGCTACAAAAGCAACCGCACCGGCAATCAAGTAAAAAGTTTTACCCTTAGTATTAATCTTTTGCAGTTTTACTCTGTTTCCTCTTTGCATAAGATCTGCAATATCAGGATATAGAGTATCTTCTATCCCCCATTCCGGCGGTGCTATTTTTAAACGCCAATCCGGAACCATTAACATGCTCATAAATTGCTTTTTGGCATCTTCTTCTGAAAGATACAGCATATCACCATTTGCTAAGATTACATCATCACGTACGCAAACATACCACCATCCGTTATTTACTTTAAATACGGCAACAAAAGACGGTTGGTCAGCCAATGCTGTTGCTATGGTTACTGCTCCAACATATTCGCTTTGTTTGTATCCGTCAGATGATACACAAATACCAAATTGTGGAGTTTTACCTTTCTTTATGCAGAATAAGTCAGCACCTTCTAAAACGCCTTGAGACGATTCTATAACTTCCGGTTGAGGATTTTCCTGATTTTGTAATGATTGCCAGAATAGGCTGGTAGCATATTCAATACCATCCACATAGATACTTGATCCCCAAGTTCTATTGGTGTCAATCACGCCATTTGATGTATTTACGTCTTCTACCACTGCTTTTCCCCAATAATCTTAGTTATGTACACGTGTCTCCGGATTTAGTGGAGATTCCAAAACAACCGGTGTTAATATGATAACAAGAATGCTTCTTGTTTTTCCTGCAATAGCAGAACCGCCCAACAAAGAGTTATCAGCAGAACCTACACCTGTTTTGGTTGCTTCGTTCTCAACTCTTTCATAACCGGTAAGTACTAATGATTCTCCGGACTTCATTACAACCTCTTGAGAAAAACCGCGAGATTCGATAATCGGGTTTTGAATATATTGTCCGTCAGCCTCCTCTCCGATTATTACTTTTTCTAATTCCAACAAATCAGATAAGGTGAGGTTAAACATTACCATTAGACGTCCGTGTTCCAAAATTCTTGGCAATACGCTCATGGTAAAACCGGTTTCAATTTCCTCAGTTTCTGTGGAAATATCGTATGTATCCCCTTCGCCGCCGCTATTAGTTTTAGTGATTTCAGAAATATAATTTTGTTTCTTCACTACTTGAATCGGCGCCGGTTTATTGTTCATGGTTGTAACCGTACCACT
This sequence comes from Alphaproteobacteria bacterium, assembly GCA_017465405.1. Lineage (GTDB taxonomy): Bacteria > Pseudomonadota > Alphaproteobacteria > RF32 > CAG-239 > JAFUYI01. Next base: position 67,343 of record JAFTWG010000014.1, read on the forward strand.
GGTAATTAGATTTACAGTATTTTTCTTTGATAGGGCTTTTATTCCTGCACTTACTTCCCATTCTCCCGGCATGATAGATATTCCAAGATTTTTAGTTACATCATCACCGATAATACTTGCTGCACTGGCTAAAGTGAAATTACGGTCTTTATCATGTTTATCCATCCATTGAGCTGTCAAATCTAAACCAAATGAATCTGAATCGTTGAGGTTAACCTGTAAAACTTTAACGCTAATCGCAACTTGGCGAGACAAACGAGCATTTTGTTCATTTACATATTTAGCAACTTTTTTAATGTCGGTAGGTGTTGCTGTTAAAGATATGATACCATTACCTGAGTCGATAGATAATTTAGCATCTTCGGCAACCATTGATTTAATGGAATCTTCTACGTTTTTCCACAATTCCATCTCAGCCTTGGAATCAAGAGTTAATGATGATGAACCGCCACCGCCTGAATCGGTTGATGAACCGCCGATGTTGTTAGACAGACTCTGTTGTGTCGGTAAACTATACAAAACGAAAGTCTTGGTAATATATTTATAGAATTGAATTTCGTTTTTCTCATATCTCCACCAAATACCGAAACGAGAAGACACTTCGTCTAACAATCCGCTCAAGGGACCACGATAAGAAACCAACATTTTTCCCGGAGCAGCCCAGTGAGCATTCATACTTTCAGGAGTAGGTTCGTTTTCTTCTGCAGCTTTTTGAATGTCTTCTTCCATACTGGGAGCATAACGAACGCTCAAAGATGTAACCTTACTAATCATATCACCGATCTCAAATAATGTAATCGGACGATTACTGATGAGGGTAACACCTTCTTTTGTTTCAAAATTAGCCGGTAAAGGAGCACCGTCGTATTCTACAACACTTCTATCGCCTAACCAGATTTCATCCTTAACGCGAACTACATCGTTAGGAGCAACTTCTGTCGGCACCTTTGCTGTTTCTTTTAATTCTGTTGTGGCTTCTACTTCTCTTTCCAAAGTAGCATCCATACTTGTCGAAATGCTGCAAGCTCCGATAATTGCAATAACACCGAAACTTAATCCGTATTTAATCCATTTATTCATAAGCATTTTCATCCTCCATAGTCTCGATTAGCAAGACACGATTGCCTTTATAGAATGTAGCTATCGGGGCAGGTCTTGCTCTCGCAAATGCTCTTATCAAAGCAGAGCTTACATCGGCAAAACGTCCACGGAACATTGCACCGGCTGTCAAAGTATAGTTGCGATTTGTATTCCATACTAATCTCCAACCGGAACGATCACACCATTCTGTCAAAATTCCTTTAAGACTCTTGCCTTCTTCTGCAAGCCAATCTTCAACAGGATCATCTGTTGCATATCCTTCATCTGATGCAGATGTTTCTTCTGTTAATTGTTCTGCTTCACTATAATTTCCGTCAGAAATTTCTGCTTCATATTCAACAACTTCACCTTCTATAGAAGGAGGAATTGTTGCAGACATATTGCTTCCGGCACCATTTTCCACAATCATATGATCACGAGGTGTGCGTTCGCCATAAGCGCGATAATCTGCAGCTACTTTTGTGTAATTAACATACTCATCCTCTGCCACGCATTTTGGGTCATAAGCTCCCGGATATTGTGCTGAAGGGCAAGATTTTCTTATTTCTGTAGCCGGTTGCGGTTGTTCTGAATAATCATATACATCTTCATAGTAGACGTTGTCACTTGTACATCCAGATATAGACAGAACACCAAATAAAACGGCTGATAAAAGAATTTTGTAGTTCATTTTTGTGTTTCCTAAGTTGTTTCCATTTATATTTTTCTTTTATTATCATACAAACTATTAACAAATAATCAACAAACTTAATAAAATTTACCAAGTTTGATAATTTGATTTCTTTTGTTGATTTTTCGTTACAGGTTTGTTTGAGGTATTATTGTTTAACCGCAAAGTTCTGATAATAAAAGAGTTCGGCTCACGAGAGGTAAATACGGTATTGACCTTTCCTTCGCCTATTCCTTTGTTGTTAAGTATTGTGTGCAACAAATCCAATCGACGTTGTTGCAACGCATAAGAACTGTTTTTATCAATTCTTATTTCTAATATTATATTATCATCTTCCGCTGCTTTATTTGCAAAAGCTTGTATCCATCTCAGTGTTTGTCCTGAAATTTCAGCTCTTCCCGGTTGGAATGACAATCTCATTTCAGCCGGCAGAATTTTTGAAGAGTTTTTATCTTTGCTGAAAGCTGCAAAAAGACCTTTTTTCTTTTTGCCTTTCTTTTTCCCGCTTGTAACTTCTTCCTCTTCTTCCACATCTTCGGATGACGAGCTGAAAATAGAAGTAATACTTTTTAATAAAGTGCTCTCATCTTCACTTTTTTCGGAAGATTGCAATTCCGTTTCTTCTTCTTGCTTTTCCAGGGTTTTTTTGGGGGAAACAAGTTGCGGAGTTAAATTTTTATCATTCATAATATCGTCAGGGATCGGAATGAGAATGTTTTTTACCATTTCCGCCGTTTGTACCTCTCCGGCTTCTTCTATTTTTTCCGGATTTAACAGTTTCTCTACCTCTTCATCTCCGATTGAGTTAGCAAAATCTTCAACAGCTTTATTGTTTTTTGCAAAAACATTGGCCCTTGCTACAACCCAAGGATTTTCTTCTTCAGACATGGTATTCCATTCTTTTTCAATATTTTCGCTTTCTTTATTTAATTGTTCTATTGCTTTGTTGTCGGCCACATTTGAAGCTATCATGGCTATTTGAGTATCAGGAGCATTTTCTTCTATTCTTACATTATTATTAGAGGGAATGCTTTTGTTTTCTTCAATAGGAATAAACTCTGCTTCATTATTTGTTTCGACAATTGTTTCAACATTGCTTGCTATTGTTATTGTGTCGACGGAATCAACTGTTTCTGTAATAGGGGTAGGCGTAGATTGAGTTGTTTGAGAAACGGTCACTTCCCCGATATTATTGGTGTTGTTTTTTTCAGTAAAATCAACAGCAGCAATCTTCGGTTCTTTTTTATTTTGTTCTTTTAGAGCAGGATTGATATTTTCTTTTGTTGAAGCAAGGGGTTTTGTGTTTTTTGCTTTTTTAACAGGGGCATACTCAAGAGGAATGTCTGCAGCATCTTCAATAGAGGATATACCGATGCCATCTACCGTTTCTGATTCAACGGTAAATAAGGCGTAGTCAATACTGAAGTTGTCGTTTTTCTTCTGTTCTTTTATTATGGCATCAAGTTTAGCTGCTTTTATATCCTTAGTGCTGGAAGCGGAAAAAACATTGTTGTCATTTTGAAAAAATAAAGCAATACTTCTTTGAGGGATGTCTATAGAATTGCTTTTGGGGGCAGATACGGAAAACAACAGCTCATTTGTTGCCCATATTACAAACATAGACATTGCAAAGCTTGTCAAAAATATCTTAAACGTTTTCTTCATAATCTTAACCCCTCAACAAGATAAGCTTAATTTAAAAAATATTAATTTGCAAGTATTTATTTAATTTCCGTTAATTTCAGAAAAATTCTGATTAAGAATATACTTATGTATAAAAGGTATAATATAAGTTAATATCTTTTTATATTATGCGATTTTTGTCTTAATTTGCTGTTTTGTGACTATGAATTTTTTGTTACAGGGTGTAGTTTCCTAGCGAAAACAAGCAGTTATAAGATTTTTCGAAAAGTTAATAATGCTGGAAATTTTTGTAAAAATCGGGTATTCTGAAAATGTATAAGAAGTACTTTTAATTAATTAAAGGAGAAAAACTATGCAATTTATGAAGAAAAATATCTGGACATTAGTAGCAATGATTTTTGTTGTTACTGTTGCTATGATCGGTGACGCTTGTGCAGATGACGTTATGGGTTTGGCGTTGACTAAAACACGTAACGTGTTTGAAAAAGTAAAATCAATCATCTTCGTTTTAGGTGGATTTGGTTTGGTAGCTGTAGCTTTCTTGGCTATCTTTGGTAAAGTTAACTGGAAATGGTTTGCAGGTTTGGCTGTAGGTTTGGCTATTTTGGCTGCTGCAAACGCTGTTGTTCAATACTCTGCAGGTGCAAATGCTGGTTTGAACGATACATTCCAACAAACATCAAGCATGTAATTGCTTAATAAAATCGGGAGGGCTGTCGCAGCTCGCAATAGTCCTCCCAAAATTTAACAAAAACAGGTAGGAAGGAAAAGAAAATGTTGTACGTAAAATTAAAGAAAATAATTTTATTGACATTGGTTGCGTTCATCGTTTCTTCAATTTTATTTGCAACCAATTCTTTTGCCGCAGATTCGGGTTTGTTTGCTGATTTGACAGCAAAGGGACAAGAAATATTTAAAGGTATGCGGGAAATTATTTTTGCCGTTGCCGGTTTTGGTATAATTGCTATCGCAGTAGGCGGTTTCTTCGGTAATTTTAACTGGAAATGGTTGGGTGCCATCATAATCGGATTGATGGTTATTGCATTAACTTCCGGTATTATAGAATATATGGTAGGTTCCGATGTGCTTACCGATGTACAAGATACCTTAAAATAATAGAGGAGGGGGTTATGATGAAATTTTTGAAAAACGGAAATAAACTCTCCATATTGGGCTTTATACTTTGTGTGGCGATAGTACTTATTGCCGGCGATGTATTAGCTGAAGGTGGAACAGCAGGTTTAGATGCGGGAGCCGCTGCGGGCGGAGGAGTTGCTCCGACAGGCAGTACAAGCCCTTATGGCAAATGTCAGGGTGGTGATATTTTTGAAACTTTAAGATGTATGATTGCAAATACTCTTAAAGATATAAGAAATATAGTTTACGTTGTTGGCGGAATAGGTTTAATTACTTTTACTTTTGCGGCAATATTCGGAAAAATAAGCTTCAAACATTTAGCTAATATATGTATCAGCTTGTTTTTATTGTCTATGATGTCTCCGTTTGTTTCTTTCTTTACCGGTAGCGAAACAGCTCTGGCAGAACTCGAATATGGGTTGTACTTATCTCCGGAAGATGGTGATGTAGAAGATTCTAATGTTACAGGTTCTTGTAAAGGCGGAAATTGTCCTTCGTCAAGTAGTGGTGTAACGGGCGGAGGTTCCGGAGGTGGGCAAGCTCTTGTTCCGGGCGAGGATGCTATAGATGGTGGTGTGCTTGACGAAGTTGTTGTTACTGCTCAGGCTCCAAAAATGCAAGGCATTGATTTGCCAGGTGCGTCTGTTGAACTTCCTTCAACTATTGCTCCGATACCAACACTAACTGCAAACAATACAGAGGTTGATACTCGTACCGGATGGCAAAAATTCAAAGACGGTATAAAGAAAGTGGCAACAGAAGGTAAAAAAGCATACAACACGGCTTCAACAGTATATTCTGCAGCTAAGAATGTTTATACTGCAGGAAAGAATACGGTTACCGCTGTTAAAAACGCAGATAGTCTGGAAGATGTGTTAATGGCTGGTACTGTTGCTGCAAACTCTATACAAAACATTGCCGGTAATGTTACTATGGCAGCTGGTGCGGTTGGTGCATATACCGATCAAAAAATGCTGAATGAAATCAACAGTGAGATTGATCGCTTGAGACAAGATAGTCAAAATAATCCGGGTAATGTTGATGCAAACAATCAAAGAATTGCAGAGTTGCAACAACAAGCAAGAGAAGGAACGGCGCAAGCTAAAACCGAAGCTGCTCTTGGCGGTGTAGTAGATGCCGCTTCAGAAGGAAGGGGTGCTTTCGAAACCGGAATAGATATCAATAATACCGTAAATGCAGGATGGCGATTGGGTAACGATATCTTAAGTGGTAAAGGCTTTAAATAAGTAATCACTGATGTTAGATATGCCGCAGAAATGCGGCATATTTTTTTGTTTATAAATCTTTTCTAGCTTTTTTGTTGCAAACAAAAAACTTTTCTTGTAGAATCGAAAAAAAGAAGTGATGTCATGAGGAAAATATGAGGGAACCGATATTAAAAGCAGTAGCAAATCCTCCAAAGATTTTGTGGGGACCGTTTCTTCCGGTTTTGTTAAACTTGGGAATGCAGTTCCCTGTGATGTTTACATCAATAGGTGCTTTTGATGTAAACCCCTTGCTTTTTGTTATAACGATTCTTATCGTTCATGGCGGAGTTATATTATGGGGAACCAAAGAGCCACATATTTCCAACATGATACAAGCTTTTGGTCAAACTCGACGTGTAAGTAATAATTTGTATAAAACAAAGGGGAATAAATTTGCACCCTGATTTCGATTTTTTTAACATCTTTGTGCAGGGTTTAAGCAGCAAAGAAGTTATAGTAGCAATGCTTGGTTTTATATCTGCAGCGGCGTTTGCCGGATTGTGGGTTACAAAATTTGGTCATGTTATTTTGCCTCAGCCGAACGAATCAAAGGTTGCAGACTTTTTGCCGTTTAACAAGCTGATGTCTGATGGTATGACGATTCGTTGTTATAACGGATCATATGCCCGCGTGTTTAAAATTGATGGATTGGATTTAGCTTTTGCTACTGAAGAAAAAAATATTTCGATGGCTGAAGCTCGTAAATCTTGGCTTGATAGTATGTCAGATTTGCAAGTTATTGCACGAGTTATAACTTTGCGTGAGAGAATCCCTGCGGATGTAATTGAAAATACATTTGAAAATAAAATTTTGGAAAAGGTTGCTTATACATGGCAATCAACTCTTGATAGGGTATATACCAATTCTCACTACATTATCATCAGTGTTCCTGATAGACCAGAGGCTCTTAAAGATTTAAATTATGCTTCCCAGACCTTGCTTGCAACCCTAAGTGAATATGGTGTTAAAGCAATGTTTGAAAGTGAAGACAGTAATGCTCTTGACAGCCCTTTTCATGTTTATAGCCGTATATGTAGTCCGGTGACGACACCTGACCCGAAGGTCGGAAATGCGGAAGGGGCGCAATTAAACGAACTGTTAACAGCGGACCAAATTCATTTTACCGGAGAAAACGGTCTTATCAAGTTTAAGTCCGGTGATAGAGAAACACTGGCCATTACAATGGGTATTCGTTCTTCCGGTGATTATATGGATGAATCAATGATTGTTTCTTTGTTGGCTATAGACTGTGAACTTACACTTATGCATAACATTAAGCCGATTTATCGTCCAAAAGCTAAAGCTTTATTGATTCAACAAAGAAATATGGCGAGAATGACCAGTTTTTCACAAGATGTTGTTGACCAATATCACTATGCGATGAGTTCTATTGAAGATAGTGATGCAAACTATCAGGCTTTAACCGAATACGCAATGAGTATGGTATTGAAAGGTAAGAGTAAAGCCGAAATAGAATTTGCGGAAAGTGAAGTGCAAAGAATTTGTCGTTTATTTGGTGTAACACCGGTTAGAGAAGGTTGGGTTGCGCAGGCGACATTCTTTAATCAATTCCCTACATACGACACCTATCCGAGAACTTATAGTTATTTATCTCGAGTTGTAACGGCAGCAGTATCTTTTGATAAGCCTGCGGAAGGTTTTAATAAATGTGACTGGGGTCCGGGAGCTATTACAACATTCAGAACAACAACCGGATCAGGTTATCGTTTTCAGTTCCACGTCTCATCTGAAGAAGCGGCGGTTGCTCACTGTTGTATTATCGGTCCGACCGGACAAGGTAAAACTACTTTGCTCACTTTTTTGGCCGGTCAAGCTATGCGTCACAAAGATTTGAAAGTGTTCTTCTTTGACAGACACCGTGGTGCGGAAATTTTTACTCGTGCTGTAGGTGGTGCATACATCGGATTTGATGGTGATGAAAAAAATGTATCGTTAAATCCTTTTGATACGTCTCCAACCCCGAATAACAGAGCCTTTTTACGTCGTTGGATAAAATCTATTACCATGGTTGATGACGCTTTATCCGAAAAAGAAATTTCTCGTGCTGTTACGACGGCGTTTGATTATTTGCGACCGGAAGAACGAGTTATGAGTAACTTGTATAAGAGTTGCTTCTCTCCGACCGGAAATATGCGACGAGAATTATATCGTTGGGTTAATCCTGATCAATACGGTAAAATTTTTAATGCTAAAGATGATAGTTTGGATTTGCGTTCAAAGAGATTTATGGCTTTTGACTTTACCCATATTTTTGAAGATGACACATTAGCTCCTGCAGTAATCAGTTATATTATGCACCGTATCCAGTCAGAAACAGGTGAAACAGGTGTTCCTTCTTTGATTATGATCGATGAAACGGCGCCGATGCTTAAACACCCGATGTTCCGAGATTATTTTATGATTGGTTTGCAAGAAGGTCGTAAAAAACGTCAGGCTTATTTGTGTGCATTCCAACAACCGAATATTATTGACTCATTAGGAGTTGGTGAAGTTATTCGTGGTCAATGTCAAACCGTGTTGTTTTTCCGCAACCCGCAAGCTCGACCGGAAGACTATGCAAACTGGAATCTTAATCAAAGAGAAATCGACTTTGTGTTTGGTAAATCTTATCGAGATTTTCCGTATGCTATTTTATTATCACGTCCTGCCACGGGTGAATCGGTAATTTTGGATGTTAATTTGAGTGGATTAGGGCCATATTTGAAACTTTATAACTCCAGTCGTAAAAACGTTTTACTGGTTCAAGATTTGATAAAACAGTACGGCGAAGAAAACTTTGTTACAAAATATTTAAATCTTGCGTAAACTTTATAAAATAAGTTTCTAAAATAGATTTTTTTTGTTATCATATACTATGAGGACGAATCTCATTAGGAGGGTGGTATGATAAAAATTAAGTCTATTAGTTTGGGTTTTGTTTGTTCCGTATTGGCTGTATCGACTGCTTTAGCCGGATTGCCGACTATTGATGCCGGTAATATTGCGGGTACTGTTGGTATTGTTACACAAGGTTCTACAAGTATTCAGCAAGGTATTGGAATCATAACAAACGGAGCTGATTTAAACTCTATAATCGGAGATTCGGCCGGATCTTTAGGAAAATTTTTGCCCGGAGGACTTGGGGGTGGGGATAAAGATGGTTTATCTTTTCAAGATGCACTCAAGCGTATTAATGAAGGCGTAAGTGCTTTTAATAAAGCTCAAGAAGATGTAAAGAAGAAAAAAGAAGAATATCAAGCTTTGATGGATGCAGTTAATCCCAAAAAAGAAAATCCTGAAGAGGCTTATGATGATGGTGAGATGGAAGGTGCTGAATATGGTGCTGATGATTATGGTTATTCGGAAGAAGACTATGATAGTAGCAATGTTCCTGCTCAACAGGTGGCCGGTCAAGGAGATTTTCTTGCCGAAAGAGAAGTTGTTGAGCCGATGTCAGCGGAGTTAGCTCCTTCTCTTACTCTAAAACAAGCTCCGTTGGTCGGAGAAATGCCGCTAAACCCACAGTTATCCGATCAAGCATTATCACTTGAAAAACAAGAACTCTCTATAGATGGCGAAGTTGTTGACACAGAGGCAGTAACAGCTTCTGAAGATAAAATAAAGATTGCTCCTGTAGGGATAAACAGAAAGGCCTTTGGTCGAGCTGTACAAGTTGATGATACTGTTGCTGTAAAAGCTGAAAAAGTGCCGGTTAAAAAAATGCAACTCAGGGAAGTCGCTCCTATAAAAGCTGATTTATCAGATGTTTCCGTTGCAAAATCACCCGCAATATCTGAACCTGCAAAATTGGATAAGGGTATTGTTCCTGTTGCTCCAAAGTTGGAAGCCCCGGCTGTACAGCCGAGAGTTCAAGGAAAGTTTAGAGTTTCACCTAAGGTATCCCCCCTAAAAGCAGATAGACTTTCCAATAATACAAAAAGCTTTTCTACCCGTTTAATGTTTGCTGCTAAGAAAAGTAGTAATACTAAAGGAGCTAACACCGATGCTTATGGTAACTTTATTAGTGCGTTACCGAAAAGATGTGGAGTTAGTATAGATGATTTAAGTGACGAAGAAAAATTGAACGAGTGTCTTACTAAAGTAATAAGTGAAAATAATGCTTCAAATCAGTTTGATGCAGCACTTAGTCGAAAACAATGCCAAAGAATGGTTTACGATACGGTTGTCGCTCTTATGGCAGAAGCGACCTTAGCAAAAGTAGAAGCTTCTTCTTATAAAGATACATTAGATGAGCAAGAGAAATTAGGTGGAGATAGTAATAATACCCGAGATGATTCAAGTGTATTGGCTATGAGTAATGAACAGATACAAAAATTACTAAATAAAATATCATTGCTGACATCATCTCAGATATTATTAGATACGGTAAAACAGTTGTGTTCAATGCAAGATGACGTTGTAGACGCAAATTCGGATAGTGGCGATAGCGATGGAGAAGAATAATGAAAAAAACATTGTTAATTTTTGTCGTATGCTTGGGATTGTTATTTGTTAAACAATCCTATGCCGACTTTGAGGCTGTTGAGACGACATTAACACAGTTAGAAAAACTTGAAAAGAAAGCTCAAGTTGTACAAGAAAAGTATGAAAAGATAGAATCTGCATACAATTCTCTTCGTCAAGGAGATTTTGGTCCTATAACTGACTTAGCGAAAGAATATGAAATTGACAAGATTGCTACAAAGCAGTTCAATAAACTTGCGGGCAAAGACAAACCGGCAGATTTGCAAAGTGCGATTGAGGCCGAAACTATTCCAAATTATACGGATGAAAACCAGACAGAAACTTATGATGAAATACAAGAAATTAACAATGCTATTTTAAGAGAAGATTTATCCAGATTGTATGCTTATGCATTTACTCTTCGCACAAATATGGCAAAAGAAAATAAAGAAAGAGATGATGAGGCCAAGCAAACAGATGATTCCCGAGAAATGATGAAATTGGCTAACGAAGAAGCTGAGGAAAGTGCTCAAAGAATGAATCGTATTGTTGATATGATAAGTTCTAGGTATGAAATAGATTTAAGAATAACATTAAGAACATTGAGTGTTAATGTCGAAGATGATGAAGAAGAAGGAGATGCAGAATGAAAAAATATACACTGGGTTTAGTTGTTGCATCTGTAGTAGCGTCATTTGTTTCGTTTGATGCTCGGGCCTTTTTGTTGCCACCATTTAAAATTGATTTCAGTACGATTGCAAATAAAGTATTATCAACAACAAATACAAAGGCTGATAATGCAAATGGTATACAAGAACAATCAACAGCTCTTCAGACCATAATTCAATACGGAGAAGGTGCAAAGGAATTGTGGGACTATAAAAGCTTGTTGGATAAATTAGCAATAAAACAAACAGCCAGTGCCAAAGATTTAAAAGAAATTGAGAAAAAGCAGACCGAAGCTAAAGATAAAGAAGCTCAAGATGTAGCAAATGCAACCAGAGAAGCAAATGAAAAAATTGCCGAAATAGATAAGAATATTAATAAACTTGAGCAAGATAGTCTTGAAAATCCTGAAAATGCGGCAGAAAATACGAAAAAAGCAGAAAAATTAAGGAAAGAAAAAAAAGATGTAAAAAAAGGTCTCAAAAAGAAAACTAAGGAAATTGGAAAAGCAGCAAAAGAAATAGCAAAGAGTTTTAAAGACAGTAAAGCTGCGATAATGAAAGAATTGAAGTCGCTAAAGGAGTTTATAAAAACAGGAAAAGATTATGATTCTACCGAAGATTTAAAAGGAACTGTTGAGACATTATCACCCAAAGAGGGGACAGAATTGAGTGCAAATATCATCCATGCCTATAGAGAGTTATACAATGTTATGTATTGGAATGATTTTAATGTTGTTGTTTTGCGAGGAAATGATATTCGCGCAAGTTTGCAACATGATAATGAAGAAACCGAAGAAATGAAAGAGAAATCAATAGAAATGGAAGGTGCAAGTGCTTCGCGAGCTACATCTACAGTTGATATGAAGAGAAAAAATATGCAAGCACTCTTAAATTATACAGAAATGGTTCTTCAGCAAATAAAACTAAGTATTGCGTATGATTTGGCAAACAATAAATTTAATCAAATTAATGCTAACACAGCAATCGGAACATTTAATTTTGATAACTACAGATTTAATCCTGATGGTGAAAATATTGATGTGGAAGAAGCAGAAAATAGTGAATATGGTAAACATATTGACATAGCAAAGGATATTGCAACACCATCTGCTGATGCAGTTGCTGATAGTATGAATAATATTGAGCAATCCGCTGAACAAACTAATAATGAAGGAGAAAATAAATGATAAAATTGATTAGATTTTTTTCTTTGTGTTTAGTTGCCGTATGTCTGATAATTCATACCGCAAATGCGCAATTAGCGGCAGGAGCTTCATTTGACTTTTCTGGTGAGGCTGGTGGAACAATACAAAATATTCAGCAAAAGATAACATCTTTCCAAGAACAAGTTGTTGCGAAAGTAAAGAAAAATGTTACAAAAATAAAAGCGGGATTAGAAAAATATGCCGGTAAAATAAATAAGTTATTGGGCAAGATACCAGGTGTTAAAGATGCAGATGAAGGTGGATCTGTTGATATTTATAGTGCCGAAGCTGTACAAACTGCATTTAAGGAATTGTTTTTGCAATATCCCAGTACTGATTCTCGTATAAATACCGCTTATGAAAAGATGGGCGTAAATCTTTATTATGATACTCTTGTTGAAGTGCGAACGGCCATTACCGGACTTGAAGATAAACTTGCATCTTTGCGTTCAGAGGTTGAGCAATTTGGCGAACAAGCTATTAATCCTAATGCCGGAGGCGATACTGCGGATCCTGAAGATGAGAGTGCCATTTATTATAACGCATATTTGGCAAATCGCAAATTTAATGATATATTAAAAATTACAGAAGAGGTTGTTGCTATGCAAAATCAATATTTTGCTGTTCGCAATCTTCGTCAACCAAGGGCTATTCTTCCTGCAAGAGCTCCGGCAGAAAGCACAACACCGGAGAAAACTTCTTCTTCTATCATTTCTATTCATAATAAATTTGCGTTTGCTCAGCAACTCAAAATTAAAAAGGCTATTTCTAAAGCTGCGTCTAATATAAAAGACAAAGTGGTTAAAAAGGTTGTGAAAAAAGCTCCCGAAATTACTACAAATAAAATAGAATCTAAAACGGATGATATGTTCGTTGTTGCTGAAACACCCAAAGCATCAGCTTTGTTGGGCGGAAATGAGGCAGAACTTGCATCTTTGAGCAAAATATCGGAAATTCAAAAAATATTGACGGATGCTCTTGATATTCATAATGTTCTTCAACAACTTCCTTCGTATAAATATTTATACAAGCAACATGAATTATATAAAAGACTTCATGTAGAAGCCGTCAAAGCTGTTGGTCAGGCGGATAAGTGTGTTTTGCAATATCTCGGACGCAGGTACGAAGACCCGAATACTGTTTGGTATGGTCAAAAATATGCTCCTTCCAATACTTGTGATTATGATAACAGAAAAGGTTTATCCGGTTGGACTATTAATTTATTCCAAGTTTCGAATGCAGCATTAAGCAGTGGTTTGGATGTAGACGCATTTGCAGAAATAGATGTTGATTCATCTCAAGGTCCGGCAACAGCATCAAGTACAGAAATAAATTTGGAAGAAAAAGAAGCAAACAACGATTCTTCAAAATCGTCGCATGTTTTTGCCAGCCCGAGTAAAGAAAAAGAGTTTTCTGATTCTGTTCGAGAAATAGAATTATTGAATTGGCAGATTGGCCGAAAAGCTGCTCAATTATTAGCGGCTGACCAATATTCCGAAAAGCCGATTTATGGAAAAGCTAAAAATCCTTACCCTCTGTGGAATGACCAAAGAGCATATTATGACCAATATATTGATGGAAAATATGAAAATATGAAAACATACATCAGATATATTGATGTGAACTCTATTGCGATAGGACTTGTTGAACTTCTTAATAACGGGGAAGAAGAAAGTGAAGGGAAACAAAGAAATTCAGAAGCTATAGGTATAATGGAAAATGCTATTTCTTCAAGTTCTACCACAAACAGCAGAGCAATGGAGTTGTTATCACAAAAATCCGATGATTTGTTAGGATTACAGAAAAAACAAGCCAAGGTTCTGGAGCCTTATGAAACCAGATTAGCCGAATTGCAGCAACAACTTGATGCGTGGACTAAAATGATCAACGATACGAATGAAGAAATTAATGAGGTTGATGAAGAGGCTCTTCAAAATAAAACAAAAATGGATTCTTCTTATAATCAAATGGAGATAATGCATGATAAGGGAATGACTACAGGTTCAACTTATGCTTTAGCAAAACATACAATGGAAGAATCCGGATCAGCGTATTCTGAAAATATAGACACTTTAGGACGGTTGCGTGTAAATGTTAAACGTTTTGAAAATGCTCGTGATAAGGTTCAAGAGCAAATTAATCTGTTGCAAGAGGAGATTGATGAACAAAAACAGGCACAACAAAATGAAATTTCAGAATTAGAACTGGACTACGAAACAAGAATAGCTGAGCTTCAAAATAGCTTGGGAGAAGTTAAAAAACTATCAAGTTATTATAGAAATCTAAAGAGCAAATATAAAAAATGGACATTAAGTTCTTTGGTAAATAAAGCAGATAATATTGTAGAAAAGGCCAGAGATTGTGCGATTGAGTTAGTTGAGGAACATCGTGAAGCAATAAAGGCAATGGCTGTCAATGACGTATTATATATGACTTATAATAATCCGATTGTTGTACAAAAACACTCAACTCTTATAAGTGATTTGAAAAAATTACCTGCAGACTGCTTACGTAAAACGGCATCTTCTGCAATAGGAACATTAAATGTTAATGCCAGTGATGTAATATCAATCGCAAGGTCATTATTTAAATCGGCAATAGTTAAATCTATTTGTTCAAATTATGATTGTGAAAAAGCTGATACACAATATTTTGTTGGTGTTCCGGCAAAACCTGGCGATTTTACGGCACCTAAAGCTCCATTGACTGCTAATTATGCTCCGGTTAGAGATATAGTTCATCTTGATACAACTGATTTTAAGAAAATTGAGATGGCAAACAAGAAAAATAAATTGAGCTCTAATTACGGAAAAATAAGTAAGAGTGCCTTCTTAAATTATGGAGTGGAAATGCCTTATGTATGGCAGCTAATGCTTTCAGATAAGGCTTATGTTGAAAAGGGTATGAATTTATCTGCGGCATTGAGCAGAGGAGGAGAAGACAAAGCCTTTATGCAGGGGACAATGCTTCCGTGTCGTGTAGGACGCTACATGTTAGATGTGAAACTTCGTAGCAATAACAATGTAAAGTATAGTGTTGTGGATACAACAAAGCCGGATAACGCTACTTCATCAAATATAAAGAAGTTAAACTCACTTCCTTATTGTAGTGATTTAAGGATAGCTAATGCTATTACTCTACGAGTAGAAGATATTGATGTTGATAAAAAAATAGATGGAGCATCTGATGACAAATTAACTTCGGTAAATCCGAGTGAATTAGGAATGTTTCTTCGTTATACAAATGGAAGACTATATATTAACTCTCGCCCGTTATATGGTTATATGATGCTTATTGACAAAGAGAAAAAAGCTGAAAAGAAAGGAAAATACGAACTTTCTGCAGAAGATAATATATATAATCGTGCGATGTTCACTACCAATCAAATTGGCGAATTTTTAACTTTCGTTGATAAAGAAAATAATATAAGGAAAAATATTGAGGAAATAGAAGCCGGTATGGACGAAGTTAAAGAAGATCTGAAAGTTCTTTTTAACGAAATGGGCTTTGAATTGAAGAATAATTTGAATTTAGCTAATGACAATGATTATAAATATGTTTTTAATAAATTGAAAGAACGTAAAAATACATTAGTTTCTCAAGCTTCTGAAGGACTTGGGACTATTGTTCAAGGTAATGATATGGTTAAAGAACGCTTTGATAAAGTAGATAATACATATAAAGCTTTAATCCAAGATTCCACAGCTTTGGTTAACCTTACTTTCCGAACAAAATCAGGCAGTAAGTTAACTGAAAGCATAAAGAGTGAGAAAGCTAATCAAAAAGTAATTGAAAAATCTAGAAATGAGGGTTATTCTGCTATTGAGAAAGAAATTAAAAACTACAAGCAGCCTGTCTGCATGCCTTATTAGAGAATAACTGGGAATGAGTAAATTAGGAAATATTCTTGAATCTTCAAAAGTTTTGGCTTTGACCGATAAAAGTGGTAGAACTTACCACTTTTTAGGTCAGGCAGAAAGAGAAAAATATAGCGCAAAAATGTACTATTATATGTGGTTATCACGTTTATTCATTTTTGTGGCAACCCTATCTTTGATTTTGTTTTTGTTTTCATCTTTGGCATTGTTTAAATTAGCTCCACAGGTTTCGGTAGAGCCGTTTCTTATTATAAATCAAAATTCTACCGAAGAAATGGTGAGATATGAGCCGATAGCTATAGATATGGCTTCAAAAGAGCAACTGATGGAAGTTTTTGTTCGTCAATATGTTATGTATCGCAATACCATAATAAATGACAGAGTTGAAATGATGA
Source organism: Alphaproteobacteria bacterium (assembly GCA_017465405.1). Taxonomy (GTDB): domain Bacteria; phylum Pseudomonadota; class Alphaproteobacteria; order RF32; family CAG-239; genus JAFUYI01. Next base: position 83,773 of record JAFTWG010000014.1, read on the forward strand.
CCCGGTGGTATCCGGGAGGAATGGTTAACTTCTTATCGTCAGATGATGTTTATAGTGACTTTTATAAATATCAGCAAAAAGTGTGGAAATATAATGAAGACAATCAAATAAGTCAAGAAGTTGAGATTATTTCAATAGGAAAAGTCGGAGGCAAAAAGAGCGGAGTATGGAAGGTAGACTTCAAAACATACGAAGTTTCACAAAGAAACAGAAGTGGTGACAATGGTTCTCTAATCCTAAATGTTCGCTACTGGACTGCCTCGGTAACTCCATATTTTATTCCAAATCGTATGTTTACTGGTCGGAGATTAATAAATCCTTTAGGATTTACTGTTATAAGATATAATCAGAGTGAGGTGCAATTTAAATAAAATTCACCAAAATTCGGTTATGTTGAGAAATATGTTAGACTTTTATAAAAAAAAAGTTTAAATTCAAAACTAACCATAGTTAATAAAAGGAATATTCTTATGACCAAAAAGTTAATAATGATTCTTGTAATAATGTTGTTAGCCGGTTGTGGACTTTTCGGCTCTTACTATGAGCCTGAGCCGGTAGAGATAGGTAAAGCCACAGATGAGTTAAAACTTTCACCATGTGCTTGTTTGCAGGTTGAATTGCCTAAAACATTGCCTGACTGGTTTGTTGAAACTATTTAAGGACTTATATTATGGCTACTCCTGTCGGAACAAATCGCACCAATCAACGTTTACTTGCCGGAAATGCAACGTCAACAAGATCCGGTGCCTCTTCTTCTAAAAATACATTTGTAGCAAATGTTGCAGAAAAGCGTTATTTGTGGACAGCTCGTGCATTTGCAATTATTACGGCAATCAGTTTTTGTTGTAATATAGTGTTGCTTTTGGCTATTACTCAAGTGATACCATTATATCGTGTAGAGCCGTTTTTATTGACGTTTCAAGATAAAGAAGAACAAGTTTATAATATTAAACCGGTAAACCGAAATCTGGCAGAAGAGAAAGCTATTACCGAAGTTTTTGTTCGTCAATATGTGCTAATGCGCAGTTCTTTTAATCGCGATACGGCAGAAGTCGAAGCTCGCTGGATGCCTGGCGGTGCAATTCAAGAAATGTCTTCTCCGACAGTGTATGAAGATTTCTTAAAGAATACGGCTAACAGGGCTTTAGAGCTAATACGTACTCGCAGAATGATACGTGATGTCCGTATTATGACAGTAAATGAATTAGGTTCAGGAATATGGCAAGTTGAATATGAAACACGTGATATGTATCCGGATTCTAAAACTCCGGAAATAAATTATTGGACTGCTTCATTGAAAATTGCATATCGTTATAAAAGCGTAAAATTCAAAGAACGTTTGAAAAATCCCGTTGGCTTTACGGTTATAAACTATTCTTTGAGTTATAATAGAGTAAAATAAGGTGGATAAAGCTATGCTATCAAAATCTATAAAATTAAGTATCTTAAGCTTGTTAGGGGTTATTTTTGCTGAACAAGCATTTGCACAAGCAACCATTAACAGCATGGATCAAAATGCTGATCAGTCGCAAGGACAGTACCAGCCTATGGATATGAGCTATGCCGGATTTAATTCTTTAGGCATGATGCAAAGTGCGTGGCTTGATCCTCTGCAGAACTTGGGAGAAGGACAATCTAAGCCGGCATATTCAAAATATTACTGGTCGCCGGATTTAGTGCTTCCTCTTCGTTTAAGAGAAGGTATGATTACCCTTATCAATTTTCCGGAATGGGAGATGGTAGAGGATATCTATATCGGTGATAATTCTACTTTTGACGGACAAATATCGGGTCCGAGCACATTACTGCTTTATCCTCGTAAGGGGGCAAATGTTGGTGTAGATACCAATATTATCGTCTTTGGTCGTTCAGGGAACCGTTACGTGTTTTATGCGCGTAGTGAAGGCGTAAATACAGAACGCCTTACCAATTCAATAGTTGATATTGATGTAATAGGCGATGAAAATGGAGGATCCGGCTTGGGAAAGGCTGGAGCCGGTAACAGTGGTGGCAGGGTTAATGCCAGTAAGTTTTATGGAGCCGGCGGAAAATCTGTAGATTCAACATTTACCAAACGTAATCAAAAAAATAATTGGGTGGAAAGTATCCCTCTTGATCCGACCAAGTTCCGTTTTGATATAGAAGTTTATGTTCCAAATCCTGACGACGTGGTTATTGCTCCGGAGCGCGTATGGAGAGATGATATCTTCACTTATATTGATTTAGGTGCAAAATCGCTCAATATGACTCAACGTCCGATAGTTACGCTCATTGTTGAGAGAATGGAAGTTCCTGTCGGTTTCAGAACTAAAGGACCGAATAATCGCTTAATTATTGTTGAAGCAATCGGTGATATGGTATTAAGAAACGGAAAGAGAATTGTTTGCTTGAAATTACGTCGTTCAGATGATTCTGGTCTCGAAGACAGCATTTCTTATGCTGATGATATCACAGATAATGAATGGGATAGAGGAGCTAAAATTCCTGATGGAGCAAGGGCTAAAGCCGGTGGTGCCAGCTACCCTGATTTGAGCCTTGGCGGTGCCGGAAATGCCGCTAATTATCCGACCGGACAATCAGATGCGAATATGAATGGCGGATCAATGATGTCACCTGAATATGGTAATGGAATTAACGGTTTCGGAATGATGCCTAACCAAGGTGCGGGACAAGGACAATATGGTGCCGGATTTGGTGCTGGAGGCGATGCGTTTGATTATTCAAAAATGCACCGCATTCAAAATACTCAACAATTTGATCCTGCAGCCAGCAATTTGGCCAACCAATATCGTTTCGGTTCAGGATTTAGCGATGGTGCAGGTTCTAATATCTCAATAGAATTAGGAACAGATGCTAATGTAGAGAATTTAGAAAATTTATGGGATAATTTATCCGGTAAATATTCTAAAATATTAAGAAACTATGATCCGTTTTTCTCGGTTGATGCTCCGGCGGACGGGCAAGGAAAAGAACTTTTCCATCTCCGTATAGGACCGGTAAAAACACTTGATGAAGGCGATAGTGTCTGCAGCAAGTTGGGAAGAAATGGTGTATTTTGTAGTGTAGTCAGGACCCAATGAGTAAAGAAGTTTTAACACATTCGGAAAGTTATATCAAAAAAACCAACCGCATAATTCTTGCGGTTGGTATAACTTCTTTCGTAATTTTCCTTTTAGGTATGTATTTGCTTTTATCAAGCGATGAGCAAATTGAACAATATAGTGAGCCGGTTTTCAGTCAAAATGATGATGCACTTAATGTTGTAAGCTCTGCTCCGGTAGAAGACAGCATAGAGTTTAGTGTTATTGATGATGGTGTTGTTCCTATAACCACAACGCCTAATCCTATAGCATTAGGACAGGTTGTAATTGGTGCAGATGCAAAGAATGTGCTTACAATCGGTACCAACGGAAAGTCTGCCGTAACGGTTATATCGGTACAATTAGCTGAAGCACCGTTTGATGGTTTTGAATATAACGACCAATGTTCCGGTAAAATTTTACGAGGAAAAGAAACTTGTGATGTTACAATGAACTGGGTTCCTGTCGTTTCGGGAAATGTACAAAATAATTTTATTATTTCTTGGCATGAAAGCAATGTCGGACAATCCAATGCAAAATCTGAAAAAGTTCCCGTTTATGGCAATGCCGTAACTAAAGAAGATTGTAATTTTTGCGATACCAATTTAATTGGTGGAGGAACTGCAGGTGTTGGTGGAACGAACGGAGACAAAACAGTTACTCAGTCAAGAGCCATAGTCGGACCGGACGGTTCTGTAATCGGATATGCAGATGAAGACGGATATGTTTATGATTCCAACAATCAAGTTATAGGTAGAGTAAATGAAAATGGTTTGGTTGTTGATGGCGAAGGAAATATCATAGGTGTCGCGAACAATCGAAAATTGGTTTATGATGAAAATGGTAATGTTATCGGCTACGTAAACCCCGACGGAACCGTAGTTGACTTAAATGGCAATGTTATCGGTAGAATGTTACCTGATGGAACCGTGGTCGATGCCAATGGTAATGTAATCGGTCATGCCGTTGATATGGGTTATGTTTATGATGAAAACGGTAACATTATCGGACGAGTAATGCCCGACGGAACCGTAGTTGATTTAGATGGTAATGTTATCGGACGTCTTAATGAAAAAGGTGAAGTTGTCGATGAAAACGGTAATGTTATCGGATATGTTACTAAAACCGGACGAGTTGCCGTTGATGAAAACGGTAATATTATTGGCGTTGTGATGCCTGACGGAAGTGTGGTTGATGCTAATGGTGATGTTGTCGGTAGAGTAGATAAAGACGGAAATGTAATTGCGGATAAAAGTTTGGCCGCACAGAGTGTAAGTCGTCGTTTAGTTCATAATAAGGATGGACAGGTTGTCGGTTTTGTGGATTCAGACGGAACGGTTCGTGACTTCAATAATAACGTAATCGGTCGCACACGTCCTGACGGAACGATTATTGATGAAAACGGCAATGTTTTGACCGAAGCCGGCTCTTTGCTTGCCTATGATAATGATGGCAAAGTTATCGGCTATGTCGATAAAGAAGGTAACGTTATTGGCGAAGGCGGTAAAAAAATCGGGGTTATGGCTGCTAATGGTATGATCGTTGATGGAGAAGGAAACATTATCGGTCGTTCTGCTCCTGAAAGTGATAAAAGTGCAACAATCAGTAAACTCGCATATGATAATTCCGGTAATCTTATGGGCTATGTTGATGGTGAAGGCAAAGTTCGCGACTTTAAGGGAGAAGTAATAGGAACCCTTGACAGCAAAGGAAAGGTTATTGATAAAAACGGTAATGTTATCGGCAAAGCTCCGGGGCAAAAATTAGCCTATGACAAAAAAGGAAATGTTATCGGCTATGTTGATGAAAATGGGGTTACAAAAGATTTTAGCGGCAATACATTAGGAAAAATGCTTGATAACGGAGCAATTGTTGACGCTTCAGGAAATGTTGTCGGTTTTGCACCGAGCGGAAAACTGGCTTATGGCGAAGACGGAAGTATAATAGGCTATGTTGATGAAAGCGGTAATGTCAGCGATTTTGAAGGCAATATTATAGGTAAAGTTGATGAAAATAATAATATTGTTAACAACGATGGCGAAATTATCGGAGTGGCTCCTACCGGAAAAATGGCTTATAACAGCGATGGAAGCATAATGGGGTACGTTGATGCCTTAGGAAATGTTCATGATTTTAGTGGCAATGTTATAGGTAAAGTTGATGAAAATAACAACATTGTGAATGAAGACGGTAAAATTGTAGGAACGGCAAGGGATACAGATAGCGATTTGCAACTTGCTTACGATAACAGTGGCAATGTTATGGGCTATGTTGATGCAAGTGGCAATGTTCGTGATTCATCAGGAAATATTGTCGGACGTGTTGACGGTAATAATAATATTATCGATGCTAACGGAAATGTAATAGGAACTGCAAAAGATACCGAAAGTAATTTACGTTTAGCCTATGATAATGACGGTAATGTTATGGGGTATGTTGACTCCAAAGGTAACGTTTTTGGAGATAGCGGTAAAAAAATCGGAACACTGAAAGATGATGGAGAAATTATTGATGCTTTCGGTAATGTCATCGGTAAAATTGGTAGCGGAAAAAGTCGTCGCTTGGCTTATGATAAAGACGGAAACGTTATCGGTTATGTTGATGAAAACGGTAATGTTTATGATTTTGAAGGTAATGTTATCGGTAAAATGCTTGAAGACGGTACAATTATCGATGAAAATGGAAATGTTATCGGTCAAGCCGGATTGATGTCCCGCCAATTAGCTTATGATAATAGTGGTAATGTTATGGGCTACGTCGACGAAAACGGAAACGTTGTTAATTTTAACGGCGATGCAATCGGTAAGATGGTTTCTTCAGGTAAAATAGTTGATTCCAATGGAAAAGAAATAGGATCTGTTGGTGGCTTTGCAAATATTTTATTGGATAAAAACAGCAAAATCATCGGTTATGTCGGTAGTGACGGAGAAGTTTTTGATACAGAAGGCAATGTTGTCGGCTATGTTGATGAAAACGGTAATATAATAAACAACACTCAAACGGTTTTAGGAAAATTAATTCAAGATCAAATGATTCCGGTAACTCCTAAAGGCGAAGTTTTAGGCATTGTTCGTAATAATGGAGACATTGAAAACGACGAAAAGCAAATTGTCGGACGTGTTCAATCTAACGGGTTGGTAAAAAGCCCCAGTGGTTCACGCATAATTGCTCGTATGGTAAAGGGGGGATTAGTCGTTGGTCGCGGATGTAAGAACATCGGATATCTGGAAAAAGACGGAATTGTTCGTAAAGCAAATTCTGAAACAGGGTATAAAGTAAATGCCGATGGTGTAGTTGTTGATGACAGCGGCCAATATATCGGTGAAGTTGTTGTTCCCGGTCCTGTTTTTGATGATACCTGTACCAAAATCGGAGATGTTGGAGCAGACGGCATCGTTCGTCAGAACGGCAGTTATGTAGGTTGTGTTAATCCGGATGGTACGGTCTTAAACGAAAAAGGGGATATCATCGGAGGTGTTTCAAGATCTGGTATTGCCGTCAGTTATAACGGAAATTTATTAGGAAAAATATCTGAAAACGGTTTGGTATTTTCTCCGCAAGGACAAGCTGTTGGATGTGTAGGTACATATGGAGATGTTTTCGATAAAAAAGGAGCTTATTTGGGTAGAGTTCTTGAGCATACACATGCTTATGATTTGGACGGAAACTTCTTAAATATGGTGAACTCAAGTGCTCGTGTTCCTATCAGAGGGCAGTCTTCAGGAAGATTATTGGCTCATAATATAATCATTGATGAAAACAGCAAAGTTATAGGTGTTGCCGCAAAAGCCAAAACTACCATAATAGATAAACAAGGTAAAGTTATAGGTCACTTGTTCCCAGATGGGCATGTTTATGATGGAAAAGGTGTGTCTGCCGGAAAAATGTATGGTGATGGTTTTAGTTTCTATAACCATCAGTTAGGGCGTCCGGTTGCTTCGGGACAGGTTGCTGATTTTGGAGGTAAAATAGTTGGTATTGCCGGTTATAATGGCGAAGTTGTTACTCGATTTGGCGAAAAATTAGGTCGTTTAGATGCAAAAGGATTTTTCTTTGATAATAAAGGCGACTTGAAAGGCGGTATTGTAAAACGAGGAGCAGCTATAGGGTATGACGGCTCATTTCTAGGATATAGCTTATCCGATGGACGAATTATTGATCTTGAAGGCAAAAATGTAGGTAGAAGTACTCCGGATGGTAAAGTGCTTAATAATAAATCGGTAGTTGTCGGTGAAATTATATCCGAAGATATTGTTGTTGATGTCTGGGGAACATACAAAGGACATGTAAATTCTTTAGGAGACGTAATAGACCTGAACGGAAAGAATATTACTGCAATTCTTCCCGGAGGATCTACCGATAAAAACTTAAGTTTACTTCGTCGCGGGGCGGTTATTGATTTTAGCGGTAAAGTTATAGGTTCCGTAATGCCGAATGGTTCAGTTATAGATGTGCTGAATATTGTTATCGGTCGTTCTTTATCTGATGGTAATGTTTTGAATAATTCAGGAAAACTTATCGGAGAAATAGTTGATGGAGATTTAGTCATCAATGGAGAGGATAAAGTAATCGGCTATATAAGTATAGACGGTTCGGTTATAGATAAAAACGGAGCAGTTATCGGAAGAACGCTCTCTACTGACTTGGCAGTGGACAGTAATGATGAAATTTTAGGACGTATATATAAAATCGGTGCAACTGTTTTAGGAAACACCGGAAAATATATCGGACGATTGTCGTCTAACGGATCTGTAATAGATAACGAAAATAAAATTATCGGCTACCTAAAGAGTAACGGTTCGTTTATCAATCTGGATAAACGTGTGGCTGGATATGCTCTTCAGGAAGTGGCTAAAAATCGGAGGAACTGACATTGATGTTAAAGTTAAATAGCAAAATCTGCAAAATTTTCCAAACTATTGGTCTGGCAGTTTTTATGCTGTGTTCCGGAAATGCGGTAGCACAGGAAATTACGGCTATTGACTTTAATGGTGATTTAATCGGTAAAGTAATACCTGATGGTAAGGTTGTCAGTTTCGATAATCAACTTATAGGAAATATTACGGCAGATAGCTTAATAGTTGATTTTAACGGCAAACTTATCGGTGGTGTAATACCTAGAGGTATTGCTATAGGTAATGATAACCGGATGCTTGGAAAAGTTAGCAATGATGGTACGGTTCGTTTGTCAACAGGTAAAATTATCGGTAAAGTTTTACCGAACGGTTTGGTCGTTGATGATAAATTTGATATTTTAGGTTCGGTTTTATTTCCGGGACTTATCTATTCTGATGAAGGTCAGACTATGGGGCGTTTGACCGGTGATGGTATGTATGCTAATTTGCAAGGACAAACAATCGGTTTTGTTTCTCCAGACGGATACGCATATCGCAAAATCGGTAACGATTATATTTTGGACGGTCGTTTGATTTCTTCAAAAATGGTTATAGATTCTGTCGGACAATTTATCGGAAGCATTGCTCCCGGTGGAAAAATTACCAATTTTGACGGTAAAAATATCGGTTTTATAAAGGCAAACGGATTTGCGTATAATGAAGACAATAAAGTTATAGGAAGTATTGTACGTTCAGGATATGCGTTTGATATTGCCGGAAAGTATTTAGGATTAGTTACCTATAACGGCGAGGTTATCAATGGCGAAAAATTAGTAGGATATTTGCAAGTTAACGGAAGCGTTGCCAATACCGGTGGAGAAATTATCGGTTTTATGGTAGATATAGCCGCAACTGCTGCGGATAATACCGGTAAATACCTCGGCCGTATTATGCCTGAAGGAAAAATAGCCAGAGGTAGAAATATTATCGGACAAATAGGACCATGGAATGTCGTCTATGACAGAGAAGGAAATCAGATAGGTAAAGAAATCATTTCAGGCCCGATTTTTGATTATAGAGGAGGGCTTCGAGCTCATGCTCTTAAAAATGGTCGTGTAATTTTGCTCGGAGGGACACCTCTCGGAACAATGAAAGGTAATTTGGCTATCGATTCGTCCGGACAAGTTGTCGGTTCTGTTTTGCGTAATCAAGTTGTATTTAATGCCAATAACCAGCCTATGGGAATAACAGGTATAAATTCAACAATTACCAATAGTGATGATACCAGAATTGTTTCTCCGTTCGGTTATGTATATAATCCGGAAGGAGGAATAGACGGAAATACTCTTCCTTTAGGGGGAATATTCGGTTTAAGCGGTTCTCCTTTAGCTATGATTTCTCCAAATGGAGAATTGATAAACAAAGGAGCTGTTCAACAGGGAAAATTAACTCAATTCGGTTTTGATATTAGTGAACGTAATGCTATTTTAGGTGGTAGCGTTGATGTTGATTATGCTGTTGATTTCAAAGGAGCAAGCTTGGGGGCGTTAGCAGATGGTAACCAAATACTCAATAAAAATTTAGATGTATCTGCAAAAATTTTACCTGATATGAGTGTTGTATCCGGAACAAATAAAGCATCACTTATGCCTGTAGAAGGAAGAGCTTCTTCGGCAACGTTAGCCTTGGCATATGATGGCACTTTACTGGGATTTGTTGATAATCAGGGGTTAGTAAAAGATACTGCCTCTACAACTGTCGGAAAAGTAAGTTCTAAAGGAATGGTCTTTGATAATACCGGTATAAACATAGGTGAAGTTGTTGACTATGGTTCAGTGATCAATAATAAGTGCGAATTTATCGGTGTTGTTTCTCCGTCCGGAGAAGTAAAAAATTATCGTGAAGTATCTATGGGAAAAACTCTTGCAAACGGTAATGTTGTTGCAGATGGTGGCAGTATGATAGGTTTTGCTGTTCCCAAAGGTACGATAGTTGATTTTGGCGGACAAGTTATCGGTACAACAACCTCAAATGGTAAAGTTCTGAATTATTCCGGAGAGAATTTGGGCTGTATTGATAAACAATATCGTTTATATAATAAACAAAATGCTCTGCTTGGAAAGTTAGCCATCATTGCTCCGGTAATAGATTTAAATAATAAAATTATCGCTCGTAGCATGATTGACGGTAGTGTTGTTAATGATAATAATCAAAATATCGGTTATATACTACCGGATGATTCGGTCAATTCTAAAACCGGCGAAAAAATAGGTATGTTATTCAGATATCGTTATGCTTTTGATAAGAATAACAAGCTTGCTGGTGTAATTAATGATAAAGCAGAAGTTATAAATCCAAAAGGTCAAAAGATTGGCAGTGTTGATATAGACGGAAATGCTACCATAAATGGTGACCAAAAAGGATATGCTTTATATGATATGTATGTATATGGAAACGACAATGCAGTTGTGGGCTACATTGCTTCTGACGGAAACATTATATCTTTTTCAAATCAAAAATTAGGCAAGCTTGTAAGAGGTTTTGCTGTTGATAATAAAGGTAAAATGTTTGCTCGAGGAAATCGTGATTTTTATATTATCAACAAAAATGGCGATACAATAGGCGAACTTAAATTTGATGGCACAGTTGTTGATAATAATGGTGAAGTTATCGGTTCTTTAGGTGTTGCCGGCGATATTGAAGCTACGGACGGAGAAGTAATAGCAACAGCTAAACCTTTGCAATACTATGAAGCAGAAAAGAAAAGACCGGTATATGATCAAAATGGAAACGTTATCGGTTATGTCGGAGAAGATAATAAAATTGTAGATGCAAAAGGAAATCTTATCGGACAATTAGCGAAAGACGGCTCAGCAATCAGTGTTGATGGAGCAGTTATAGGTAATACAAAACTCGATTGGTATGAACGCCCGACTGTTCGAGATTCTAATTTGCCGGAAGTCGGAAGTATTCAAGTTAAAGAAAGCGATTATAAGAAGTCAGTAAATATTGCTTTGACACCGGATGGAGAATATTTAGGAGACATCCTTGAAGACGGAAGTGTTATCAATAAAGCGGGAAAAGTTTTAGGTAAATTATTGCCGGACGGATTAGTTGTCGATAACCAAGGTTCATTAATTGGTATTGAAGAATCTGCCAAAAAGAGTGAAAAAGGAGAAATATTTGTTCCTGCCGGAAGTTTTGGTGACGGGGGTGCCTATGGTACAGGAACCGGACCGGGAAATTTAGGCCCTGGTGGCGGTTTTGGTCCCGGCGAGCGATATGATGTTCAACGTTCCGCTGCATTAAGTGCCGCTCAAGGTGAACGTCGCCAAAATATGGAAGTAGGAAAGATAAGTACGAATCACAGTAAAGAGGCTTTTGATCAAAAACAAAAAGACTGGGGAGTTAAAAAAGTTATTTCTACTTGGCCGGTTGATATGGATATGATGATTTTGGCTGATAAACCTATTCCTGCGGTTATTGCTCGTTCAATTGACACCGAACATGAAGTTCCGGTTACAGCTTTTGTTGAGAGAAACGTATATGCTGAAGACGGAAGAAACATTATTATTCCTGCAGGTAGCCGTTTGCTCGGAAGCTGTGGCGGTGGTGGTGGCGGAACAGAAGAATCTTCCGCTTCTGCTCGTATAACCATTCAATGGGACAGATTGATTTTGCCAAACGGTGTAATGTTTGAAATGAGTGCTGCTCAAAGCGGTGATGCTCAAGGTCGAGGTGGTGTTTTAGGATATTTAGATCGTCAATTGGTTAAAAAATATGCTATGCCATTTGGAACTGCTTTAGCCAATAGTGGTTTGGCAATTCTTTTCTCAACAAATAAAGAAAGTAGTGGTGATACAGCAACTCCGAAACAAGAAGCTATGGATGATGCTCGAGAATCATTCTTGGATGATACAAAGCAAATGTTTAACCAAATCTTGGCAGATAGAGCAAATATTCGTGCAATTACCTATATTCCTGCCGGCACCAGAATTATCGTTTATCCAAAAGTTGATTTATGGTTAAGAACACTTGATAATGAGGCTGAAGCTACAGACAATACAGAATATAAAGATGTGTTGATTGATGATAAAGCTACATCAAATAAACGAGCTAGTGATGAAGCAAACCGTAAAGCTAACTTTGGTAAGGGAATGTCATCTGTGGTATACGAAGAAGAAGAAAACGATGCCAAACCTGCAATGGCCTTAGTTGATGATACTGCCGCCGCAAACAATAAAAAACGTCGCTCTACCGGAGCAACACCTCCACCGCCTCCAAGCGCAGGAGTAGTGTCTGCAAACAGACCGTCATCAGGTGGTTCAAGCGGTGGTAGCGATGTTCCGCAACTATTCTAAAAAGGGGAAATAAAATGAGTTTTGAAGTATTGGAATCTGTTTTACGACCGCTTTCTTACTGGTATAATCAGGAGAATATAGAAGAAGTTGCCATCAACAGAGAAGGGCAAGTATGGTTACGATTACGTGGTAAAAGAGCATATCCTTGGGTTATGTATAAAGACGAAAAATTAACCAAAGAATATTTGACGGATCTGTTATATATTATTGCCAATACTTATGAACTTCCGTTTGACCCTGTGTCCGGTACACCGGTGGTTTATGCGACCATTCCGGGAGAACATCGTTTTTCGGCAATCTGCGGTAAAAACGTTATGTATGATGAAGGAGATATTACCGGCGGTGTAGCTTTGGCAATTCGTGTTCACAGTGATGACGTTGCTTTTGGTTTGGGCGATTATGGATTAAAACAAGGTGAAAAGTTACACCAAATAAATCCGTTAAAAGCGATTAAAGATCCGGAAGATCCGTATGAAAGGCTATTGTTAAGTATAAAACGTGGTGACCATATTCTGGTGAGTGGTGCGACCGCAACCGGTAAAACAACATTTTTGAATAACCTGTTAAAAATTTTGGATATTCACAAACGTGTAATTACCATTGAGGACGCTCGAGAATTGTTAGTTCCACACCCCAATCGTGTTCACGTCGTAATGTCACGTACCGGACAAACCAATAAATTTGACTATAAAGGGATTATCGACTTGGTAGTACGTTTTACACCCGATGCAATTATCGGAGGTGAAATTTCTACCGGTAACGCCGGTGCATTATGGGAACTTATGGGGTCAGGTCACGATAACTGTTTGGCAACTATCCACGCAGAAAATTCCGAAGCGGCTTATGAGGCATTTATGGATCGTATTTTGCACTCATATCCGACAATGGATAGAAAGAAGACTATCGAAGAAATGCACAAAAAACTGCGTGTAGTTCAAATTAATCGTGACGGAAACTTGCGTGCAGTTACCGAAGTTACTTAAAAAGTTTTTTATACATAAAAAAGGCGGGGAATTATCCTCGCCTTTTTTAAATTGCACCGTCATTTCGAGGAGCGGTAGCGACGTGGTAATCTATAGAGGTTATAAGGCATAATGTTTCTGGATTGCTTCTCAAGACTTCGTCGCTCGCAATAACAAACAGGGGCAAGTTTCTTTGCCCCTGTTTTGTGATAATGAGGAGTGTCATTACCAAGCGTAGTTTACACCGGCACCGACTGATGTTGCCTCATAATCTGAACCGAAGGTATAGTTAGCCCAACCATAAGCCGACCAGTTGTCATTGAAACCATAGTTGCCCCCGATTTCAATGCGACCCAAGGTTTTATCATCAATAGTATCAACTTTACCAAGTTCGGTTACATCTATTTCATCGCCATCAACTAAGGTTTGAACAACACTCGGTTTGACGTACAATGAATAGAAACCATCGTCGGTATATTGTGTATGAGCAAATTTTGCTCCGGCTTCTAATTCAACTTGTTTCAAGTCGTTATATTCTACCGTTTTACCGGCACTGTCGGTTGCATCATCATAGCTGATTTGTGAGTAGAATACACCTAAACTCGGGGTTACTGATAAGGTTCTGCTTAAAGCATAGTTATATCCACCCTCAATACTTCCGCCAAATTCTATACCGTCAGTATCAGCGGATATACCGTCATCGGTTTTGATTTCGGCACTTTGCATTCCGGCATAAGCAGTAGCAAAAGCATACCAGTTATTATGGTCATAACGATAATATAAACCGGATAAATAACTGTCGATATCGATTTCACTTCCGATATTTGAGTAATATTTTTCTCCTTTACCGTCCATTTCGTAGTTACCTTGACGATATGATGCGAAAATACCGAGTTTGTTATTCAAATCATGTTGAATATCTGCACCGGCTTCAATACC
>JAFTWG010000031.1 GCA_017465405.1 Alphaproteobacteria bacterium
GTCATGAAGTTGTTGGAGCAGTCTTTTAGGGAATAAATATGGGTAGAGAAGTCGGAAGCTTCGCCGTTAAAAACGGTTTCAACAGTTGCAATAGAAGGATCAAGGTTTTCTTTGAACTGTTCAAAAATGCCGTTGGAATATGCGTCGTCGGATTTATAGAAAATACCGATTTCGGAAAGACCGAGGGAGTTTACATATTCTGCTGCAACTTTACCCTGGTTACCGTCTGCAAAGCACATCTGATAGCCGTTTTCAAATTCCGGAATCTTATCGCCTGAAGCGGAGGGAGTAAGAAAGAATATATTGTCTTCAACGGAAAGCTGTTTGAATTCAAGACCGGGAGCGGTAGTTACGCAGCCGAGAGAAACCTGCATGCCGCCTTCGAGCATGGAAGCATAGTTTGCGGTAACTTTGGTTGCATCATTAGTATCATCGGTTGCGATGAATTTGAACATTACGCCGTTAAGACCGCCGGCTGCGTTGATTTCATCAACAGCCATCTGTGCGGAATTCTGTACCGCAACGCCATATACTGCTGCGCCGCCGGTAAGAGGGCCGGAAACACCAATTACGTATTCGGTGTTGTTTTCGGTGTAGTTTGCACCGCCGGAACATGCTGCAAAGCTGAAAACCATGATAAGAGCCAGAACTGCAGCAAAGAGTTTTTTAGAATTGAATTTCATCTTTAAGACCTCTTTTCAACGATTTAAATTGATTGAAACTATAATAGCACAAAATCAAAAAGATGTTAATAGTGAATAATTACAAAATTTGAATAATAATACAAAACGATTTTATGCAATGTTGTTATATATAAATTCTAATCATATTCTATATAAGCAAAATTTATGCAAACGGTGTATTTTTATTAGTATAAAACATAAAATATTGTATAAATATAAATTTTGATGATAGCTGTGAATATCCGAAAAAAACGTGCGGCGTGAGAAAGCGACAGAAGAAAGCAAATGCTATGAAAAGATAAAATAACCGTACAAAATCCGAAAATAAACCGGCACAGGCTGCATATATGGGCACAACAAAAAAGCGAGCACCGTTTCGAAAACGGTGCTCGCTTTTTGTTAAACCGCATGCTCATGCGGAAATTTATAAATTATTTGTTTCTGATTGCAGCCTGTGCTGTAACGAAGTATCATAGGTAGGCGTGCTAAGAGTTGTTTGATTTGAGCATATTAAGCCGTGCTCACGGCTTTGTAAAGGGAAACCGTATTCAATATCCTCCAACTTGAATACAGGATTCTCCTTTTTGCCATTGAGTATAAGATTAGCATGAGCACGAGTGTTTCCACTGAGATTAATATACCATACATAAGAGCTGTTGGATATCGGCACCACTTTCTCTACAAACTTATCAATTATTGCCGGATGAATCTTTTCTTCTTCAAAATCAAGATATGTGTTTAAAACCTTTTCTATGGTTTTGTAATCTGGTTTAGTGCTTTTCGAAGAAATATCCGGCTGATTCTTTAAAGCTTCTTTTAGGTTGGTAATTTCACTGTTGATCTTATCGCGAAGGGGTTTGTATTCTTCAGAAGTGATTTCACCAGAGATTCTCATATTAACAAGATTGGCGAGTTTTTGTTCGGCAATCTCAAGTTCCCTTTGTATTTTTTGAGTAGAGTTAGCCGCAAAACTCTTTTCATTTTTATAATACTTCTTTACGAAATTTAATGCAATAAGAATTGATTCTTTTCTGTCTTTCCAAAGATGTTCAAATATAAGTTTTGCCATGTAATCAAGTTTCCACGCAGCAATCATTTTGATATCGCAGTATCCCGTGCTATCGAGTCCCATGGATTCACGTTTGCTTTTGCTTCCGTTGTTAATTTGATTGTAACATTGGTAGCCAAAAGTTTTGGAACCATCTGCGTGTCTATTCCATTGATTTCGTCTGAATGAAGAGCCGCAAGAACATTTTAACTTTTGTACCCAAATGTCCTTTGATTCTCTGTAAGCAATGTTAGTTTTTTCTTCTGTGACAAGAGTTTCTCTTTTTCTGTTAATTCTGATTTCTTGTGCTTTGTTCCATACTTCCCATGAAACAATAGCGGGAAAATCGCCTTTGACATATTCATAAGTATCCATATCAAGATTGGAAATCCTGCGTTGTTCAAGATAGTTATTGCTCCGAGATTTGTTATAGCATATCGTACCTGTATAAGTTGCGTTCTTTATGGTACGCATGACATTCCAAGTTGTCCATTTTATTAAACCGGTTGCTGTTTTTCGCTTTCTTTCGTTTAAAATTCCGGCTATTTTCATTGAGCCGTTACCTTCAATATAGAGATCAAATATCATTCTGACAGTTTCAGCTTGTTCTTCATTAATAACATAAGTGCTGCCCACTCTGTCATATCCAAGAATGTTCCCACAGCCATAAAGAACACCATTATCACGACTGATTTTTTGTCCTGCTTTAACTCGTTCGGACGTTTTTCTGCTTTCTTCCTGGGCAAGTGTTGCCATGAGCGAAAGTCTTAATTCACCATCGCCGTCCATAGTCCAGATATTATCATCAATAAAGAAAACTTCAACACCTATGTTTTTAAGTTCTCTTGTGACAACAAGTGTATCGACAACATTCCTTGCAAAACGGCAGACCTCACGAGTAACAATCAAATCAAATTTGTGTTGTTTTGCATCTTCAATCATTTTTAAGAAAGACGGACGCTTTTTAGCTTGAGTTCCGGTAATGCCTTCATCAATGTAGCGGTCATATTCTTCCCAGTTTGGATGATACCTGAACTGGTCATCATACCATTGTAATTGATTTTCAAGAGCAGAC